>CAZWCS010000009.1:0-43206 GCA_964632805.1 uncultured Desulfobacterales bacterium
AATAGGACAAAAAAAACCCTTTGTCAAATCCATCCATATTTTTGTCGCAGACCCGCTCTTACGGACGAAAATTGTTTATGGCTGCAAAGATTCTGTCGGCCCCTATCGTTCCTTCCCGGATAATAACGGGCTGCGAGGAGGAAACATCGACCACGGTGGACCCCCGGCCTCCCTGCAGTGTTCCTGCATCGAGGACGAGATCGGGCGGCGGATCAAAGTCGGGGGAAAGTTGCGTGACCCGGTAAACGGGGGGTTGCCCGGAAATATTGGCACTGGTCCCGGTTAGGGGACTGTTTATACTTTCCACCAGTTGCCTGGCCACCCGGTGCGCCGGCACACGCAATCCGATGGTGCCGGAAGCCGCCGTAAGATAGTCGGGACAGGCGCTTCCGGCCTCCAGGATCAGGGTGACGCCCCCGGGCCAGAAGGCTTCCATAAGACAACGGGCTTCCGGGGATATTTTGCGGGTCAGCGCCCTGGCCGCCGCCCTGTTTTTTACCAGCAGCAGAATCGGTTTTTCCGGCGGGCGTTTTTTCATGGCCCGGACTCTGGCCACAGCTGAGGGGTTTCCAGCATCTGCCGCCAGTCCATAAAGGGAGGTGGCCGGAAAAACGACGATCCCGCCGGACCGGATTACCGCTATCGCTTCGGTGAGAAGGTCGGGCCGGGGATTGAGGGGATCGATTTTTCGGAAAAGATTATCGCATTTCATTGAGTTGTTTGTTTTTCTGGTCCACCTCGGCCGTCATTTCCTGTTTAAAGGCTTGCAGTTTTTCGGCCAGTTGTTTGTTGCCTGTGGCCAGAATCTGCACCGCCAGATAACCGGCATTCTTGGCGCCGGGTTTGCCGATGGCCACTGTGGCCACGGGTACGCCCGGCGGCATCTGGACGGTGGACAGCAGGGCGTCCAGGCCGTTCAGGGAAGATGCGTCCAGGGGAACCCCGATAACCGGAAGAGTGGTGTGGGCGGCCAGCACGCCCGCCAGATGCGAGGCCATCCCGGCCCCGGCGATGATGACTTTCAATCCCCGTTGGCGCGCAGTTTCGGCCAGTGTCGCAGCTTTTCCGGGGGTACGGTGAGCGGAGGCGATGATCATCTCATAGGTGATGTTAAATTTTTTCAGGATGCCCGCAGCCTCTTCCATCACGGGAAGATCGGAGTCTGATCCCATGACAATGGCGACCTGAGGCGGGCTTTTTACTTTTCCCAGGGCTTTGGCGCCGATATCCGAGCGATAGAATACGCCTTCCCAGGATATTTTGGACACCGCCGCGTAGGCGCGGGCTATCGCTTTGCCGACGGTTTCGCCCAGAGCGGTGACGCCGAGCACCCGGCCGCCGTCGGTAAGAAGCTGTTTGCCTTTGGCCTTGGTGCCGGCATGAAAAGTCACGATGTTTTTCATACGGTTGACGTTTTTCAAGCCGCTGATGGCCATTCCTTTTTTGTAGGACAGAGGGTACCCTCCCGCCGCCATCACCACGCAGACAGCCGGCCGGTCGTCAATTGTCAAAGAACATTCATGTAAACGTCCGTCACATACGGCCTCCATAACGGGGACAAGGTCGCTTTTCAAACGCATCATCAGCGGTTGGGTCTCGGGATCACCAAAGCGGGCATTAAATTCCAGAACCTGGACGCGGCCTTCATCAATCATCAGGCCGGCGTAAAGAACGCCTTTATAGGGGACAC
The DNA here is from genome assembly GCA_964632805.1 of uncultured Desulfobacterales bacterium. Classification (GTDB taxonomy): domain Bacteria; phylum Desulfobacterota; class Desulfobacteria; order Desulfobacterales; family Desulfosudaceae; genus CAZWCS01. The sequence goes on from CAZWCS010000009.1 coordinate 1,691, forward strand.
CTTCGGCGGCCATGCCGTTTATGGTGGGAATCATGACGCTTTCCATGATTTTCCGGTGAAGATATTCATCCACGATGGGGGCCGGGGAATAGGCGCCCATGCCGCCGGTGTTCGGACCTTCGTCGCCGTCATAAACGGCTTTGTGATCCTGGGAGGAGGGCAGGGGAAGAACGGTTTTGCCGTCGGTAAAGGCCAGGAAGGAGACTTCTTCCCCGGTCAGCCGTTCTTCAATCAGTACGGTCTGTCCGGCGTCCCCGAACCGTTTTTCGTTCATTATCAGCCGCAGGGCGTCTGTGGCTTCTTTTTCCGAACGGCAAACGATTACCCCTTTTCCTTCCGCCAGCCCATCGGCTTTAACCACTACCTTGCCGTCGGTTTCTTTGAGATAGGCCCGGGCCTCGTCGAAGCTGGTGAAGGCCTGGCCGCGGGGGGTGGGAATATCGTATTTCATCATAATGCTTTTGGCAAAAGCTTTACTGGTTTCAATCCGGGCCGCCTTTTGACGGGGACCGAAAATTTTCTGCCCGTTTTCTTCAAAGTAATCCACCAGACCGTTGGCCAGCGGTTGTTCCGGGCCCACCACTGTCAGATCAACGGCTTCGTCGCGGGCAAAATTCAGGAGTTCTTCGCTATCCGTAACTTTGATGGGGACGCAGGTGGCCGCAGAGGCAATACCCGCGTTTCCCGGCGCACAGAAAATATTTTTGACTTTCGGGCTTTGGGATATTTTCCAGACGAGGCTGTGTTCCCGGCCGCCGCCGCCGATAATCAGAATGTTCATAACAATCTCCTCTTTTTCCGGGTATATATCGCTAATCGTGGTTTATGCCAAAGGAAGGGTTTCCGTTTTTTCATATCCGCCGGTTCCGGTTACTGGGACAGGCCTTTCGCAGAGCGGTTGTGAGCAGATGTTTCCAGACCGAACTGAATCAACTGATCCACCAGTTGATCAAAGGAAATCCCGGCGGTTCTGGCCGCCAGCGGCAACAGGCTGGTTGGTACCATGCCGGGAATGGTATTGGTCTCCAGAACAAACAGTTCGGCGCCGCGCACAATCATATCCGTTCGGCTGCATCCCTTGCAGAACAGGGCAATATGCGCCCGCCGGGCATAGTCCTGTACTTTTCGGGTCAACTCCGCCTCGATTGGCGCCGGGCAGATCTCCCGGGTGGCCCCGGCGGTGTATTTGGCCTCATAATCAAAGAAGGGATACCGGCTTTCCGGGATGATTTCGATAACGGGCAGTGCCTCCGGATGCGCATTGCCCAGAACGCCGCCGGTCAGCTCCCGGCCGTTTATATAGGTTTCCAGCAGAACGGTGGTATCGTGTTGCAGGGCCAGTTCGACCGCCGCCGGTAATGCCCGGGGGGACTGGACAATGGACATGCCGATACTGGAGCCCCCGCAGGCCGGTTTGATTACCAATGGCCATCCCAGCGACGCAACCGCCTCCTCGATTTCCCGGGGATCCGGTTGCCGGTCAGGGGCGTGCAGAACCCGGTACGGAGGGACGGACAACCCTTCCTGTTCGTAGATTTTTTTGGCGGCAAGTTTGTTTACGGACAGGGCACTGCCCAGAACGCCGGAACACTGGTAGGGAATTCCCAATAGATCGAGAAAACCTTGAATGGTTCCGTCTTCACCGTATACCCCGTGCAGAAGGACGAAGGCGATGTCAATTTTATAGGCCTCCTGAGCCAGGCGCGCCAGATCATTTTGGGGATCATAATAAAGGACGTGATACTTTTTTTTATCCAGGGCCTGGTCAATCGCCTGGCCACCGGCCAGAGAAATGCTTCGCTCCGGAGAAACACCGCCGGACAGTAAGGCCACGGTTAATCTGGACATAGGGAGACTCTTCGTTTGAAGTGGTTTGAAGTTCAGGAGGTTTTTGTGTCGCCGAGCCGCTGGTTCAGTTTCTCACAGTAGCGCTGGGGAATTTCGAAGTCAACCCGGGTGGGTCGGCCCATATTCACCTTTGTAATCAGAAAATTCAACTTTTTGGTCAGCCGGTAATGCTCTTTTACGTCCTCGACCCCGGCCAGCAGCTCTTCGGTTCGCTGGATCTGTTTGCGCAGCTCGATTTCCGGGGGCAGACAGTCGGCATTTTTTAAAATTTTGTAGGTCAGGCGGAGGTCTTCCGGTATATGGCGGTCGTCTTGCAGTTGCAGCGGTTCTCCTTTTCCCGGAAGGTTCTCGAAAGCCCCTTCCCGGCGGGCGCTTTTGATTCGCTGTTCCACAATTTTTTCGAATCCGGGGATCATCGAATTCGGATTCCTCCAGATAGAAGAGGCTCTTTTGATAACGATATCCCAAGAGCCTTTATTCTGGTGTTTCCTTGTTGTTCAGTTTGGTGGCGATGCAGGGACTTGAACCCCGGACGCTACGGATATGAGCCGTATGCTCTAACCAGCTGAGCTACATCGCCACATCTTTTTGTCAGCAAAAATAAAAGAGTTCTCTTACCATTTTTGCGGAATCCCGGTCAAGAAAAATTCTTCAGATCCGAAAAATATTACTTTTTTCCCGGCGCAGGGGACTGGGCCAACATCACTTCATATTCGATCAGGTCCGGCGGAAGTTCGGGAATAATCAGCATAAACGGGATTGTCTGGCCGGGCTTGACCTCCATGTTCTGCCGGTTGTCCCCGAATTTGTTTCCCAGTCTCTGGTTGATTGTTTCCAGGCTGCTTTCGTGTAATTCCTGCAGGGTGAGGATATTACCGCAATAAGCATAATAGCTTTCGGTGACGTTGTTCCCTTTGGTATACAGATTGGCCTTTACTTGGAGAAAATTTTGTTTTTTATCCGTTTTATTCGAGACTTGCCCCTTGATGATGAACATTTTGCCGATATTTTCGTTGGTTACGAAATCAGCCTCGAGCGAGCTCGGGACCACTACCGGCCTTTTTTCCGCGGGCCGGAACATTTTGCCGATACCCTCTGTTTCGACGCCTGTTGTCAGATAGGGGGCGGCCATGAAAACGGCTCCGGCAGCCAGCAGCCCCATTATGACCACCATCAGTACAATGGTCAGCAGGGACTTTTTGATGTCGCCGGTCTGGTATTTCTTTTGCAGGGACTCCTTACTGCTGAAAATATAGATGAAAAATTCCACTAGGGCAATTAAGCCGGGAATGCCGGTCCAGAAGAACAGCATATACAGGGCGGCTTGGAGGTATTTACCCAGATAGAGCTTATGGATGCCGATTCCCCCCAGAAAGAAGGTCAGCAGGACCAGCACCACTTTGTCGATTTCACCGGCTGCGGCGGCTTTTTCCGGTTTGGTTTTCTTTTTCTTGGCCTTTTTCTTTTTGTCGGCGGCTTTTTCTTCTGCCGCGCCTTCTTCCGCTTCATCCAGTTTCAGTTCTTCGCCTTCTTCATCTTCCAGCATTTTTTCGATATCACTGAAATCCTGGGCTTCGGCGGTCTCATCGATTTCGTCCAGGTCTTCGTCCAGGCCTTCGTCATCATCACTGTCAGCCAGTTCCAGTTCCACATCTTCCCGATCTTCTTCCTCTTCTTCCTCTTCGTCCGGCTCCAGCAGTTCCATTTCAATGGTTTGTTCTAAATCTCCCAGATCAATTTCCTGCTGTTCAACAGAGGCTTCGGTGTCATCGTCGTCGTCCAGATCCAGATCCAGGTCATCGGATTCTTCTTCCGTGGTTTCTCCCAGTGGCGGCTCATCTGTGTCCAGAAGATCGTCAACTTCCGAAAAATCGAGATTTTCTTCTTCGTCATCCTCATCCAGTTCAATTTCCATATCCTGGGAAGATGGTTCCGGTTTGGTTTCGGATATTTCATCGTCATCAAGGGCCAACGCCAGATCGTCGTCGGCTTCGTCTTTTTCCAGATCCAGCTCCAGTTCGCCCTCGATTTCCTCGACTTCCGGTTCGTCTTCGTCCAGGTCCAGATCGAGTTCCATATCGTCCGCGTCCGCGTCATCTTTTTCCAGATCCAGATCCAAGTCGTCAGTGCCCGCGTCATCTTCTTCCAGGTCCAGATCCAAATCGTCAGTACCCGCGTCATCTTCTTCCAGGTCCAGATCCAAGTCGTCAGCACCCGCGTCATCTTCTTCCAGATCCAGATCCAAGTCGTCTCCGCTTTCCGCAACGACCGGCTCTTCTCCCTCTTCGTCCCGCCCCAGATCTGTTTCATCTTCGCCAAGACCGGTCTCCGCTTCGTCAAAGGAGACAGCCGCTTCCGTTGTTTCTTCTTTGGTTTCCGGCTCGATTTCGATTTCCGGTTCCGGCTCCGGTAGAGGGGGAAAGGCGAGGAAAATATGTTTACATTTAGAGCACCGGACTTTTGATCCTTCCGGTTTTAAGAGACTTTCATTCAGCTTGAAACTGATGCCGCATTGCTCGCAGGTAATGATCATTAGATATCCTCATTATTTTGTCATTATTTGTCTCGGCAATTTTTTTGCGGGGCGATCGTTGTTTTCGTGTTGTCAACATTATTTCTTCCTCCCAAGAACCCGGTGCGGGTCAGACGAAATTCCTGCTGCAACCGTTTGCTGTTTTGCCGGCCGTCGTCTGCCGGAAAACTGCATCAGATTGGGCTGTTCCGGCTGATCTCTGCCCGTAAATCCCTGACAGGCTTATAAACTACGGCAACCCCCAGTGTAACGCATTGTATCTTTATTACAATCGTACTTTCTCTTCGTATCGCAGATAAAGCTTTTTGTCAACAAGTTTGCGATTATTATCTGTCAGAGGCCGGTTTCAGCAAGATTATGAATCAATTTTTTCTGTTTTTCGGTAAGCTTGGCGGGCATTTCCACCTGTACTTCCACGTATAGATGCCCTTTGCCTTTGCCCCGCATATAGGGAATGCCCTGGCCCGTCAGACGCAGTTTGTTTTTGTGTTTGGTTCCCGGCGGGATTTTTAAGCTCAACTCGCCGCCCCTTATGGAGGGGACGGAAATTTTCGTCCCCAGTAAGGCTTCGGACAGTTTGATGGTTTTGGTGACATAGAGGTCGTGGCCGTCGGTCCGGAAGGTCGGGTGATCCAGAACTTTTGAGCGGATGAACAGATCGCCGGGCGGGCCTCCGAAATTGCTGGATTCTCCTTTTCCGGACAGGCGGATCTTTTTGCCGCTGATCATGCCCGGTGGGATTTTGACGTTGATTTTTTCGGCCTGGCCGCTGTGCCCCAGAGAAACCTGTTTGGTGGTTCCGGAGACGATTTCTTCCAGTGTCAGCGGAAGCTCATAGACCAGATCCTGCCCTTTTATCTGTTGTGCCTGCCGGCCGCCGCCACTGAAGAAGGGCGAACCGCCGCTTTGGTCAAATGAAAACCGGAAACCGCCGCCTTTGCGACCGCCGGTGAACGTGCCGCCGCGACCGCCGCCAAAACCGAATTCCCGGAGAATGTCGGAAAAGTCAAATCCTTGAAATATATCTTCCTGAGAATACCGCTGGTGAAACCCGCTTTCGCCGAACTGGTCATATTCGCGACGTTTTTCTTTGTCTTTCAAGACGGCATAGGCCTCACTGATTTTTTTAAATTTTTCTTCGGCGGCTTCTTTGTCGTCTCCTTTATAATGGTCTGGATGATACTTCATGGCCAGCTTGCGATAGGCCTTTTTTATTTCTTCATCGGCGGCGTTTTTATCGACTCCAAGTATTTTATAGTAATCCGTTTCTGACATGAGTAATTACCTCACCTTTTTTCTCTTATGCTCGTATATTCCCCGTCGAAGAGAGCGGTGAGCGGATGCCTCCGTCTAACCGAAGGAGTGCGCACCGCCCCCCGGGATATTGCTGCGTATATTTTACACCTAATGTAAAATAAAGCGGAAAAGGGAGGCTGTCAAGTCCGCATTGCGCCGTCAGGCGGTTATAAGTATATAAAATGTAAATAAATGATGATGAGGCCGGGTCTTTTCGGAAAGACGGTGAAGCGGCGGAAAAAGCAGCAAATGATCCATGATCCTGCTGCGGCAATTGATAAAAAAAATCGATCGCCGGAAATATTCCTTCCGGCAATTTGCGGGGGATTTCCGGCGATCGATTTTATGATCGTACGGGTTTGTTTCCGTTGGAAGTCGGTTATACTGATTATCCTTCCTGGATTTTTTCCGTTAAGGCCGGCATGAACTCCAGGATATCTTCCACCAGACCCACGTCGGCCACCTGAAAGATCGGCGCTTTGGGATTCTTGTTGACGGCGATCATGTAACCGCCTTTAATGCCGCCCAGATGCTGAAAAGAACCGCTGATGCCCATAGCCATGTAAATGTTGGGCTTGACGGTCTGACCGGAAGTTCCCACCTGCCGGGCTTTTTCCAGCCAGCCCGCGTCCACTACCGGGCGGGAGCAGGAGACCACTGCGCCCATGGCATCGGCCAGCTCCTGGGCGATTTCGATGTTGTCTTCTTCTTCAATGCCGCGGCCGATGGATACCAGGACATCCGCTTTGGTGATGTCTACGTCACCGGCTTCAGCTTCGACGATTTCCAGGAATTTACGTTTGGGGGTGACATCGCCGGCATCGGCGGTTTTGTCGACGACCGCGCCGCCGGCGCTTTTGCTTTCGTCGGCCTCAAAGGCGCCGGGGCGTACCGTGATGACCGCTCCGCCGGAAATATCGCAGGCCGTATGCGTATAGACCTGGCCGCCGAATTCCTGACGAACGATTTTCAGGTCGGACCCGTCAATGCCTTCAAAATCCACGGCGTCGGCGGTATAGGTAGAATCCATTTTGACGGACAGGCCGGGTCCCAGGTCCATGCCGAAGGTATTGTGGGGAATGAGCACGATAGCGTCATTGGGCAGGGCATTGACCAGCATGCCCCGGATGATTTCGGCATTGGGGTAGGCGACTTCCTCTTTGTCAATTTTCCAGACTTCCGGGTAGGTGGCGGCAACCTCATTGGCCAGCGCATCGATCCCGGAACCCACGACAATCGCCTTGATATCTGCTCCGGCATCGATTTTTTTGGCGGCATTAATCAGCTCCAGGGCGGAGTCGTCCGCCACACCCTCACAGTGAACGATATATGCAAAAATTTGAGCCATTATTTCAACCCTCCTTTGGCCTTTAAGATTTCCAGTACTTTTTCGGCAAGTTCTTCCGTGCTTCCTTCCAGCATTTCCGCACCCTCGCCGGTTTCCGGCACAAAGTAGTCGAGCTTTTTCACTTTGGCGCCGGCCGCGCCGACAGCCGCCGTGTCCACTCCCAGGTCACCCGCGCTGTAAGTGGGGATTTCCACCGAAGCGACTTTGCGGATACCTCGGATGCCAACGTAGCGGGGTTCGTTGATACCGGTCTGGATGGAAAGCACGCAGGGCAACTCGATTTCGTTCATCTCCTGATTGCCGCCTTCGATTTCCCGGCCGACCTTCAACTGCTTGTCATTGATTACTTCAATGCTGTTGACCAGGGAAGCATAGGGCATATCCAGCATGGCGGCCAGCAGCCCGCCGATCTGCGCGGCCCCGGCATCGGCCTGCGCTCCGGTCATGATCAGGTCATAGTTGCCTTTTTCCACCACGGCTTTCAAGCCCGTAGCAATGCCTTTGCCGTCGGAGCCGTTGAAGGCCTCGTCGTCGATCAGGATGCCGTTTTCGGCGCCCATGGCCATTTCCCGGCGCAGCACTTCCTCGGACTCCTCGTCGCCGATGGTCACCACGGTAACGCTGCCGCCGTGCTTGTCAACCATCTGAATCGCTTCTTCTACCGCATAATTGTCCCATTCATTGACCGAGTAAACGAGATCGTCGCGATCGATGTCGTTGCCGTCGCTGTTGACTTCAATCTCATTTTCCTCGGTGTCGGGCACTCGTTTGACACAGACTAAAATTTCCATACCTTATCCTCCCAGCTGTTGGAATTACGGATTTCTTACTACAAACACTGTCATCAATAACAAAATGATTATATCTCAATCTGGCGTGCGATCAGCTCGGAAAAGTCAATCGCTTCCATGGTATCTTCCATTTTGGCCACTTTAATGGCGTCCTCAATATTGACCAGACAGAAGGGGCAGGCGGTGACAATGACGCTGGCCCCGGCTTCCGCCGCCATTTTAACCCGGATGACGCTCATGCGTTCTTCTTCTTCCGGTTCATAAAACAGCATCAGCCCCCCCCCGCTGCAACACAGAGAACGGTCCCGGCATTTTTCCATCTCCACCCGTTTCAGCCCGGGAATGGCGTCCATGGCGTCCCGCGGAGGATCATAGAGTTTGTTGTGCCGTCCCAGGTAGCAGGGGTCGTGATAGGTATATACCTTGCCGGGATCTTCCAGGGGCTTCAAGGCCAGATCGCCGGCTTTGATTTTGCGGTCCACATACTGGGTCAGGTGCTCAACGGGCGGCAGTTCACTGTTGTGGTAGTCGTTTTTAATGGCGTTGAAGGCATGGGGGTCGGCGGTGACGATTTTCTGCGCGCCGGAATTGAGGATAGCGTCGATATTGCTGTCCCGCAGGGATTGAAACAGCATCTCTTCGCCAAAGCGTTTGACTTCATTGCCGCTGTCTTTTTCGTTTTTGCCGAGAATGCCGAAGTCGGTGCCGCCGGCGGTCAGGATGCGGGCGGTGGCCCGGGCCAGCTCCTGCATGCGGTCGTCATAGGAAGAGATACTGTCGACAAAATAAAGGGTGTCGGCGGTTTCTTTTTTCTCCAGAATTTTGACGCTGCATTCCTGCGCGAATTCTTCTTCTTTGGTCCAATCGGCCCGCTTTTTCTCCATCTTCCCCCAGGCATTACCGCGTTTTTCCAGCGCAGAAAGCGGTTTCTGGAGAGATTGGGGGACCATACCTTCGTCTACCATGCCGCGTCGCAGGTCTACGATTTTATCAATGTATTCAATCCCCAGCGGACATTCTTCTTCGCAGGCGCCACAGGTGGTGCAGGACCAGATTTCCGCTTCTTCGTAAATATCACCGATAAGCGGTTTGCTCTCGGCAAATTCTCCGCGCAGGGGGTAGTTTTCAAAGATCTTGTCCCGGGCCTTGATGGTGATAAACCGGGGAGAGAGCGGGCGCCCCACCAGATTGGCCGGGCACTGGTCGGAGCAGCGGCCGCAATCCGCGCAGGAGTAAAAATCCAGGATATGTTTCCAGGTGAAATCTTCCAGCTTCTTGACACCAAAGGACTCCAGCTCGTCCAGTTGTTCGTCGGAGACGTCATAGCGGACGGGTTTGATGTTGCCCTTGTTGAGCCGGATAAAAAAGACGTTGAAAATCGAGGTGATAACGTGAAAATGCTTGCCCATGGGCAGAAAACAGAGAAAGAAAAAGAAGACCAGATCATGCACGTAGTAGGCCAGAATGTGGAGCCCCTGCAGAAAGCCGATGGGCGCAAAGGAGAGAATCAGCTCCTCGAACCAGACAAGAGACAGCGGCGCCAGAAAGACGTCTTCCCCGGAAGCGGCCACATGGCTGGCTTCGAAAAGGCTTTCCGCGACCATCAGGGCGGAGATCAGTCCCAGCACGAAAATGGCTTCCCAGGTATGATCTTTGCCGTATTTTTCGGGTACTTTGTATCGTTCCGGTTTGACGATCAGGCGCCGGTAGGCGGCCATAATACAGGCGATCAGAACCATGGTGGCGGCATAATCTTTGATGATGTTGTATAAACTGCCCAGAATGCCGTCCATGAAGGGCATGTGGAAATCCGCCGAAAGTCCGATAATGACCAGTTCCGTGGAACGAATGGACAGTACCAGAAAACCGATAAAAATCATGATGTGAATGATACCGGCTGATCTGTAGCGGGGTTGCCGCCATTGCAGAAGCCACATCTTGATTACCTGGAAGACGCGTTCCGGAATGCGGTCCAGACGGTTATCCGGCGCGGCTTTGATTAACGGGGCCAGGCGGTTGGCAATAATGTAAGCAAAACAACCGACGCCAATTACAGGAATCAGAAACGAAAAAATAACGGTGGGAATACCGAGAAAAGTAAATTCAGCGGGGCTGATCAATAGTGTTTCCATGGGGCTTTGGTTCCTTTCGTTATATTTTGGGTCTTTATCTTCTTTTTTGTTTATCTGAATAAATAAACATTCTTTATACGATAGGAAAATATTGAGGTCAAGAAAAAACAGGAAGAGTTTTGATGGTTGACAGAAAAGACGCTGACCGGTATGTTCATAAAATTTACGGTGGATACAGAAAAACAACCTCAGGTGCGTTCAGGGAGAAAAAAATGAAAAAACGATGGATGTGGCCCTTGATGCAGAGCGGTCTGTATTGTTTGCTGGTGCTGGGACTCCTGCTTCCCCCTCTGTGTCCGGCGGCGGAGCCGGAAAAGACCCTGAGCCGGGAAGAGCGGGCGGCGGTCGATTATGTCCTGGTACTGGATACGAAAGCGGAAATTGAAGCCATGTTTTGCCGGCCGGTGGCCCTGTTGGAAGAAAAATTGCTGACTACCATCGAGGAAACGCAGAATATCTCCATAAAGCGCTCTTCCATGGTAAAAACCGAGTTGTGTCTGCTTGAAATTCTTTCCGATATTCCCCATTTGTCCAAAATATCCACCGGTAGTGTCATCACCCGGGCGGAAATCCACCTGCGGAGTGGAACCAGCCGGGCCACCATCTGGAGTGATTGGCGCTCCCGGAAATTGGAGTCACCGATATTGACCATTACGTTTTACTATGGTGATGGCAGGGTGGCGCCGGCTGAAATTTCCTGCACTGGCCATAAGTATCACTGACTCCATCCCGACATTATGAATTTTTCGGGGAAACGATTGGCGGTTGGTTTTCATTGCGGCTGGACACCAATCATGCCGGAATTGTTACCGGCGGGGAAAGCCCGGTTGTATGGTAAAGAAGAAGGATAAAAAGCGTCGCCTGGAAACGTTGATTGCTATTGTCAGGTCCTGGAAAGGGCCGCCACCGGATTATGATAATCCCGATTTTTCCGGGTGGAACCAGACGGAAGCCGAGTATCAGGAGGAGCAGCGCCGGTGGCTGGAAAGCCGGCGAAAAAAGGGGCATGGCCGGTCGAAGCCGCAGAAGTGAAAGGCCGAGTATAAGGCCGGCCGGTTGTTTTTGAATGCTTGGGGTATTGATACTTCCCGGCAGCATGGTAGCGAGTGGTATCAGAAAGGTGTCTTTCATGAAGTACTCTCAGGCCTCCCCGGGCCGGATATTTGTCCTGCGCCTGGAACAGGGAGAAACGGTTCACGAGCAAATTGAAATGCTGGCCCGCCGGGAAGGAATCACGGCGGCGGCGCTGTTGGCGGTGGGGGGGGCGGACAGCGGCAGCATCTTGGTGGTAGGTCCGGAATCGGGCCGGGGCCGTCCGGTCCGCCCATTGGAGCATGTTCTTCCCAGTGTTCATGAAATTGCGGGCGTAGGCACCCTTTTCCCGGATGAAGACGGATATCCGGTGGTCCATATGCATATGGCCTGCGGCCGGCGGGAGCAGGCCCGGACCGGTTGTATTCGCCGGGGAGTTGTGGTCTGGCAGGTTATGGAGATTATTCTGTGGGAATTGACCGGGACCGCCGCCCGGCGATTACAGGACCCGGAAACGGGGTTTGCTTTGCTGGATCCTTCCCCCCGGTAATCCAGGCGTTGGCCGGCTGGCTATAGTACGCCGGGAGAAACCGGTGCAAGCGCGCCGACTTTCTTTTTCCCCATTCCTTTTCGGGCATGCCCGGAAAAGCTTTTGCTGCCGGCATTCTGTCCTCCGCTTCATCGCCCCGACAGCAGAAAATTGCTGCAAGCATTTCTCCTTGCCCGTCGTCTGTCCGGTTGCTGGAATTTTCCGCGGGCCTCACGGACACGATGGATTCCCGTTCAAGAGGCACTCGCTTTTTTTCTGCGGAAACTTGTTGACACTTTTCAAGCACGGTGGTATATTCATCTTTTTGTTTTGCAAAGAGCCCGGTTTTTATGTTTAATTATTTGAAATAGTTGAGAAATTTAACACCGCGGGTGTTTGATATATCTCAAGGTTATGGAAGACTGTACCGCCGGGAAAAACAGTGTCGGAGGCGATGCGGATGAAAAATTTTACCGGCGGATGCAGTCCGGAAGATCAGAAATTTTTATCATAAAGGAGGCAGCTGTGGGTTTTGAAATTCCAAAAGATTCCTATGCCGGCAGCATCAAGGAGATCTCCATCGGAGACAAGGCTGTTACGGTAGGTGGTGAAACCTGTTACCCCTTTTATCAGTTTGAAGGGGAAATGCCGCATAAACCGCGGGTGGCGATGGAAGTCTGGGACATGGAACCGGAAGACTGGCCGGAAGCGGTGACGGCGCCGCTTAAAGATGTTCTGGCCGATCCCGCCGCCTGGGCCAAGAAATGTGTAAATGAATTCGGGGCAGAGATACTCGTGCTGCAGTTGCGGAGCACCGATCCCAACGGGAAAGACGCCAGTGCAGACGATGCCGTGGCTACGGTAAAAAAGGTTGCGGCCGCGGTGGATGTTCCCATAATTATCTGGGGCACCACCGCTGTGGAAAAGGACGAAGAAGTATTCAAGAAAATCGCCGAAGCCTGTCAGGATGTCAAACTCACCCTGGGGCCGGTGGAAGAGAAGAATCATAAAGGCATCGGCGCCGCCGCCATGGGTTACGGGCACGCCGTGATTTCCTCTTCCCCTATTGACGTGAATTTGGCCAAGCAGGTGAATATTTTGCTGGAAAATCTGGGCATGCCCATGGATCGGGTTCTGATCGATCCCACCACCGGCGGTCTGGGATACGGCATGGAATATTCCTACTCCGTCATGGAGCGTTTGCGGCTGGCCGCCATGGCCCAGGGCGATGACAAACTGCAATATCCGTTGGTTAATAATCTGGGCTACGAAGTCTGGAAGTGCAAGGAAGCCAAACAGACGGCCGATGACGCGCCGGAGCTGGGCGACCCCGAAAGACGGGGCGTTCTCATGGAAGCCGTGGCCGCGGTGACTTACCTCATGGCCGGCAGTGATGTTCTGATTATGCGGCATCCGGAGTCGGCCCGTATGGTTCGCAGTTTTATTGATAAACTTCTGGCCGGCGGCAAAGTAGATGATATCGACGGTGTTGCCAAACAGCTGGCCGCGGCGGAAGTGGATTATGCCGCCCTGGCGCCCAAGCCGGACTTGACCCTCAAAGAGGAGGAAAAGAAGAAGGCCGCACCCAAGAAAGCCGCGGCCAAGAAAGCCGCGCCCAAGAAAGCGACGGCCAAGAAAGCCGCACCCCCCAAAGCGGCGGCCAAGAAAGCGGCCCCGGCTGCGGAAGAGAAAGCTGCGGCGCCGGCTGCCGAGGCGGCCAAGACTGATCCGGAAGCCGAAGCCAAAGCCAAAGCGCAGGCCGAAGCGGACGCCAAAGCCAAAGCCGAGGCCGAGGTCAGGGCCAAGGCTGAAGCCGAAGAAAAAGCCAAGCAAGAGGCGGAAGAAAAAGCCAAACGCGAGGCCGAGGAAAAAGCCAGAAAAGCGGCGGAAGAACGGAAAAAACGGGATGAGGAGCTGGAAGCTTTGCGGCTGGAGCGAATGAAAGAACGGGAAGAACTGGCCAAGAAACGGCAGGAAACCAGGAAATCCTTGATCGAGGTGACGCCCGCCACAGAGCAGAAATCCGAACTCGACAAGATTCTGGAATCGCTGAGTCGTGTGCATAAGCGGGTTTAAACAGAATTGAATGAAGAAGAAAGCGTTTGTCTAAGGAAAATTCAGTAAAAAATAAGAGGAGGAACCTCTGATGGCAGAGACAGAAAAAAAAGAGACCACGGCCAAAGCGCCGAAACTGGCCGATCCTGTCCAGGCGACCATTGATCAGGCCAGCCAGGATTTGATTCGCAGAGCACAGGAACTGGGTGTGGAGACGGTATTTGACCGGGCGGAAAAAATGAAGCCCTGTAATATCGGCGCCCAGGGCACCTGTTGTAAAAATTGCGGCATGGGGCCCTGTCGGCTGCCCCTTCCCAAAGGAGGGGTGGACGGCAAGGATGACAGAAAAGGCCTTTGCGGGGCCACGCCCAATACCATCGCCGCCCGTAATTTTATCCGCATGATTGCCGGCGGGGCCTCGGCCCATTCCGACCATGGCCGCTGTGTGGCGGAAACCTTTCTGGCTGTGGCCCGCAAGGAAACCGACGCTTACCAGGTTAAGGATCCGGACAAACTGAAAGCGGTGGCTGAAGCACTGGATGTCCCGATTACCGTGGAAGTGGACGGCGAAGTCCAGGACCGGGATATCGATGAAATTGCGCTGGAAACGGCGGAAAAGGCCATGGACGAGTGGGGCAAGTCCGGTGGCGAGCTGACCTATGCCAAACGGGCGCCGGCGGCCCGCTATGAAAAATGGAAGAAGCATGGTGTTATTCCCCGGAACATTGACCGGGAAATTGTGGAGATCATGCACCGCACCCATATCGGTGTGGATCAGGACTACCGTAACCTGATGCGTCAGGGAACCCGGGCGGCGATTGCCGACGGCTGGGGCGGCTCCATGCTGGCTACCGATTTGCAGGATATTATTTTCGGCACTCCGTATCCGGTGGTCGGGGAAGCCAATCTGGGCATTATGAAGGAAGATCATGTCAATTTGATTGTGCACGGCCATGAGGCGGTGCTTTCGGAAATTATCGTGGCCGTGGCCCAGTCCCAGGAAATGTTGGACTATGCGAAAGAGAAAGGCGCCAAGGGCATTCAGCTCGGCGGCATCTGCTGTACGGCCAATGAATTGCTGGAGCGGCACGGTATTCCCACGGCGGCCACTTTTTTACAGCAGGAACTGGCCATTATTACCGGTGCCTGTGACGCCATGGTGGTGGATATACAATGTATTTTTCAGAATCTGGCCAACGTGGCCGAGTGTTTCCACACCAAGCTGATTACCACCCATCCCCTGGCCATGATGGAGCAGGACAGTGTCATTCACATTGAATTTGATGAACATTCCGCCCTGGAAGATGCCAAGAAGATCGTCAAGCTGGCCATTGACAATTTTGAAAACCGGCGTTCCGAAGTCATGATTCCCAAACAGAAAGCGACCCAGGTGGCCGGTTTTGGCGTGGAATCCATTAATTACCATCTGGGCGGAACTTTCCGGGGTACCTACTATACCTTGAATGACAACATTATCAATGGCCGCATCCGGGGTGTGGCCGGTGTAGTGGGCTGCAACAACGCCCGTACCCGGCACAACGAAGGTCATATAACAGTGGTCAAAGAACTGCTGAAAAATGATGTGCTGGTATTAACCACCGGTTGTAACGCCATTGCCTGTGCCATGGAAGGACTGCTGACGCCCGAATCCGGACTGGTCTTCTGCGGGCCGGGTCTGGCCGAAGTCTGTGAGACGGTGGGTATTCCACCGGTCCTGCATGTGGGCTCCTGCGTGGACAACAGCCGCATCCTGCTGGCGGCAACGGAAATGGTCAAAGCCGGCGGCCTGGGAGATGATATTTCCGATCTGCCGGCGGCCGGAAGTGCCCCGGAGTGGATGAGCGAAAAGGCCATCAGCATCGGTCACTATTTTGTGTCTTCCGGTGTCTACACCGTTTTCGGGGTTACCCTGCCGGTGACCGGCGCGCCGGTTTTTGAAAATTATCTTTTCAAGGAGTTTGAAAAACTTTACGGCGGCATGTGGGACCTGGAAGTGGATCCCATTAAGCATGCCCAGAAAATGATCGCGCATATCGACAAGAAGCGTAAGGCGCTTGGCATAGACAAGGCCCGGGAGCGCGTCCTGATGGATATGGCCGACAGGCAGGCCCTGGAGGTATAAAAGCATCGTAAATACAGGAATACAATAAGGAAAATCCTCAACGAAGGAGGAATGATATGTCAAAGTTAGTTGCGTTTGCTGCCATTCAGGGCGGCTATAAGGTGGTATCCCAGGTCGAGGGGGAACTTCGGAACACCCTGGAAGCCATGAATGCGGATACCAAAGTTGAGTTTCCCAACACCGGTTATTACCTGCCCGTTATTTATTCTTTGCTGGGTATGAAGGTGGAAACGGTGGAAGATCTGCAAAAACCCATGGCCTTTGCGCGCGGCCTGCTGCCGCCGCACATTAAAGGCAAAAACTATCTGCCCTATCTGGGGCCGCTTCTGGATGCGGGTATGGCGGCGATTCTGGCTTACGAGGTCAAGGAAGCCTTGCGAATCGTAAAAGAACCGGACTTTTATTTTCCCGAAGAAGATCCGGACCTGGAAAACGGCAAGAAGTGGGTCGGCCCGGCGGACGACGTGATTCTGCGCAAACGCGGGGTGGAGTTTGTGGACGGTTCTGCACCGGGATTTGCCGCTATGGTAGGCGCCGCTCCGGATCCGGAAACCGCCAAGATGATCGTGGAAGATTACCAGAAGCGGAACCTGTATATCTTCTGTGCGGCCAATCATAACGGTACCACCCTGATCGATCAGCTCATTGAAGCCGATGTGCAGATCGGCTGGAACACCCGGATCGTTCCCTTCGGTCCGGACATCTCCTCGGCCGTGTTCGCCCTGGGTTTTGCCAACCGGGCGGCCATGGCTTTTGGCGGGGTGGAACCGGGTGATTACAAGAAAATTTTGATGTACAACAAAAACCGGATTTTTGCTTTTGTCAACGCCCTGGGCGATATCGGCACGGAATGGGGCGTGGCCGCGGCCGGTTGTGTGAACTGGGGTTTTCCCACCCTGGCGGATACGGACATTCCGGAAATTCTGCCCACGGGGATCTGTACCTACGAACATGTGGTGGCCAATGTGCCCCACGACGAAATGGTGCAGCGCTCGGTGGAAGTCCGCGGCTTGAAAGTCACGGTTTCCGAAATCGATATTCCCTGCTCTTTCGGGCCGGCCTATGAAGGCGAACGGGTTCGCGGCAAGGATCTGCATTCCCAGATGGGCGGCGGTAAGACCCAGTGTACCGAGCTGGTCAAGGCCGCGGATATGAAGGAGATTGAAGACGGCAAGGTAGAGGTCGTGGGCAAGGATATCGCGGACCTCAATGAAGGGGATACCCTGCCGCTGGGGATTTTTGTCCAGATCGCCGGTCGGGAGTTTCAAGCGGATTTTGAGCCGATTCTGGAGCGGCAGATTCATCACCTGGTGAACTATATCCAGGGCGTTATGCATATCGGACAACGGGATATCTCCTGGGTCCGTGTGAGCAAATCCGCTGTGGAAAAAGGATTTACCCTGAAAGACATCGGCGTGGTGCTGCATGCCAAAATGCATCAGGACTTCGGCAAGATTCTGGACAAAGTCCAGGTCACCCTTTATACGGACAAAAAAGATGTGGACAAACTGACCGAAACCGCCCGGGCCGAGTATAAGACAAGAGATGAGCGGGTGGACAAGATGACGGACGAGGATGTGGAGACCTACTACTCCTGTACCCTGTGTCAGTCCTTTGCCCCCAACCATGTCTGCTCGGTCAGCCCGGAACGGACCGGTTTGTGCGGCGCTTACAACTGGATGGACTGCAAGGCGTCTTACGAGATCAATCCCACCGGTCCCAACCAGCCCATTGAAAAGGGTGAGTGCCTGGATACGAGACTCGGGCAGTGGAAAGGGGTCAACGATTTTGTGTTCAAGGCCTCCCGCGGAGCGGTGACCCATTACAATTTCTATTCCATTGTGCACGATCCCATGACCACCTGCGGCTGCTGCGAATGCATTGCGGCCACTCTGCCCAACCTGAACGGTGTCATGACCGTCAACCGGGAATATACCGGGGAAACCCCCTGTGGTATGAAGTTTACCACTCTGGCCGGTGTCATGGGTGGAGGCGCCACCTCCCCGGGGTTTGTGGGCCATTCCAAATTCAACATCACCCAGGCCAAGTTCATTCGGGGCGACGGACCGACTGATATGGACGAGGGCGGTCTGTTGCGCATCGTCTGGATGCCCAAGATGCTGAAGGAAGAAATTAAGGATCGTATTGACATGCGGGCGGAAAAACTGGGTGTACCGGATTTCTATGACATGATCGCCGATGAGACGGTCGGGGTCACGGAAGAAGAGATCCGTCCCTTCCTGGAAGAAAAAGGACATCCGGCCCTTTCCATGGATTCCTTGATGTAAGAACGCGTTATGGAAGCAGGCCCCCCTTGGTCGGCCTGCTTCCATACGGTTGTTCCCTGAGAGAAAAAAGATAAATTTGATATAATAAGGAGAGAAAAATGGCTTTAACCGGAATGCAGATTTTCAAGCTCCTGCCGCAGACCAACTGCAAGGAATGCGGCGCCCCCACCTGTCTGGCTTTCGCCATGAACCTGGCTGCGGGCAAAGCCGAGCTTGACAGTTGTCCGTATGTCTCGGACGAGGCCCGGGAACAGCTGGCCGAAGCCTCCGCGCCTCCCATCCGGCCGGTCAAGATCGGTCGCGGAGTGCGGGCCGCCGCTGCGGGCGGTGAGACGGTGCTGTACCGGCATGAGAAAACTTTTTACAATCAAACCCTGCTGGCCGCCTGTGTCAATGGTGACATTGCCAAAAAAGACCTGGAAGCCAAACTGAAGGACTGGAATGCCATTCAGTATGAACGGGTCGGACTGAATCTTCGCCCGGAGATGGTGGCCGTCAAGGACACCGGCGATGCCAAGGCCTTTGCCGATACGGCCAAAACCATTGCGGAAACCTCGGAGTTTGAGGTGATCCTGATGTCCGAGAGCGTCGATGCCATGAAAGCCGGGGTAGAGGCCTGCGGCTTCAAGCGTCCCCTGCTGTATGGCGCTACCAAAGACAATCTGGACGATTTTGCAAAAATTGCTCAGGATGCGAACCTTCCATTGGCGATAAAAGCGGATTCCGTGGAAGATCTCATCCCCATGACGGACAAGTTGATGGAGATGGGACTGAAAGATATTGTCCTGGATCCCGGTTCCCGGGAGGTCAAGCAGGCCCTGGAAGATCAGGTGGCCATCCGGCGGGCGGCCCTCAAGGCGCAGAACAAGTCCCTGGGGTTCCCGACCATTGCTTTTCCCTGTGAAATGGCCTCCAATCCCGATGTGGAAACCATGGTCGCCTCCATGTTTATTGCCAAGTACGGCGGCATTGCAGTTCTGTCGGATTTTTCCGGGGAAACCATGTTTCCGCTGCTGCTGGAGCGGCTCAACATCTTTACCGATCCCCAGCGGCCCATGACCGTGACCGAGGGAATTTACGAAATCGGCAATCCGGATGAGAATTCGCCCATTGTGGTGACCACCAATTTTGCCCTGACCTACTTCATTGTGGCCGGTGAAATTGAAAATAGCAAGGTGCCTACCTGGCTGCTGATCAAGGATTCCGAAGGGCTTTCCGTGTTGACCGCCTGGGCGGCCGGAAAATTTGCCGGCGACGATGTGGGTGCCTTTGTCAAAAAATGTGGTATCATGGATAAAGCCAAGACTACGGAGTTGATTATTCCCGGTTACGCCGCCGCGATTGCCGGTGAGGTGGAAGAAGAGCTCCCGGACTGGACGATTACCGTGGGGCCGCGAGAAGCCCCCATGCTTCCCCCGTTTTTAAAGGAAAGAGCCCAGAAATAGATACAGGAGCTGGTTTTCCGGGTGCGGGAAGGTTGCCCGGAAAACGTGACGAGACCTAACAAAAATTAAAGGAAAGCAACTATGATTCTTATTGGTGAAAGCCTGAACGTCATTTCCAAAAAAATCGGGGCGGCGTTCAAGGAACGAGATCCCAAACCGATTCAGGAGGAGGCGCTGGATCAGAAGGAAAGAGGGATGGATTACATCGATATCAATCTGGGGCCGGCCAAAAAAGATGGTACCGAGTTGATGCCCTGGGTGATTGAGACGGTTCAGGAAGTTGTGCCCGATATACCCCTGGCGCTGGACACGTCCAATATCGATGCCATTGAGGCGGGGTTGAAAGTCTATAAAGAGACCCCCCAGCGACCCTTGATTAATTCCATCATGGCCCGGCCGGAACGTTATGAAAAGATGATTCCGCTGGCCGCCGAATACAACGCCGATTTTATTGCGCTCATGTGGGGACCGGAAGGGCTGCCCCGGGATGAGAACGAGCGGGCTGCGCTGGCGGTGGAGTTGATGACCGTGGCCAATGAAGCCGGTGTTGAAAATGACCGCATCTGGTTCGACGGCATTGTCACCCCGGTGAATGTACAGCAGGATCAATTGATGAGTCTGATTAATTTTCAGGCCATGATCGGCGATATTGCCCCGGGTTGCAAGAGCACCTGCGGACTGTCCAATATTTCCAATGGTCCTCCGGCCCATCTGCGTCCGATTCTCAACCAGACTTTTATGATTATGCTGGAACGGTACGGCATGTATTCGGTAATTTCCGATCCCCTGGACGAGAAATTGACCCAGATCGCCAAGGGGGACCGTCAGGACATCCGCGACGTGGTGCTGGCGGTGATGGACGGGGAAGAACCGGATACTTCCACCCAGGAACTGCAGGATTATTACAAAACCGCCAAGGTGATTCTTGGCCATATTCTTTACTCGGATTCCTGGCTGGAGGTGTAGCCCTCTCCGGTTTTTTTGCAAGATGGTATCAGATACAAAAGCCTTTCCCCGGCGGCTGCGCATCGTCGGGGAAAGGCTTTTTTTGTAAACGGGGAAGCAAAAACCGGGAATTACGAACCCGGGGGCACCATTCCCGTGAACGATCATTTTGATGAGAGAAAGAAAAAAACATGAACGCAAAAGCCTTTCAGGATTATTATCCCGAAGACCTCAGCTGGTGCTACGGGTGTGGCAGTCAGAACCAGCACGGCCACCAGATCAAAAGCTATTGGGACGGCGACGAGACGGTCTGCCACTTCCAGCCCCAAAAATATCATACCGCCATTCCCGGTTATGTGTATGGCGGATTGATCGCCTCCCTGATTGACTGCCACAGTACCGGTACCGCTTCCGCCGCAGCCTATCGCCAGGAGGGACGGGAGATGGGGACCGAACCGCCGTTGCGGTACGTGACCGCTTCCCTCCATGTGGACTACCTGCGACCCACTCCGCTGGGGCCGGTGTTGGAGATCCGCGGCCGGGTAAAGGAGATCAAAGGGAGAAAAGTAGTGGTGGAAAGTACGCTGTCGGCTGACGGCCAGCTTTGTGCCAAGGGCGAACTGGTAGCCGTTCAGATGCCGGCGAATATGATCCCCCGCTGAATGTTTTCCGGGTCCTATGCTTCTGGGGTGACTTCATACTTCGCTATCCCGGCCAGTGAAGCCAAGCGGAATCCTGGATTGCGTCCAGGGCAGGCATGAACCGAAATTTCGTGTAAAATTGAAAATGCTTATTGTTCTGGACTTCGCCTTCTTTCCGGTTCCCCCTCTTACTGAAGCCCCCGCTGCGTAGCAATCTGGTCCATCACATCCTCCATTGTGGGTAGGGGGGGATCGGGTTGATCTTCCTGTTTGACCATTTTAATGGTCTCCGCAGGGCAGCAACAGGCGCAGCAACACACCGCTTCCGGTTTCTGGGTATTGGTGGGGCGCAACACCAGCCCGTTTTCTTCCGGGTTCGGAACAGCCGGCCGTTTGTCGCCATTTTTTCCAGTTTTTCGGACAATTGTGCCTCTTCCATGCCGGTTCGCCGGGCGATATTTGATACGGATTCCGGCTTTCTTGAAAGCTTCATCGCCAACCCCGCCCGTTCAGGCGTTCAAACTTTTCCCTTATACGTGATTTTGGGCACTGTCTATCTCCTTACATTTCGAAATATTTGACGGATTTTCTTTTGGTCGCTATCATGGGACAAATGTTGTTTGTCGCTGCCAAGAGCAATAAAAATTATCATTACGGGGGACCTGCCGGCGCGTGAAAACATCGTCTTCGATTACATTTGTCCATGCCGCGGATCTCCATCTGGATACGCCTTTCAAGGGATTGTATGCGCTGGACCGGGAGCTGGCCGAACAGCTCAAGCAGGCTACCTTTCAGGCCTTTCATAATATTGTCGACTGCTGTTTGCGGGAAGCGGTGGATTTTCTGTTGATCGCCGGGGATATCTTCGACGGCGCCGAACAGAGCCTGTCGGCCCAGCTGCGGTTTGTGGAAGAAATCCAGCGGTTGGCAAAAGCGGAAATTTTTGTTTATTTCGTGGGCGGCAACCATGACCCCTACGAAGCCTGGCTGGAAGAGCTGGGCCTGCCGGAAACCGCGGTCATGTTTCCCCCCGGAGAACCCGCGGTGGCGACATTCGTTCGGGAGGGGGCGCCCCGGGTGGACATTCACGGTTTGAGCTGCCGGGAAAAAGATACCGGGGACAACCCCGCCGAACGGTTTCAGCGGTCCGAACCGCCGCCGCCGCTGTCCATTGCCCTTCTGCACGGCACCGTGGGTGCGCCGGGGCCTCATGAAGTCTATCATCCCTTCCGCCTGGCGGATATTACCGGCAAGGGGTTTGATTACTGGGCCCTGGGGCATATCCATCAGCCCCGGGTGGTGCGGGAACAATTTCCCGCCGTGGTCTATGCCGGCAATCCCCAGGGGCGGGATTTCGGGGAAACCGGGGAACGGGGCTGCTTTCTGGTGAAGCTGGAAGCGGGACAGCCACCGGAGATGACTTTTGTCCCTACCCATACTGTTGCGTTTCAGAAAAATACCGTGGATCTTACCGGGGTGGAAAAAATCGGCCGCCTTTCCGCTGAAATTGACCGGGTTCGTCTGCCGGAAGCCGACGAAACCGCGTCTGTCAGCACGCTTCATCGTATCGTGCTCACCGGCCGGACGCCACTGCATCCCCGGCTGACACCGGCGGAGCTGGCGGCGCTCCGGGAGGAAATCAATGCCGGCGAAGCCGGGCAGACGGTTTTCCACCGGGTGGATCGCCTGGAGGGGCAAACCGTGCCGGATCTGGATCTGGAGCAGTTGTCCCGGGGAAACGATTTTGCCGGGGAAATTTTGCGCACCCTGACGGCCGGTGAAAATACGGAGGATATCAAGAGGATTGTCGGGGCGGTAGAAGAAGACCTGGCCAATTATACGGTAAAAAAGGAGCTGGCCGCGTTGAGCGATGAAGAATATCGCCACATCTGGCGACGGACCGGGCAGAAACTGCTGGATCACCTTTTCCGGAACAGCCAATGAAGATAACCGCCCTGTACATAGACGGTTTCGGCATGTTCACCGATTATCATCTGGAGGCCTTGGCGCCGGGGGTGAATATTCTCTTTGGCCCCAATGAAGCCGGAAAATCCACGTTGCTGCAGTTTATCCGGTATACCCTGTTCGGTTATCCCCGGCCGCTGGATCAGCGCCTGCCACCCTTATTCGGCGGCCGTCACGGCGGCCGCATTGCAGCCCGGCTGTCGGACGGTACGGAAGTTACTTTTGCGCGGACAGCCGGTTATCCCGGGACCATTACGCTCCATTATCCGGAAACCACCAGTGACAGTGAAGGGGAGTGGTTTCGCCTGCTGGGGAACGCTTCGGGGGCGCTGTTTGAAAACGTCTACGGGATTTCCCTGGAGGAGCTGCTGGGGCTGGAGTCGTTGAGCCGCTCCGGGGTGGAAGACCGCATCTTTAGTGTGGGGCTGGGTCTGCAGGGGGTGTCTCTGGGCGAAGTGGAAAAGGCGCTGGTGAAGGAGGCGGAAGCCATTTACAAGCCCCGCGGTTCCCGGCAGGTGATTCCGGAATTGACCCGGCAACTGAACCGGGAGATGGAGGAGCGGGACCGCATTCAGGCTTATATGCCGCGTTACCGGGAACTGGGCCGGGAAATCCGGGAACTGAAAAGCCGCCTGGAAAACCTGGAAAAGGAACTGGCTGTGTGCCAGGCCGATCATGATCGTCTTCACAATTATCTCAAATGTTATCCCAGTTATGTCACCCTCTGCCAGGTGTCCGAAGAACTGGCGCACCTGCCGGAATTCCGGGACCTGCCGGAAGACGGGCGGGACCAACTGAACCGTCTGGAGGAGCGGGAAGCCGCTTTGCAAAAGACCATTGCCGGAGCGGAAACAGAGCGGGAGCGGCTGGAGGCATCCCTGGCCGGTACGGATTACAATGCCGATCTGCTGGCGCAGGCCGGCAAATTTGAGGAAATGAGCGCCAATTTTGAAAAATACAAAGCCATCCGGCAGCAGTATGACGAAGATGCCGCCGAACAGGCGCGCTTGCGCGATTCCATCCGGCAGGGGCTGCAGGCTTTTCCTCCGGGGTGGGGGGAAAAAGAGATCGCCGTGTTTTCGGATATCATTACCCACCGGGACCGCTTGGAAACATTTCGCCGGCAATGGGAGGATGTCGACCGGCGGACCCAGCAGGCCCGGCAGGATGTGACCGCGCTGGCCGCCCGGCAGCGCCTGCTTTCGCCGGAGGTGTTGCTGCTGGTGCTGTCGCTGCTCGCGCTGGTCGGGATCGTGCCCTGTCTGCTGACGGAATATTTTATTCCCGCGGGGGGGCTGGGAGCGGCAGCCGTCCTTTTTTTCTGGGGCCGCGGGTATCTCCGGAAAACCAATCCCCTGGATGCCGCCCGGCGGCACCTGGCGGCGCTGGAAGTGGAAACACAGAAAGTGCGGGAAGCCTCGCAAACCTATCTGCAGACTTGCCTGGGATTTGTTCCCGAGCTGTCGCCATCGGCCGCGCTGGAAGCATTGCAGATGGTGGAACGGCTGCAGCGGGAAATTATTTCCGGAAATCGCCTGGCTGCCCGCCTGGACGGGATGGAACGGTTTCTCCGGGATTTTGAACAGCTCACCGAAGATCTGGCTTCCTGTCTGCCGGACGTCGCCCCCGAGCAGGAGGTGGCCGTCCGGGTGGCCGTTGTTTCCCGGCATTTCCGGGAAAATCAGTCCCGGCGGGAGCAGCGGGCGCGTCTGGAAGAGTCTCTTCGGAAAAACGAGGCTGTCCGGGCGCGTGCCCGGCAGGAAGAAGCGGCCCTGGCGCAGGAGCTGGCCCGGCTGCTGGAGTCTGCGGCTGCGGACAACCGGGAGGAGTTCCGCAAACGCTACCGGGACAATGAACGGGTGGCGGCCTTACTGGTCGAACGCCGCCAGGCCATGGCCGTGATCCGGCAGATCGCCGGGGTGGAGAAAGCGGAAGAAGTCCGCAACGATCTGGCTTCCTCGGAAAAAAGCCGTCTGGACAATCAACTGGCGGCCCTGGAGCAACAGGTGGCGGATTTAAACCGCGAGCGGGACGAGATCAACCGGGAAATCAGCGCCAGACAGGCCCAGCAGCGGGAGCTGGCCGGGACTTCGGAGCTGACGGAGGTGATGACCCGTCTTGAAGTCACCCGGGAGCAGTTGCGACAGGCCTATCAGGAGTGGCTGGCCGCCCAAACCGCCCTGTCGGTGCTGCAGACAGTGAAGCAGAAGTTCGAACAGGAGCGCCAACCCGCGGTGATTCGAAATTCCAGCCGGTATTTCCGGGATATTACCGACGGGCAGTATGAGCGGATCCGGGTTTCCCTGGAAGACCGGGCGGTTTCGGTTTTTGACCGCAGCCGGAGAGAGAAGCGCCTGGAACAACTGAGCCGGGGCACCCGGGAACAGCTTTTGATCAGCCTGCGGCTGGGGTTTATCGAAGAGTACGAGCAAACCGCCGAACCGCTGCCTCTGGTACTGGATGACGTGCTGGTCAACTTTGACGCCGCGCGTGGCCGTCGCACCGCTGCCGTGCTGCAGGATTTTGCGCGGGACCGCCAGGTCCTGTTTTTTACCTGTCATCCCGGAGTTCCGGAGTTGTTTCAAAAAGACGCGGTCAATATCAATAATCTCCAACCGGGATAAAAAAAGTCGTTTTCAAATTCTGAGAAACAGAATATCTGCCAAAGATATTCAGGGAGGTACGCCATGGTTGCGCTGGAAAAATCCCTCTGCACGAAGCGTCCCATCGATCAGGTGTTCCGCTATGTCAGTGATTTTGGTACCATTGAACAATGGGATCCGGGGGTGGTTTCTTCCCGTCGGACCACACCCGGTCCGGTTGGCCCGGATTCCCTCTTTGCGATCGTGGCCAATTACGGTTTCGGTAAAATTCCGATGACTTATCGCATCACCGAATTTGTGCCCGACCGGAAAGTGATCCTGCACGGGTCCGGCAACGGGTTTACCACCACCGATACCATCCGGTTTTCTCCCTTGGATGGGGGCACCCGGATTGATTACCAGGTGTCCATGCAGCGGGACCATACCGGACCGTTGCGGGAAAAACTTTTGCAACGTTTTCTGCACCGCCTCGGCGACCGGGCGATAAAAGGGCTGGATACGGCTCTGAACCGGACGTTTCCCGCGCCCCGCATGCGGGCAGGGGATTATCTCCTGGATCGGACGGTTGTCGGCGGTATGGCCGGGTTCACCCGCCAGGGATTTGCCCGGCACAAGAAAAAATGGAATCCCCAGCCGGAATTTCTGGACGACAGAACCGTGGTCATTACCGGAGCCACCTCGGGGATCGGCCAGGCGGCGGCCCGGAAAATCGCCGAACTGGGCGCCCGGATGATCGTGGTGGGGCGTTCCGCGGAAAAACTTTCGCAGACCCGGCAGGAGCTGGTCGATTCCACCGGCAATTTTCGTATCAACACCTGCCGCGGGGATTTGAGCCTTATGGCGGATACCCGCCGGGTTGCGGAAGAAATCCTGGCTTCCGACAGGCCGGTGCATGTTCTGATCAATAACGCCGGGGCCCTGTTCAACGAGCACCGGGAAACCGGGGAGGGCCTGGAGCAGACACTGGCCACCGACCTGGCCGGTCCTTTTCTGCTGACCCGCCTGTTGCTTCCCCGCCTGGAAGCCTCGGCCCCGGCCCGGATCATCAATGTCTCCTCGGGCGGCATGTACACCCAGAAAATCCGGCCGGATGACCTGCAATACACGTCCGAGTCCTATGACGGCAATAAGGCCTACGCCCGGGCCAAACGGGGGATGGTGATTCTGACCGAAATGTGGTCGCAGCAGTTGCAATCCCGGGGGGTGGTGGTAAACGCCATGCATCCCGGCTGGGTGGATACCCCGGGTGTTGTCCGTTCATTGCCGGCCTTTTACGAACGGACCCGGCGGGTACTGCGGACCCCGGAAGAAGGGGCGGATACCATCGTCTGGCTGGCGGCGGCAGCGGAGGCGGGCCGGGTCAGCGGCAGATTCTGGCTGGACCGGCGGCCCCATGTGACCCACGTCTTTCCCTTTACCCGGGAATCGGCGGCGGAACGGACCTTGTTGTGGGAACGGCTGTGTGAAATGACAGGGGAGAAATAAAATGAAAGGCGGTCAGGTTCTGGGTGTTGGGCTGCTGCTGGCAACTGCGGTGCTGCCGCTGCAGGCGGCGTCCATTGAAGGAGTAGAATTTGCGGAAACAGAGACCGCGGGCGATACCCGGCTGGTCTTGCAGGGAACCGCCCTGCTGCGGTACTTGGTGGTTTTCAAAGGATATGTGGGGGCTTTTTATCTTCCGCCGGGTGTCGACAGCGGCCAGGCCTTGGGGGAAGTCCCCCGGCGGCTGGTGCTGGAATATTTTCACGCCATCACGGCGGAGCAGTTCGGTAAGGCCACCCGTATCAAGATGGCGGAAAATGTGCCGCCCCGGCAGTTTCAGCAGATGCAGCCCCAACTGGAACAGTTGCTGGCCGCCTATCAAAAGGTGGCCCCCGGAGACCGCTACGCCTTGACCTATCTGCCCGGGGAAGGCACCCGGCTGGCCCTGAACAACGAAACACTGGCGGTGATTCCCGGGGCGGATTTTTCCCGGGCCCTTTTTTCCATATGGATCGGTCCCCGGCCCATTGACAAATCCTTTCGGGACCATATTCTGGGGATATCTTCCGAATGAAGACCACCAGGCAGCTGTCTCTGCCGCATAAACTGGCCTATGCCCTGCCGGCCCTGTCCCTGGCCATTGTCGGGATTCCGGTGTATGTTTTTATCCCCAAGTTCTATACGGATGTGGTGGGGGTGAATATCATTCTGGTGGGCTATCTCCTGTTCGGTGTCCGGTTGTTTGACGCGGTGACCGATCCGGTTATCGGTTATATTTCCGATAACACCCGGACCAGCTTCGGCCGCCGCAGGCCCTACCTGGCGGGTGGTTCCATCTGCCTGGCGCTGTTTCTGTTTCTGCTGTTTACCCCGCCGGCCGGGCTGACCGCGCAGACGGCTTCGGTCTGGTTCGGAGTGACCCTGTTTCTGCTGTTTTTTTTCTGGACCATTGTGGTGGTTCCCTATGAATCGCTGGGGCCGGAAATCAGCCACCATTATCACGAACGGACCGTCCTGTTCAGCTGGCGGGACGGATTCTTGATTCTGGGCACCTTTATTGCCGCCAGTTCTCCGGAAGTGGTCCGCTGGATATTTCAACTGTCCCGGGACAATACCGGCGAACGGGCCAAGTTTTTCTGGATTGCCGCCGTTTATGCTCCTCTGGTGGTAGCCTGCTGCTGGGTTTGCGTGGCGGTTATCAAGGAGCGCTATGACAGCCGGCGGCCCCTGGTCAAAGCGCCCCTGTCTTCCTGGGTGTCCATATTCCGCAATCGTCCCTTTGTGATTCTTCTGGTTTCATATACCATTGCCGCCATCGGCAACAACCTGCCCGCCACCCTCATTCTGTACTATGTAGAGTATGTTCTGCAGACCACCGGCGCGGAGTTATTTCTGGCTCTGTATTTTATCACCGGTATTCTGTTTTTGCCGCTGTGGGTAGCGATATCACGGCGCCTGGAAAAGAAGCGGGCCTGGCTGGCCTCCATGGCGGTGAATACCGGGGCGTTTATGGGGGTGTTTTTTCTGGGGCCGGGCGACGGTTTTTTGTACGGCGTGCTGGTTTTTTTGTCGGGGATCGGCTTCGGTGCCAGTCTGGCCCTGCCGTCCGCCATCCAGGCCGATGTCATTGATTACGACGAATTGACCACCGGCCGGCGGCGGGAGGGACAGTACATCGGTATCTGGTCAATCGCCAAGAAAATCGCGGCCGCTCTGGGGATCGGTGTGGGGCTGGCCGTTCTGGGAAAAGCCGGATACCGGCCCAACCTTCCCCAGAATGCGGACGTTGTCATGGTTTTGCGCATCCTTTATGCGCTGGTCCCCTGTCTGTGTAATCTGGCCGCCATTGTCGTTTTGATTCCGTTTCCGCTGTCCAAAGCCATGCATGATGAAATTCGCCGCTCCCTGGAAGAACAGCCCCCGGCCTCTCCGGGAAGCGATGATTGACGGCGGCGGGGGTTCTGTCGGCGGAGGAGGGATCGAAAATCGCGCCGCGCGGGCGGTTTCAGACGTTGCCCGGACGGGTCAGGACGAGTTGCAGGTCCCCCAGAATGCGGTTGGCAAAACCGGCTTCGCAGATGGCGAAATAGTAGCACCATTTCCGGCGAAAGACGGCGTCAAAGCCCATCGCCCGGGCCCGGTCTTCGGCGGCAAGAAATCGCTGTCGCCATTGCCGGAGGGTGGCGGCGTAGTGAGGGCCGATGTTTTCCAGGTGGTCGATACCGAAAGCGGTCCGGCGGGTCAGGGTCCGGCTGATTAATTCCAGAGAGGGCAGATGGCCGCCCGGGAAAATGTGTTTCTGGATCCAGTCCCTTTGCCGCCGGTAGGTCCGGTAACGCTGGTCGGGAATGGTGATGGTCTGAATAACCACCCGCCCGTCTTTTTGCAGCAGCCGGTCGCAGGCCTGGAAGAAGGCCCCGATATATTTTTCCCCCACCGCTTCCAGCATTTCAATGGAAACAATCCGGTCGTAACAGCCATCGAGGTGGCGCCAGTCTTTAAGCTGGATATCGATGCGGTCCGCCAGGCCCGCCTGTTGCACCCGCTCCCGGGCCAGGGCGTACTGCGCCGGCGAGATGGTAATACCGGTTACCCGGCAGCCGGTTTGCCGCACCGCTTCCAGGGCAAAGCCGCCCCAGCCGCACCCGATTTCCAGGATATGATTGGTGCTTTCAAGGCGGGCTTGGTCGATAATGCGGCGGTATTTGTTCTGCTGGGCCGTTTCCAGAGAATCTTCCGGAGAAGCGAAAAAGGCGCAGGAATAGGTCATCGATTCGTCCAGAAAGAGGGCGTAAAATTCGTTGCCCAGGTCATAGTGCTGGTAGATATTCTTTCTGCTGCCGGGCAGGGAGTTTTTCCGGCCCAGATGAGCCGATCGCTCCCGGACCACCGCCGGCAGGGAAGTGAGCCAGTTGCCGTCACTGATAACCGGCCGGTTGGCAATGAACAGGCTGAACAGCGCCACCAGGTCGGGGCTGTCCCAATTGCCGGCCATGTAAGCTTCCCCGAAGCCGATGTCTCCCTGGAATGCCAGCCGGGAAAAAAACTGATGGTCTTTTACCACCATGGCGGCCGCTTTCCCGTTGTCCTTCCGGCCGAAGGTTTTCTGGCTGCCGTCGGGCAGGGTCATCTGCAGTTGTCCGAGGTGAATTTTTTTCAGCACACCGAAGACCAGGCGTTGACAGAAGCGTTGCAGCGGCGAGGGCTTGAAACGGGGGATGGTCAGGGGACTGGCCGGATCCGGTTTTTTGTGAAAAGTCAGTTTTTTTTGAAAAAACAGGCGAAAAGCCTGCCAGTAGATGCGGGGAATGCTGAGGTGCGGCACCACCGGGTGGGCCAGCAGGGTCCGGGTGTGGGACCAGGGGGTCAGCGGGACCGCCGCCGCCACCAGATGGGCGCCAAAAACCCGTTGGCCATCCCGGATCAGTTCGATCTTGATATCCAGACCGGTCTGCAGGGAGCCAAAATAGAAGGTATAAGTGCCTTCCAGGTTGTTGAACGGAGAAACATGAAAGACTTTGTCCGCGGTATAGCTGGCCAGATATCCGGCGGAAGCAGACCGGGGTTTTTGCAGCACATACAGGTGGCGTTCCCCGTAGGTGTTGTTGACTTCGGCTACCACCCCGGCCAGGGTGTCGCCGCCGGCAAAGCAGTAATAAAAGCTGACCGGGTTGAACACATAGTTGAAATAGCGGGCGGAAGTGATCAGGACAATGCGTTCCGGGGGACGGTCCAGTCCGTGGCGGTGAAGCAGGGAGAGAATTTTTTCCTTGACGGTGCCGCCGCCGGGATAGCCGTAATCTTTGTCATAAATGGCGGAGGGCCGCAGCCGGTTGTAGCCGAACAGCGGCAGGCGCCGGTCAATCTCCGGCAGTTCATCCAGGTCCAGGCCGTACAGATAAAGGGGATAACGCAGTTGGTGGTCCCGCGGATGATACCGCGTGTGTTCGATATGGCCTTGAAAAAGTTTCGAGTTCATAAGGTGATGTCAAAACGGCGGGCCACGGCCAGGGCCGATCGGGCGCCGTCTTCATGAAAGCCGTATCCGAAATAGCTGCCGCAGAAAAAGGTATGGTTGACCCCGTTCAGAGAATCCAGTGCGGCCTGGGTGGAGAAGGCCGCTTCATCATAAACCGGATGGGTATAGTCGATGGCGCGGATAATATGCCTTTCCGGGATGGGGCGGTCCGGATTCAGGGTGACGAAGTAATCGTTTTCTGCGGGCAGTTTCTGCAGGCGATTCATGTGATAGGTAACGGTAATGGGCCGGTCGCTCCGGTGATCGGCTTCCCGGCAATAATTCCAGGAGGCCCAGGCGGTACGATTGGGCGGCATAAAGGAGGCATCGGTGTGCAGCACCGTGTGATTGTCCGAATATCGCCAGGAAGATAACAGCCGTTTTTCCTCCGGGGTGGGATCGGCCAGCAGGTCCAGGGCTTCATCCGCGTGGGTGGCCAGGACAACCTTGTCATATTCCACCGTCTCTCCGTCCGAAAGGGTAAGGGCGGCTCCGCTCTCGCTCCGCTTGACGGTCTGCACCGGCCGGTCGTTGTGTATCTTGCCGGTAAAGGTTTTCAGGAAGGCTTTGACATAGGATTGACTGCCACCGGCCACGTAATACCAGGCCGGATGGTTGCGCACCGCCAGCAGGCCGTGGTTTTCATAAAACTGGGCAAAGGCCCGCACGGGAAAGTCCAGTATCTGGGCGTCCGAGGCCGACCAGATGGCGGCGGCCATGGGAATGACAAACCAGTTTTTGACCTTTTCTTCGAAACCGTTTTCGTCCAGGTAGGTTTCCAGGGTAACGTCCGGCAGGCGGCCGTCCAGATAGTCGTCACGGATGGTTTTTAAAAACCGCACCATCTGTCCCAGAAACCACCAGTACCCCGGCTGGAACAGATTGCGGCGCCGGGCAAAGAGGGTGTTGAAATTTCTGCTGGCAAAATTCTGGCGAGTGCGCCGACAGTAATAGCTGAAGGACATGTCGGTTTGGTGAAAGTCTACCCCCAGCTGTTGCAGAAAGGCAATAAACACCGGATAGGTTTTCTGGTTGAAAACAATAAAGCCGGTGTCAATGGGCAGTCCCTGGTCCGGGCCGGAGGAAATGACCACCGTATTGGTGTGGCCGCCGGTATAGTCGTTTTTTTCCCACAGCGTGACCCGGTGCTTTTGCTGCAGCAGGTACGCCGTGAGAATTCCGGAAATGCCTCCGCCAACCACCGCAATGTTCATGACGGCCTCCCTGTCTGGTGATAAGAAAATTTCTGATGTATTTTCAATCTATTCGATCTGTATTTGAAGTCAAGAAAATTCCTGCGCCGCTTTCCTTCCGTTCGCAGGGCAGGGGCTTTTTATGGGCGGAAAAAACGGGAACTCCCGGATTATGTAAGGAAACAGGAAGGTTTGACACATAAGGACATCAGCGCTATAGTGGTTTGGAAAAAGGGAGGACGTGGGCCGGAATCCGCAAGCTGCCCGGTACCAAACTGGTGAACGACCGGACCGGCGAGGTAATGTATACTTCGCCGGAAAAGGAAACGGTTATCCGGGACCTGCTGGCCAACCTGGAAGTCTATATCTATGCGGAAGAAGATGATCTGCACCCGTTGGTCAAGCTGGCGGTGATTCATTATCAGTTTGAGTCCATTCATCCCTTTTATGACGGCAACGGCAGAACCGGCCGGATCATCAACGTGCTTTATCTGGTCATGAAGGAACTACTGTCCGATCCCCTGCTGTATTTAAGCCGCTATATCATTGCGCATAAGGCCGATTATTACCGGCTGCTGCGACGGGTCACGGCCGAAGAGGCCTGGGAGGAATGGATCTGTTTCATGCTGACCGCGGTGGAAAAGACCGCTGAAGCCACCCTGCATTTAAGCAAGGCCATTGTGGCCCTGATGGAAGGCGTTCGGAAAACCATTCAGGCGCAACGGCCGAAAATTTATTCCCACGAACTGGTGGAAACCTTGTTTATTCATGTGTATACGAGAATCGATGGCCTGGTGGAACGGGGCATTGCCTCCCGCAACGTGGCGGCACGATATCTTAAGGACTTGGAATCAATATGGATTTTGAAAAGTAAAAAGGCGGGAAGAAGCGTTCTGTATATTAATACGCAACTTTTTGATTTATTTAGAAATTATTTTGATATGCACTGATTTTTAGAGAATCAGTGTATATTTTGAAATTATGCACTGCGGCAGTGCATATCCTATCGGCCATTCGCTAACGTGTCCCCAAAACATGTTTTTATGGACACGTTTTTGATTCATGTCGCCAGTATGGACATGTTCTGCAATTAAGGATGAGATTTTTGACATGCATTGATTTTTTTTAAATCAGTGCATATTTCCACGCGTAGTAATCAATGTGCGCTAAAAACGTTTCTTAGGTACATCTTTGCTGCTGGTGTAGTACATAGAGTTGATCTGGGGCACAAAAAAGGGGGGATGTTTCAGGCTCGTATGCCCAGCCGGGAAATCAGATTTTCCCGGAATTCATCTGCTTCCGGAGAAGAGGGATCGGTAACCCGGTCTATGTAAAAAAAGCGGTCGGTGGTTGGAGATTCGTTTTTGGCGGATTCCATATTAATTTGCTCCACACCGACCAATGTCCAGCATTCCACATATCCTTCGTGACGCGCTTTCTGATGACTTTTCTCGGCTTCTCCAATCCGGTTATGGATGTTGGAGTAGTCTTGGCCTCCCTTTATTTCAATTGCCACCAAATTATGGTACGTTCCGGAAGGCAACTGTTCGCGGATGCAGATATCGGGATCGGCCGCAAATTCCACCCGGACGAAGCGACCGGCCGCATTTTCGACTTCCAGCGTCCGCTCTCCCTCTGCAACGGTTTCGTTTGAAAGATGGGTCCGAATTAAATCGAAAATTTTGCGTGTGGCCCGACTGCCCATCATATTCAAGGCACTGCCACGCAACTGTGCTCCCAGCGTCAGCAGAGTGAGTTCGTGCATGGCCTCTTTGGAGAGGTACTCCACAGCATCGACAAAAGAGTGCGCACTGGTACACAAAGTGCGGCACAGTTGTTCAATATGCTGCTTGTTTTGATCGGAGAGTTGCCCCTTGGTCTCCATGGCTTTAAAAGGGGTAAAACCATAACGATTGCCATAGAACTGTTTTTGTGAAAATCCCAAAAGTAGACGATAGTATCCCAAGAGACAGGGATTGGATGTAAGTACAGAAGGAACGGGGAATATCAGTTCTCCCCGGAGTCCCCACCCGGCAATTTTTCCAAGTGCTGCCGGGGCAGCCAGATTGGCAAGTTCCTGATCGATACGGGATATCTGAAGACCTGCAACAGTGGTAAGCAGTGCGTCCAGAAGACATATCCCCCGGATTTCTGTCAGGCGCTGGTAGAAGGTAACTTGGAGGTCGGGTTCGGGAATTTTGAAATCCGTCATTTTGCGACCTTCATATCCTGTGTAATCAGGAGACGCTCCGTTTTCTGAATTCGATCTGCAGCCAGATTGGCATAATCCGGATTCAATTCGATACCCACGTAATTGCGGTGTTGTTGCTCGCAGACGACGCCCACCGTTCCCGATCCGAAAAACGGGTCCAGAACCCAGTCTCCGGGTTCGGAACCGGCAATGACACAGGGTTCTATTAAAGCCGGGGGAAAAGTTGCAAAATGGGCGCCGGCAAATGGTTCTGTCGGAATGGTCCAGACAGTCCGACGGTTGCGCCCGTTTTCTTCCCGGCTGTTAAGATAGTCGTAGTAGTAGCGTTGGGACTTTGAGAAAAGAAACAGGTATTCATGAGCCCGGGTGGGCCGGTCCTTGACGCTTTCCGGCATACAGTTGGGCTTTTCCCAGATAATATCGCTGCGGAGATACCACCCGGCCTCTTGAACGGCAAAAGCCAGACGCCAGGGGATGCCCACCAGGTCTTTGGGCTTTAATTTTTCCGGTGTACGGGCGCGATAAGACATGGCGCGGACGGGGTTCTTTTTGTCCGGTGCCCGATATCCCCTGTTCCCGCTGGTGTAACAATCGCCGACATTTAGCCAGAAGGTACCATCATCGGTAAGTACCCGGCGGACTTTTTCAAAGACCGAAACCAGTCGTTCGATATAATTTTCGGGATTTTCTTCGTTGCCGATCTGCCCCGGGGCGCCATAATCCCGCAATCCCCAGTAGGGTGGAGAGGTGATGCAGCATTGGAAAAAATTCTCAGGGAGATGGTCCAGAATTTCCGCTGCATCACCCTGAAAGATCGTGGAGCGCGTTACCTCGCTGATATCGTTCGTAAAGGGTTTGCAGATATTTTCCATAGGTTTTTCCTGGATCATTTGCTTTGCAGCGAAGAAATTATTTGATGCGTATTATATAACAAGGACGATATTGTATGTCAATATTTTTTTGGATACCACATATTGGGCTAAGCGTTTTGAAAAAGCTTGCTCGCTGATGATTTCAAAAAATTGCACCCAAAGATTGAAAGGTTTTTTTTGTAGAAATTGCCGCCAATAATACCGGAAAATAAACGAAATAAAAATTTTTGTTTTTATGGTAGAATTACCTGAAACAGGAATAATCAAAATCAGGTGGAACGGGCAGGCATGTTTCGTTTTTTGCAAAACAAATTTTTTCCCCCAAAAAAATATCCCGCCAAACGGGCGCTGGTGCTGGAAGGCGGCGGCATGCGGGGGGTTTTTCTGGCCGGGGTCTTGCAGGCCTTTGCCGACCGGGATTATTTTCCCTGGAAGCTGATCGTGGGCACTTCCGCGGGGGCGCTCATCGGCACGGCCTATGCCGCCGGGCAGGTCTATCTGGCCCGGGATGCCTTTTTTACCCATTTGCTGAGCGGAGAGTTTATTCGCAAGCGCAATATCCTCCGGCCGGAAGAACATATTCTGAATCTGGACTGGCTGGTGGACACCATTATCAACGGCACTGAGCCGCTGAGCCGCAAACGTCTGAGAAAATCCTGTCCGGTGATTATCACCGCCACCCATTGTCCCGACGGCGCGGCCCCGGAAAGCGTCTACCTGACCTGCCGCAAAGATGATCTTACCGCGGCGCTCAAGGCCACCGCCGCCATTCCTTTTCTTTACCGGGGGTTCGTTCCCTATAAGGATTATGCCCTGCTGGACGGGGCCATCCTGGACCCGATCCCGTACCGGAAAGCCCTGGATATGGGTTTCAAGGAGAAGGAGATTGTGGTGGTAACCACCCGGCAGCAGGGGTATCGCAAGCAGGATCTGTCCTTTTGGGCGAAAAAAGTGTATGAGTATTATTATAAAGACCCGGCTCATCAGTTCCTTCTCCGGGCGCTGGAAAATTACGATGAGGTCTATAACCGCCTGCTGGATGACCTGGAAACCCGCCATCCCGGAATTGAGATGATTTATGCCCCGGCCGACTTCCGGGTCAACCGTCTGACCACGGATCCGGAAAAGATTCTGGAGGGGTTCAACCAGGGGGTGGCGGCCGCCAGAAGGTTTCTTGAAGAAAAAAGGACATGAACCTCATTACTTTTGATGCCCTGCGGGGATTCGGGATTCCCGGGGCCACCTACCTCAAACCGGAAAAGGTTCCGGACCACCTGCCGGAAATCCGGCGGGCCGACTGGCTGCTGTTTCCGGAATACTGGCAGGTCAACGCCCTTTACTACGGCCTGAAAAAGACCGTTTTTCCCAGCATCAGCACCTATCATCTGGGGCACGACAAGATCGAAATGACCCGGGTGATGCAACTGCTGTGGCCGGAACACATTCCGCCAACTTTCATTCTGGCCAACACCCCGGCCAATCGGCAGCAGGTTTTGGACTGTCTGGATTTTCCCCTGGTGGCCAAGACGGCCCGGGCTTCCATGGGGCAGGGAGTGTGGCGGATCGAAAGCCGCGCCGACTGGGAACGCTATACCCGCAGCCACGAGATTCTGTATGTGCAGGAGTATCTGCCACTTACCCGGGACCTGCGCCTGGTCATCATCGGCCGCACGGTGGTGGCGGCCTACTGGCGGCACGCCCCCCCGGGGGGATTCCATACCAACGTCGCCCGGGGCGGTCGGCTGGATACCGAGAATATCCCGGCCGCGGCGGTGGCCTTGACAGAGACGGTCGCCCGCACCCTGAATATTGATCATGCCGGTTTTGATCTGGCGGAAGTGGACGGCCGCTTTTTTATTTTTGAGTTCAACCGTCTCTTTGGAACGGCCGGCCTGGTGC
Organism: uncultured Desulfobacterales bacterium; assembly: GCA_964632805.1. Lineage (GTDB taxonomy): Bacteria > Desulfobacterota > Desulfobacteria > Desulfobacterales > Desulfosudaceae > CAZWCS01. The sequence goes on from CAZWCS010000009.1 coordinate 38,940, forward strand.
AGCAGGGAATAAAGCCCGGCTCCCTGATTTATGCCTATCTGCGCTCCGGGATGAAGCCTCCCGAAACGCCGCCGCAGGTACCTCCACAAATGCCGCCCCGGGACGGATTCCGCCGGGCCTGTTGAGTCATAACCGGCTCAGCGCCGGGTATTCCCCGGAATACTCGGAATGCCTTCCTGCTTCGCTCATGGCGCCCTGGCGGGAAAAGCCATAAAAATATTGACATTTTAGGGGGTGTCTGCTATAAAAGGGGCCTATAAAAACGACTTCATATCCTTTTTTATCTTTTTTTAAAATCCATGGGCGTTTTTCTAATCCGCACCCGAAAGCAAAAAGTCCTTTTTTTTACGGGAATATCCCTGGTTCTATTTTTCTTGTTGTTGATAGCTGTGGCTGCCTCCCTTCGATCCGCACTGGTTCCCAAGCATCCGGAAAAAAGAATTCGCATGATTCTGGGGCGCGAACTGTCCCGGCAGCATATGGCGGCCCTGAAAAAATCCGGCCGCCGGCTTCCGGACCGGGACACGGCCCGAAAATGGGAGAGGCAAATGGAGCGGATCCAGGCTATGGTGTTTACCTCCATTGAACTGAAAAGTCCGATTCCGGACCTAATCAATCCGGACCAGCCCTGTTTCGTGGCCCGGGTCGTGATCCTATTGGATGACAAACCGGAAAAGATTCGGTATTTCTGGTTGAGCTGGGACGGCCGAGACCGGGAGGTTCCCAAGAGCGTCTGGCTGTTTTCCTTGTGACGCCAAAATGAATTCAAATCCTTAATTTTTTAGCTGAAGAAGGACCCAAGAACATATCCTCGGAAACTATCCCTTGGTGACCCAAAATACCTTTCAAGCCGTGTCCTTATTTGCATCCGAGTCCTTAGGACTATCCCCCCGGGAGTTGCCTGATGCGCTTTCTGGTAGATGGAACTATCATCTGAAAAGCATTCTGTCTATCAGAAAGGCAGGTTATGCGATCCAGGCGATTGTCGAAGAAAGGCCAGGGATGAAATAGTTGGGATTAACGGGCAAATACGGCCCGCATGAGCCGCTGGCGCCATCCCTTGTAAGGCGGATAAATCAGTTTGGTGCTGTTGAATTTGGGTTTAAAAAGCACGCCTCTTTGATTGGAAAAAGTCAGAAATCCTTCCCGGCCGTGGTATTTGCCCATGCCGGACTGGCCCACCCCGCCGAAGGGCATGTTTTCCTGGGTTACATGGAGCATGGTTTCGTTGACGGCCGCCCCGCCGGAATAGGTGTTGGTGATGACATATTCGGCGTTCTGGCGGTTGTAGTCAAAATAGTACAGGGCCAGGGGCCGGGGCCGGGCGTTGACGTAGGCGATGGCCTCTTCCAGGTTACGGTAGGTCAGCACCGGCAGCAGCGGCCCGAAAATTTCCTTTTGCAGCACCAGCATATCTTCCGAGAGGTTGAGCAGCAGTCGGGGCGCCATTTTGCGGCTGTCGGAAAAGTTTTCCCCGGCGGGGTTGATCTCGATGATTTCCGCCTTTTTGGCTTCGGCGTCCGCCAGCAGCTCCTGCAGGTGGGCGTACTGCTGATCATTTTCCACGCTGGTAAAGTCGGGATTGGTTTTTAAGGAAGGGTACATTTTGATGACCGCATTCCGGAAACAATCCACAAATTCCGTGACCCGCTCCTCGGGGCAGAAGACATAATCCGGGGCCACGCAGGTCTGGCCGGAGTTGAGCATTTTGCCCCAGGCGATTCTCTCCACGGCGCTGTTCATGGGGACATCCGGCCCGATAATGGCCGGGGACTTGCCGCCCAGTTCCAGGGTCACCGGGGTGAGATGATCGGCCGCGGCCCGCATGATGTGCCGGCCGGCATCGGTGGAGCCGGTGAACAGGATGTGATCCCAGGGTTTGGCGGTAAAAGTGGCCCCGGAAACCTCTTCCCCGGTAAAAAGCGCCAGTTGATTTTCAGCAAAGGCTTCCGAAATGATTTTTTTCAAGAGTTGCGCCAGGTGGGAGGAGTTCTGGCTCATGCGGACCATGACGCGGTTGCCGGCGGACAGGGCATAAGCGATGGGGCCCATCGCCAGATAAAGGGGGTAGTTCCAGGGCACAATAATGCCCACCACGCCCAGGGGCTGGTAATATACTTTGGTCTTGGCCGGCAGAAAATACTTGCCCGGCATTCGGCATGAGGGTTTCATCCATTTTTTGACATGTCTGGCCGTGTGGTGAAGGGTCTCGGCGCTGGAAAAAATTTCCGCCAGAAAGGATTCGTCCGGGGAGCGATGGCCGAAATCCTGGCTGATGGCTTCGGCGATTTCTTCTTTGTGCTGCAGAATGACTTTTTTCAGGGTATTCAGATGCCCGATGCGTTCCTGGGCACCGGGGGTGCGATGCTGCTGAAAAGCCTCTTTCTGGGCGACGAAAATGCGATCGAAATCGGTTTGCACTGACGGCGTTTCTTCCGGGGCATGGGTATTATTGGGGGTGGACGTCATGGGCTGCCTCCTTAAGATGGTAGGGGGTGGTCAGTTTCTGTATTTTTCCAGGGCCACGGCACAGGCCTTGTATTCCGCCGTCAGGGTGTCCGGGTCATAAGCAGCGTTGGTCAGTATGTTAGCATTTCCCTCCAGAAAATGAAAGGCCATCCAGACCAATCCCTTTGGTACTTCCGGGGTAATCCGGGCGGTGACCGTCACTTCTCCCCGGCGGGATTTGACCTTGACGGTTTCGCCGTTTTGAATCCCCAGTTTTTCCGCGTCTTCCGCGGAAATATCGGCGGTTTCTTCGCCCAGGAGGTCATTGAGCCCTTGGCAGCGTCCGGTCTGCGTCCGGGTGTGGTAATGATACAGCCGCCGCCCGGTACTGAGCACCAGGGGATAGGTTTCGTCCGGCACTTCCGCCGGCGGTGTCCACCGGGCGGGGGAAAATTGCCCCCGGCCGCAGGTGAAGCAGCCGTCTTTGTGCAGGAAGGTCGTCCCCGGATGACTGCACTCCGGGCAGGGCCACTGCAGGCCGTCTTTTTCAATCCGGTCGTAGGTGATGCCCGCAAAATTCGGCGCCAGCACGGCAATCTCCTTGTCCCAGATGTCCCGGGCGCTGTCGGATTCCCAGTGGTGGCCGAACCGGCGGGCGATTTCCCGGAAAATCCACCAGTTGGGCCGGGCCAGGCCCGGCGCCGGACTGGCGGTGCGGACCCGGTTGACCCGTCGTTCGCTGTTGGTGAAGGTCCCGTCGTTTTCGCTCCAGGCGGCCGCCGGCAGGATCACGTCGGCATAGGCGGTGGTTTCCGTGGGGAAGATATCCTGGCAGACGATGAACTCCGCCGCTTCCAGTTCGTGGGCCACCTTGTTCATATCCGGTTCGGTGTTGGCCAGGTTTTCCCCGAAAATATAGAACCCGCGCACTTTGCCGTCCACCAGCCCCTCCATCATCTGCGGGATCATCAGGCCCGGGGTAGTGGACAGGCCGCTGACCCGCCAGGCGGCCTCGAATTTGGCGGTTGCCTGCGGATCGTCCACCTTTTGATAGCCATGGTAAACGTTGGGCAGGGCGCCCATGTCGCAGGCCCCCTGGACGTTGTTCTGCCCCCGCAGGGGATTGACCCCGCCGCATTCTATCCCCATATTGCCCAGCAGCATCTGCAAGTTGGCCACGGACATGACGTTGTTCTTACCGCAGGTATGCTCGGTGATCCCCAGGGTGTAGCAGAGCATGATCGGTTTCACCGACGCCAGCAGGCGTGCGGTCTGGCGGATGGTCTCGGCATCAATACCGGAAATCTCCGCGGCCCGTTCCGGGGGGTATTCCATGATCACCTCTTTTAAGGCATAAAAGCCGGCGGTGCAGGATTCCACAAAGGTTTCGTCATACAGGTTTTCGGTGATCAAGACATGCATGAGACCGTTTAACAGGGCGATGTCGCTGCCCACTTTCAGCGGCAGATGCAGGTTGGCAAAGTCCACCAGGCGGTGCCGGCGGGGGTCGATGACGATCAGTTGGGCGCCGTTTACGACCGCGTTTTTGAGAAAGGTGGCGGCCACCGGATGGGCCTCGGTCATGTTGGACCCGATCACCAGAAACATCCTGGCCCGCGCAAACTCGGCAAAGGAGTTGGTCATGGCCCCGGAACCGAAGGTAGCCGCCAGACCGGCGACAGTGGGGGCATGTCAGGTGCGGGCGCAGTGATCGATGTTGTTGGTTTTGAACACCGCCCGGAACAGCTTTTGCATCTGGTAAGAGTCCTCGTTGATGCTGCGGGCGCAGCTTACGCCCGCCAGGGCATCGGGACCGCTT
>CAZWCS010000009.1:43216-55589 GCA_964632805.1 uncultured Desulfobacterales bacterium
GCGATGATGGCCTGGAATTTATCGGCCACCAGGTCCAGGGCCTCGTCCCAGGAGGCCTCCCGGAAAGCGCCGTTTTCCTTGATCAGGGGAGTTTTCAGCCGCTCCGCCGAGTAAATGAAGTCATAGCCGAAGCGGCCCTTGACGCACAACCGGCCGCAGTTGGGGGCGCCGTCTTCCACCCCGGTAACTTTGACGATTTTTTCATCTTTGACATGCAGCCACAACTGGCAGCCCACCCCGCAGTAAGGGCAGGTGGTGCGGATTTTTTCCACCTCCCAGGGCCGCCAGTGGTAGCGGGCTTTTTTCTCCACCAGGGCGCCCACCGGGCAGACCCGGATACACTCCCCGCAGAAGACGCAATCGGAATCCTTGAGGGCCACATCCTGGCCGGCAATTACCTTGTCGGTGGGCTCGTTTTCATTAAAGGGTTCGGTATCGTTTAAATGGATGGCCCGGTTGACCTGAATCTCGTTGCAGGCTTTGACGCAGCGCCCGCACAGGATGCAGCGGGAAAAGTCCCGGATGATCAAGGGGTTGACCGTTTCCATGGGATATTTGATCTCCGGGGCGGGGCCGGGTGCAATCTCCACCTGATATTCATAGGCCAGTTCCTGTAAGCGGCAGTCTCCCCAGGCCGGGCACAGCGCTTGTTCTCCGTCGGCCGTCAGGGCCTGAAGCTGAAAGGCGGTCCAGTCCCGGCGATGGGCGGCGCCGATGGCGCAGTTGTGATTGCCCGCGGTCAGGAACTGCCGGATGGTTTCCCGGCGGCTGCGGAGGACCCGCTCGGACCGGGTCCAGACGGACAGGTCAGCTTCAGCGGGGGTGGAACAGGCGGGCTGCAAATCTTTTTGCCCTTCAATTTCCACCACGCAGATGCGACATTTGCCGGTGGGGGTGGTTCCCTTGAGATGGCACAGGGTGGGGATGGCAATCCGGTTGTCTTCAGCGACTTCCAGAATGGTCTGGCCGGGTTGAAACGAGCAGGCAGCGCCGTTGATGGTGATGGTCGGGGTGGTCATGGTCTCTCCTTAGTTTATGTGCTCGAAAGTAAAATCAAAGTCTAAGGGGATATTTTCGATATGTCAATACTGACATAACGATTTTTGCGTTTCCGGCTTGGCTTCTGGCGGGGAACGTGCTACTTGACAGGTATGGAAAAAAAGACTTCGGAACTGTCGGTGCGCTCCAAAATCTGGCTGGCGGATGAGGCCGGGGCGGTGGTGTTCGGCCTGGGGCGTTTGAAAATGCTGGATGCCATCCACCGCCGGGGGTCCATCCAGGCGGCGGCCCGGGAACTGGGCATGAGCTACCGGGGTTTATGGGGCCGGATCAAGGCCACTGAACAGCGGCTGGGCAAGCCCCTGCTGCATTGCAATATCGGCGGCAAAAAAGGCGGCGGCTCGGAACTCACCCCCTTTGCCCTGGATCTGATGGCGCGGTTTAAAAAGCTGCACCGGCAGGTGGCCGCGGATGCCGACGACCTGTTTGAAGTGTTGATTCAACCCGGGGTGGAAGAAAGAAAAGGTTCTTCCCGCTGATCAGCAGTGTTTATGGGCACAGGGGGTTTTCAAGATCAACGCCCGGCAGGGGCGTGGCGCTCAAGGTCCCTGGTATCCCTCCGGATCAAGGTTCTCATAGGTGAAAATATGGGGCGCACTGTTATACGCATTCTGCCAGATCTGCAGCACCTGCGTATACGTTGCATACACCACTTTTCCGGCGGCCGCCAAATCGACCAGCCGATCAAATTGATCGGTAAGTTTACTGTGATGGTCGGCATTGAATATTACTTTCTGCGGAACGGAAAAGGTGACCGTATATATTTTTCCCCGGGGAATTTCCTGATTGTCAAGGGCGTTGACCATTCGTTCGACATAATCTGCGGAGGTTTCCATTGGCGGATATTCACCGTCTTCCCCGTTAAACCAGTCGGTGCAGCTCATGCCGGGGCCGATGTAAACCATGGAAGCCGTTTCATCATGAATCAGAAACTGGTCATCAAAGCCCCGGGGCTTCCATACGCCCGAGGTCAAATCATCCTTTGAAAAATCGCTTTCATGGTGCAGATAATGCACGCCCAGTGTTAATATTTCCGGAGACCAGGTGAAATCCGGGTACTGCAAGCCCTGCTCGCCATTGGAAAACCGCTCATACTGCGGTTGCCAGTTCCAGACAACCCCTCCCGCTGTCTCCGTTATTTTTGAAGTCACCATCTCCCCCAGTCGTCTGACATCAGCATAATTTTCAGCGCCCTCCTCCCAGCCGCCTCCCTGATGGGCGTCGATTTCAAAATTACAATATTTCGCCAGATAATCGATAACGTTGGTGTTTTCCGTTTCCGCCTTCATAGCGGCGGTTTCACAATTATGGGCACCCATAAAAAACTCATAATCCACCTGAAGATTAAAAGGAATGTCATAGCTCTGGATCAGATCGGCAAAATCCAGCAGCTTGGCCCGATATTGCGGGTAAATTTCCGGGACCGCGTAATATTCACCGTCTTCGATATGGCCGGCTACGGTCACATAAATGGGGGTAATCGCTGTCTCCGCGGTCACGTCAAAGAGGCCGGGGCCGCTCCAGTCGCCGTAGCCCTGATTGTTCCAGGTTTGTATCCACCAGGTGTAGTCGCCGGTGGTCAGATTTTCGCTGGCGGCAAGAGAACACGGGCCGCCGTCATCGCAGCCGCAGTCGGCCGCAGTATACCATTGTTGAATCACCGGTTCATTGGAAGCGTTATTTACCCACAGGTAATACCAGGTGGCGTCACCGGCCGCTTCCCAGCAGAATTCAACTGGATTGGGGACCGACTCCGACTCCACCGGAGATGTCAAGGCCACAGGGTCCGTTTTTTCGTCGGATTGGGCTTTCAGGCGGAAGTTCGCCCCGCTGCTCCAGTCGCCATAGCCCTGATTGCTCCAGGTTTGTATCCACCAGGTGTAGTCGCCGGTGGTCAGATTTTCGTTGGTTGCAAGGGAACACGAGCCGTCATTATCGCAACCGCAGTCGGCCGCAGTATACCATTGTTGAATCACCGGTTCATTGGAAGCGTTATTTACCCACAGGTAATACCAAGTGGCCTTGGAAACGGCCTCCCATTCAAATGAAACCGGCCGGGTGACCGCCGTTCCGGACGCCGGGGACGACAAGACAGCCTTTCCCGGCCGGCTGCTGCCAGCTGAGGTTACCGGAAAGGTCTGGGCAACGCTCCAGCCGGATACCGCTGTGTTTTTTTGCCATACCTGGGCCCAGTAGGTATATTCCCCGGCCGGGGCGGCTGCGGGTATGAGCCACTCGCAGGCATACCACTGCATCTGCCCCGCTGGCAAACCGGAAAGGTCGACGGAACCGATCCAGTGCGTGCCGCTCCAGTCCGGTCCGGTCACCCAGAACCAGACACGGGTGCCGTCCGCCAGGGGAGTGTCCTGATTATTTCCTATTTCGGCCCAAAGTTGGCAGTTGTCCCCGGCCCGGGCGCTGGTTACTTCCCATAATCGGTTGATATGAATGGAATCAGCCGCGGCCTGGCTGAGTTCAAAGTGTTCACCGGCAATGGACAGCCCGGCGCTTCTGGCGGAACCCGTGTTCTCTTTAACGGCAACACTCACCTGGCCGTTGCCGGTACCGCCGGCAGGGGATACATCGATCCAGGAATAACTTTCCGAGACGGACCAGTCGGCATCGGTCGCGGAGGCGTTGATGACTTTTACCGCCCGGGTGCCGCCCTCGGCGGAGAAAGTGCTGCTTGCCGGTTCAATGGTGCTCGTCTCCGACTGCATCTGGCCGTTTCGCCAGTTCTGGTAAATATCGTACATCTCCGGTATGGTTTTCCATTCCACCCGGCCGCTCTCCACATAGGGTTCAATGGCCATCAGCCATTGCCGGGCAAACCATTCCGGCATGCGTGTCCCGTAACTCCACCCCACATACGCAAAATTGGGTTGATAGGGATCAAGTTGATCCAGAGCCTCTTCTATGATTTCGATATAATACGTAATATCGTCTTCATCAAACTGCGGGTTTCCCTGATAGTCCGGATCCGCTTTTTTTTCCGATATATAAGGGAGGCCTTCGATAGCGGATGGTATCATCACCAGTTTCCCGTCATCATGATGTTCCGTCCAGGGCTCACCCTGTTTAATGGTCCAGGCATGCAGCCGGTCCGACAGCGTGGTAGGATAAGGGCTGTGACAATCCGCCGGATTTTCGCAGGATTTATATGCTTCCGGGATCAGTTCCGCCGGAAGGGACATGAGGCACCAGGTAACACCGCCGGTGACAAAGGCATAGCCGGCTTCCATCACTGCCCGGGGCCAGTCCAGAGGGGAACAGAAGCCGGAGACATGGCGGACGGTTACGCCCTGCTTGGCCAACGTCTGTTTCATGTTTTCGATCAATACCGCCATATCCCGCCAGGTTTCACCGGTACCCGGAACACCGCCGGCATCGGCATGCACTCCCACCGCGTGTCCCTGATCTTCCAGCTCTTTGAAAAAATAATCCTGCCGCATTTCACAGGCGGTTACCGGTTCCTTGGCTTCCAGGGTCAACCGGGCGCCGTAGGCATCGAATATATCGGCCAGAGCGATGATGTTGGTCTTATAGTTCTGGTAAACGGCTTCATTGTCCAGGTTATAGCCTTCCAGGTGCACCATAAGGCCGATATACAGGGGCGGGTCTTTCTGCGCGGCATCGGCTCCTGCGGTTAAAACCCCGGCCGACAGAGATATCAGAAGACCCATGAGCAGACTAATAATGATTCGATAAACGGTGTCCGGCAGAAAACCCATACATCCTCCCCTTTGTTTTTTTAATTGTGCTGTTTTCAAAGTAAAAACAAGACAATAGTGATAAAAGGAAAATTTTGCATCTGGAAATAATCGTAAAAATGCCGTAAGGAATAAGGTCACCGACCGCTTCCACTCGGCGCTTCGGCCAGTCAAAGGCTATTCGCCCGGGACGGCGCGCATTTCGTCAGCACCGGTCACTATATCACAGGGGAATTCTTTGCGCTTTGAAGAACCAGCCGGGGGTGGCTGCGGCCGGTATGCCGGTAAGTTTTAATTGCCAGACGATTTCGCCCTCCGGCGTCACCTCGATTAAAGTGGAAATATCGTCTAACATGGTATTCGAGGTACCACCGGTTTCCACAGTGGTCAGCAGGACGTTGCCGTTGGGCAGAATATCGGCGTCCCGGGTGGTTCGCAAGCCGTCGGCGGAATATGTCCAGAGCACTTCTTCGGTTTGTCTGTCAATGATGACAGCCGCATACGGGGAGTCATTCTGAAGGCAGACAATCATTTTTCCCGTATCTTCATAAATCTGCGGTTCGTGCGGATAACATTCACCATAACCGCTCCAGTCGTATTCTTTGATAATATTGCCCTGGCCGTCGACGATGATCGTCAGCCAGAAGTTGCGTATGCTGATGAGGGTCGATCCGTCCGATAAGCGCTGCACGGCGTTGCAGTGGCCCCAGCCGCCTTCGGAATAATCTTCAGGCGGAAAGCGTTCCAGTAAATGATCTTTTAAATACCATTCCCATTGAATATTGCCGGCCCTGTCCACCACTTTGACGGCCGCGTCATCTTCCGTATCCCTGGCGCCGAAATTGTACAGGATGGTGTCATCCGCCAGCAGATCGGCATCATGACTGACCTGGGGATCCAGATGCGACCAGCGCAGATTGCCCGAGCGGTCGATTTCATATATACCGGAATCAGAAAGGGGCAGCAGGATATTGCCGTTCGGCAACAGTTCCGCGTCAAAACCGACAATCCCGCTTGAAGGCGTCATTTCGGAAGTCAGGTGGTATTGCCAGACCACATTGCCGGCCATGTCCACTTCAACCACTTTCAGGTCTTCTTCATTGGAGCCGTCCGTAAAAAGCGTTGTTCCGGCGCAGGCTTTCTGGGGATCGTAGTTTTCCACGGTGTATCGGGCCTCTTCAATAATCTCCAGCGTAAAATTCAGGCCGCTGCTCCAGGGGCCGTATCCGGCGTCGTTCCAGGTTTGAATCCACCAGGTGCAGTTGCCGGTGTTTAACGAGGCGGAGGAGGCCATGGAACAGTTTCCCGAACCCGATTCACATCCGCATTCCGCGGCGGTATACCATTTTTTCACCCTGGGGCCGGAGGTGTCATTGACCCAGAGATAATACCAGGTTGAATCGGCAACCGCCTCCCAGGTATAGGTGACCGGGCTGCTTTCTTCGGTGCTGTCCGGGCTGATCAGGGTGGCGGCCGCAGGTGTGGTGGCGGCGCCTTCCACGGTAAAGCTCAGGCCGCTGCTCCAGGGGCCGTATCCGGCGTCGTTCCAGGTTTGAATCCACCAGGTGCAGTTGCCGGTGTTTAACGAGGCGGAGGAGGCCATGGAACAGTTTCCCGAACCCGATTCACATCCGCATTCCGCGGCGGTATACCATTTTTTCACCCTGGGGCCGGAGGTGTCATTGACCCAGAGATAATACCAGGTTGAATCGGCAACCGCCTCCCAGATGTAAGTGACGGGGTTTGAAACTGACCCGTTCGGGCTGGTCAAATCGGCAGCGGACGGGAGGCCGCCGGTATCTGAGCCGACAGTGAAAGTCTGGCCGGCGCTCCAGTCTGAGATAGCGCTCTGGGAATCCCATATCTGCGCCCAATATGTATAGTTACCGGCGGCAGCCGAGGCGGGAATGGCCCAGTTACTGGAAAACCAGTCGGATTGGCCGGCTGTTAAACCGGTCAACTCGGCGGAACCAACCCAGTGGCTGCCGTTCCAGTCCGGCCCGCTTGCCCAGAACCAGACTTTCGTATTTGACGGTAAAGGGGCGGAACCGGTGTTTTCGATTTCAGCCCACAGCGTTACACTGTCTCCGCCACTGGCGTTGTTTACCGGCCACAATCGGGTTACCGAAGCCTGGGCGGACCAGGCCTCGCTCGCCCCCGACATCAGGATAAAAATCATCGCGGAAACCAAAACAATCTTTTTTTTCATGATGTTTCCCCTTTCTGTTTTTCTCCTTGCCATTGGTTTTGTTTTTCCATATTTCTTATTGCATAGGATCGGTAAGCAAAGTTCAAGCGCAGTGCCCCGGCAGTTATGTCCAGTCTTCGGGTATGGATCAGCGTCCGTATTGCTTTTCCCCATATTTTGAAAAAAGCGTAGGTGTGGGATAAACACCGCTGATAGGTTGCCAGAAACCGTTCGGCCGACATGGCATGGGGCTGGTAGAGCAGGCTTAACCCGTTATATTTTTCCCAGTCATGGGGGTAATTTGTATATAGCAATCTGCCTTCTGATTGCAGTGTCTGGAAGAGCCGGGTGCCCGGCAGGGGGGTTAAGATGGTCTGCTGGATCATATCAACCCTGTTTCGAGCGATAAAGCAGGCCCTTTCCATCATTTTTTTTTCTGTTTCCAGTTTGCCGCCGTACATGAATGCCCCCAGGACCCCGATTCCGTGCCGGTTAATCTGTTTCAGCGCGTCCGGATAATTGATTTTGGCGGCGAAATGTTTATTAATTTCCTGGAGTTGCTCCTTATCGGTATATTCCAGGCCGATAAACAAAAATATGCAGCCGCTTTTCGCCGCCCACCTCAGCAGTTCCGGTTTGGTGCCGATATCAACGGTTACCTGGGCAATCCAGCGCTTGGCCAGTTTGCGTTTTACCATGCCCTGGAAGAGCTCCAGGGCACGTTTTTCCGCTCTTTTGCTGTAGCCGATCAAGTTGTCATCCACAAACAGAAAATAGCGATTGGGAATGGTTGCAATTTCATCCAGAACCTCTTCCACCGGACGCTGGCGGTAGCGCCGGCCATTAAACTGGGTGACCGAACAAAAGTCGCAGTTCCAGGGGCAGCCGCGGGAAGTCTGCAGGGAACTCATCAGGTAGTGCTCATCAAACAGGGATCGATCCGGTATGACCCGGTTGTGCAAGGCCGGATATTGGCCCCGGTAAACGGGCTTCAGCGCATGGGCAAGAAAATCTTCCAGCACCTTCGGCCAGATCTCTTCGGCTTCTCCCACCACTACGGTGTCGACAAACTGCAGGGCTTCCTCGGTCATCATGGAGACATGAATGCCGCCCATGACAACCGGTATTCCCCGGGCGCGATAAACGGCTGCGATGTCATAGGCGCGGGTGGCGTGGGTGGTAATGGCGGTGATGGCCACCAGATCCGCATCCTGATAGGTAAAGGTTTCAAATTGTTCGTCTATCAACGCGACATGAAATGCGTTCCGGGGAGTCAACGCGGAAAGGATGCCCAGCGAAAGTGGCGGGAACCGGTAATACATATGGTGCCCAAAGCCGGCGGCCAGATCCGCAACAGGTGCGAGGAATAATATTTTTTTCTTGTTTTTTCCGGAAGTTTTTTCCCTATCCCGTTGGACCTGCCGGGCGTTCATTTCCTGCGCAAATTGCTTTTTCAGGTCGCCGATGATGATGATGGTTGTCAGACTGTAGGTGCTGAACATGAAGAACAGCCAGACACTTACCAGTTTAATGGCGGATGCAGAGGTGACGGCAGCGAAAAGAAAAAGCAGGCCCAGAATAATGACTGCAAATATAAGCGGGGGGAGGAGGTAAATCATTGTTTCCGAGAATTTTACAACCGGTTCCCACAAGGTCAAAAGACTGAAAATATTTAAGAAATATACGATAAAAAACAGTACGTTGAGTGTAGGGTGCACCCAGTGGACGGTGATTGCTCCCAGCGGGATGGAGAGAACTTCGATCGTCGCGGGACCGATAAATTCAATGATCGGTCTGGCAAACAGCAGGGTCAATACCAGATAAAAAAAGAGCGGGAGAAGGTATCGCGGTTTTATTTTCTTTCTCCCCCTGGAAAAAAGGGAGAATTCCCTTCTGAAGGCCCAGAAAGCGAAAACCACCATGGCAATCCACAGCGTCAGTCCTGTGAACAGATTTTTCATTGGTCCGTGGTATCCTGCTGGAAAAAAAGCCAATATCGGGATGATACCATTATGGGATAAAATTTTCCGTTTTTTATTTGTAAAATAAGGCATATCCCGGAAAAATTTATTATTTGGCAGGTATTTTTTCTTTTTTTACCTGACGGCCAAAGGGGATGTCCAGTTTTTTCATGCGATGCCGCAGTGTCATGGGATGAATTCCCAGCATTTCCGCGGCACCGTTCGGGCCGCTGATTTTCCCGTCGGCTGCGTGAAGGGCCTTTTTGATATGGGCGGCCATGGCGGCATCCAGGTTCAGGGCATCGGCGGCCGGTTCCCGGGCGGAGGTGGGAAGAGGGGGGCGACTGCCGGCACTGTCGAATTCGTCGAAGGTTAATTGCTGGCCGTTGTATAATATCAGCGCCCGTTCCACGGCGTTTTCCAGTTCCCGGACGTTGCCGGGCCAATGATATTCCATGAGCCGGTCGATCTGCCCCGGCGCAATAAGCGGCGGCCTGCCCAGTTTCATCTCTTTGGCCTTTTTTTCAATAAAATGGGAAACCAGGGCCGGGATATCCAGAATTCTTTCCCGCAGGGGCGGGATATAGATGGGAAAGACTTTTAACCGGAAATAGAGGTCTTCCCGGAATTTTTTGTTGCGCAGCATTTCTTCCAGGTTCCGGTGAGTGGCGGCAATCACCCGGATATCCACCGGCAGGGTCTTGGTCCCGCCTACCCGTTCGATCTCTTTTTCCTGCAACACCCGCAGGAGCCGGACCTGGGCGTCTTTTTTCAACTCCCCGACCTCATCCAGAAAAATCGAGCCGCCGTCCGCCCGTTCAAAGCGGCCCCGCTTGGTGACGGAGGCGCCGGTAAAAGCGCCTTCGTCATGGCCGAACAGTTCACTGTCCATTAAGGAAACCGGGATGGCCCCGCAGTTGACGCTGATAAAGGGTTTTTGGCTGCGGTCGGAAAGCCGGTGGATGGCTTTGGCAATAACCTCTTTGCCCACGCCGGTTTCTCCGATCAGTAACACCGGGCTGTCCTGATGGGCCACCCGGTTGGCCAGCTCCATCACCGGTTTTAAGCCGGCATCCGCGCCAATGACATTGCCGCCGTGCAATTGATTCAACTCTTCCTGATAATACCGCTGGTTGTCCGCCACAATGTCCTGGAGCCGGATGACCTCACGCCCTCGTAGATAGTTGGAAAGTGCCATGGCAAAAGGTTTGTTCAATAGCCGGAGAAGTGTCAGGTGGGCCTCCGTGAACGCCGTCCCCGTCTCGTGAACCAGGCTGAGTTTGCCGATGACCTGATTTTCCAGTACCAGGTCCATGACCACCCCGGGCTGGTCCGCCATGTCGAATTTGTCGGCAATCATGCGGGTGCCCTCATAGTCTCCCAGACGTCGGACCCGCCAGATGCGCTTGGCGCGCAGGCGGTAATTTTCCATATCCTGCTTGACCTTGCGGGAATAGGGAATTTTAATGGGTTCCAGTTGCGTCCGGGTGCAGGAGGCATGCACCACCACTTTGGCCAGGTTGGCCCGATCATCGAATACCAGCAAGATGATATGGCTCACCGGCAGGTAATCTTTGATAAAAATCAGGGCCCGTTGCAGGGCTTTGTCGATTTTGAGGCTGCCGCAAATGCGCAAAGCAGCTTCCCGGAAAAAATGATCTTCATGCGCTTGCATAAAACAAACCGCCCCATGAAAAATTATCATATATATTATTTAATAATCCTTTTTAACACATTTGATATTTTTATTCAACATATATGATAATTCTATCCTTTCAAGAAGAAAAACAAGGCTTTTCCCTTAAAATGATTTTGGCTGAAAATCGGTTCGCAGTTGCGGGGTTTTCTTGTTATCTATTTGTGTTAAGGTGTTTTCCGTGTTTTTACAGCTTCCGTCGGCCTCGGTCGGAAGCTGTTTTTGTCGGCTGGCACGGCAATTGCTCAAAAAATGATCCCACAAGGAGAATCGTTATGATCACCATGAACGAAATTATGCAGATGTCCGAAAGCAAACGGGCGCAGAAACAAAAAGGGCTTTTACGGGAACTGGCCATCGGCACCTGGGCACCCTATGAACCCCAGATCATGAATTTTCTGCGCCATACCCTGGGGCCGCAGAAGATATTTTCGCAAAAGACCCTGCTGAAAATCATCGACCGGCTGATCGGTTTGGCCATTTATACCCAGGTGGCCACCTACGAAGAGATGACCGCCTTTATCGATTCCATCCCGGATGATTTTACTATCGTCTGCGGCCCCTGTGCCTGCCGGAAAAACACCCTGGCCGAGGCGGGCAACGACGCCCGGGACCTGGCCGCCGGCCGGCTGGATTTTTGCCGGCCGTCGCCGCTCAACCTGGATATCCAGTTCGGTGTCTGCGGGGACAAATTCAAGGGCTGCGAAGGTTATGAACCGATTTCCAGGCAAGCGCTGCATGACCTGGAAGCGGAAACCCGCAATATGGGGCTGGTATCCAATCTCTATGTGATGATGGGCGGGGAAGGCAGCATTTGTCATTGCTCTTCCCCTACCTGCGTCCCGCTGATTGTCTACAACCATTTTAATGACAGCAGCGCCCGGGTAATTCAGAAAGGGCACTCGATTGCCGTCACGGATACGGCGGCCTGCGATCAGACCGGCAACTGCGCCCGGGTCTGCCATTTCGGCGCCCGGACCCTGGTCACGGAAAGCGGGTTATCCCGGTTGGTCTATCATCCGGACAAATGTTATGGCTGCGGTCTTTGCGCCGCTGTCTGTCCCAACCAGGCGATTACCATGACTGCCCGAGGGCGGAAACAGGCGGCTTTGTAAAAAGCGTTCAAGCCCGCCGTGGCGGATTTGCCTTAGATGCAAGGAAAATAAAGCGAAACGAGGGTCGCCTCGGCGCGAGGCCTCATATGAAATTTGAAACGCGCAATTTAGGTGTCATGAAAATCAGGAGGAAAGACCAATGGGAAAAACCATCGCCATCACGGGGGTAAACAGCTATTTTGCGGCCACGCTGCTGCCGCAATTGGAAGCGGACCCGGAGATCGATCTCATCAAGGGCATTGATGTCACTCCCTGGCGGGGGGGATTTGAGAAGGTGCAGTTTTTCCGGGAAGACATCCGTTCCGAAAAAATCGCCGGCATTCTTGCGGATGTGGATGCGGTCTATCATCTGGCCTTTATCGTAGGGGAAATTCATGACAAAAAAGAAACCTTCAATATCAATATTGAAGGTTCCCGCAATGTTTTCCGGGCCTGCGTTCAAAATCAGGTCCCCAAGGTGATCTATACCAGCAGCAACACGGTTTACGGGGCCTACAAGGAACTTCCCCTGAATGTCACCGAAGAACACCCCCTGTACAAGAACGAAGAAAGCTATTACCTGAATTTTGCACGGTTCTGATAAAAAAAGAAAAGAAACCATCCGGGCCTCCTGTTATAGTTGGGTTTGATAAAGAACCAATAAC
>CAZWCS010000010.1:0-40226 GCA_964632805.1 uncultured Desulfobacterales bacterium
TCAAGGAGGCCGGCAGCAGTGTCTCCATCCGGGCCCGCAATAAGGGCCTGCGTTACGAAGTCCGGGTGGACGATGCGGTTCCGGCGTATTTAACAGGCGATCCCGTTCGCCTGCGGCAGGTCCTGACCAATCTGGCCGGAAATGCCGTGAAGTTTACGCACAAGGGAAGTATTGCCCTGACAGTGGAGGTACAGAAACAAAGCGGAAGGCAGGTAACCCTCCTGTTCGAGGTAAGCGATACCGGTATCGGCATCGCGGAGAATCAACAGGAAAAACTGTTCGAGTCCTTTTCCCAGGTCGATGCTTCCACTACAAGACAGTTCGGGGGTACCGGGCTGGGGTTGGCCATTTCCAGGCAGCTGGTGAAAATGATGGGCGGCGACATCACGGTTTTCAGCCGTCCCGGTCAGGGGGCGACCTTTCGCTTTACCGCCGAATTCGAAACAGCGGAATCACCGGAAAACCAGCAGGATTTTCCGGCCGGCCGGCCATTTGAAACATCCGCCCGGCGGGAATGTACTGCCGCTTCCTGCCCTTCCCTGAAAATACTGCTGGTGGAAGACAACCCCATGAACTTGAAAGTAACCGAAAAACTTTTGAGCATCATGGGGCACACGGTTTCCATTGCGGTGAACGGCCAGGAAGCGGTAAAAATCTTCACCCGGGGCGCCCTCTCTTTTGACTTGATCTTTATGGATATTCAGATGCCGGTTATGGATGGTATCACCGCCAGCGGGGAGATCCGGACCATCGCCCGGGAGAGGGGAATACCACTGCCCCCGATTATTGCGCTTACGGCCCATGCCATGGCCGGTGACCGGGAACGGCTTTTACATACCGGACTGGACGACTATATTGCCAAACCCCTGACCCGGGCGGGACTGACGGAAGTTATCGAGCGGGTTGCCAAAAAATTCAATCTTGTTTAGCCGCTTATCGGGATTTTCGCTCAAAGCGGCCATAACGCAGAAAAAAGACGGTCTGCGCCATCACCCGCGCATCGCCCATTATAAAGGGGTGGCTGGCATGAACCACCATGAAATCATCCTGTCCCTTGACTTTGGTCCGCGCGACCGCCACTTTACCGTCATCGGTGCCGGGAATCAGCCGCGATAAAAAGACATTTACAGACCGATCTCCGGCGATCACACCCAATTCAAAATCGACCGCTCCCAGACGGTTGGGGAGGCTCTCCGCTTTGGTTCCCAACTGTTGCCCGGCCGGGCCGTTCAGCCACTGAAAAACAATATTTTTGCGCAGTTTGTCCACGATTTCACTGCCCCGATTGGGGGGCGCGAGCATGACCACCCGGCCCAGTTCCGGCAATTGATAGTGTTTTAAATAATAGCGAACCAGAATTCCCCCCATGGAATGGGTGACAAAATGAATTTTCCGGGCGCCCTTCTGACGGCAGTCCGCAACCGCAGGCGGAATTACTTCCCGCGCCAGGATCTCTACGCGTTTTTTCCGGGAAGGATATCCTCTGTTGGAAACCACAAAGCCCTGCTGCGAAAGATGGCGCGCCAGTTTGGCCATGGACCGCTCCGTCCTTGCCAGCCCGTGAAGAAGGATGATATGTTCGGCGGAGGTCCCGGCACGGGACAAACCGCCGCTTTCCATGAAAACCAGGCAAAAAACCAGGGTTGCAATAAGCCGCCGCCGCACCGAACTGTTCATGAGAACAATGATCCGCTTCCCATCTCTATCAACCGCAACGTTCCAGCGCGGCTACGCCCGGCAGAGGGCGCCCCTCCATCAGCGTCAGAAAAGCGCCTCCACCGGTGGAAATATATGAAATATCCCCGGCCACACCGGCCTCATGGACAGCAGAAACCGTATCGCCGCCGCCAACCACGGTATAGGCCCCGCTTTCCGCGAGCGCCCGTGCTACAGCCCGGGTTCCCCCGGCAAAAGGCGCCAACTCAAATATACCCATGGGACCGTTCCAGAGAATGGTCCGGGCTTCGGCCAGGGCTGCCGTATAGCGCCGAATAGTTGCCGGTCCGATATCCAGGGCCAGGAAGCCCTCCGGGATGGAATCAACAGATACCGCCTGGCAATCGGCGCCGGGATCAATCTTTTCCGCCACCACCACGTCCTCCGGCAAATAACAGGCAATATTCCTTTCTTCGGCCCGCGCCATAATGCTGGCGGCCTCCGCCAGCAGATCATCCTCGACCTTAGAGGCCCCGACGGAAAGGCCGCGGGCCTTTAAAAAGGTATTGGCCATGGCCCCGCCAATAATCAGGGTGTCAACGGAATTCAGCATATTGTACAAAGCGGCCAGTTTGGAAGAGACCTTGGCACCGCCCACAACGCCCGCCAGTGGGCGTTGCGGATCGTCCAGTGCACTTGCAAAAGCCTGCAACTCCTTTTCCAGCAGAAAACCGGCGGCGCAAAGGGATACATGGGCCGTCACCGCATCGACGGAAGCATTCCGGCGATGAGAAACGGCAAAGGCGTCGTTCACATATACCTCACATAAGGATCCCAGCTTCCGGGCGAAGTCTTCGTCGTTGGCGGATTCCCCGGGATGAAATCGCAGGTTTTCCAGCAAAACGATGTCCCCCGGCTGCATCTTTCCGATCTCTTCGGATACCGTATCTCCCAGGCAGTCTTCGAGCAGGCCCACAGATTTCTCCAGCAACTCTCCCAGACGCCGGCACACGGGCGCCAGGCTGAAAACCGGATCGGGTTTCCCTTGGGGGCGTCCCAGGTGCGAACAGACCACCACCCTGGCGTTGTTTTCCGACAAATACGTCAGGGTCGGCAGCACAAACCGGATTCGCGTGTCATCGGTAATTGTCTGCTTCTCATCCAGGGGAACATTAAAATCCACCCGAACCAGTACCGTCTTGCCGGAGACCGGAATTTCCTGTAAAGACTTCATGATCCACCTCCACCATTGTGCGCACCACCCGACCGGCGTTTCCGGGATGATTGCCGCTGCTTCAACATCTTACGCCGGGACCAGCGGGCCCAGAAACCAATGGCGCCGGCCTGGTAGGCCCGGTTGACTTTTTCTTCGGAAAGTCTTACGCCCGCCCGGCTTTTGATTGCCGCCCGCAGGCAAGCGGTCTTATGCGGACAATGCAGGCAGTTCTCCGGAGTCTGCCGCAAACCGTCCGGCTGCAAGGGAAAAACCCTGTCCAGCACTCCGAAACAGGACCTGGTTTCCGAGTCCTTTTCATTCATAACACAAGCCGCCCCGCCCCAAGCTGTTAGCACGATTTTCCGTGATCAAATTCCTGCTGAAAGCGGCCGATATAGCCGTTATCCGCGAAACTGTAGTGGCCTCTTTCGGCCATGATAATATGATCATGAACGGTCATCCCCATCAACCGACAGGCGCCGATCAGCCGACGGGTAAGCGCGATATCCTGCCGGGAAGGCTCCGGCTCTCCGGAAGGATGATTATGACAGAAAATAAGCGCGGAAGCATTCTTATTCAGGGCCTGACGCACCACTTCCCGCGGATAGACCGAACTCTGGGTCACTGTTCCTTCCGCCAATATCTCCGTAGCCAGCACCCGGTTCTTGGCATCCAGGAAAATCCCCAGAAACACCTCCCGGTTTTTATCCCGAAGGGAATGCCGGAGATAATCCAGCAGTTCCCCGGAATTACCGATCACGCAACGGTCAATAATCCGTTTTTCCAGATACCGTTCGGCCACCGCTTTTATGAAGGTAATACCGAAAACATTTTTCGGCCCGACCCCTTTGACCCGGCACAACTCTTCCACCGAGGCTTCCATAACACCCTGAAAAGTATTGAACTCCGCCAACAGGGATTTGGCGGTATCCTTGCAGTCTTTTACCGGCGTGCCCAGTGTGAGAAGCAATTCTATGACTTCATAATCGTGGAAACCGGTCAAGCCGGACGCCAGAAATTTTTCCCGCAGACGTCGCCGGTGGCCGCTGTTTTTATGAGACTGACCCGCCATAAAAAATTGAGAATGTTATACGTCTTTCACCTCTTCATCGATTTCATGCTTGAGGGTGCGTGTCATCAGCCGGTAAACCGCGTCTTTCGGCGGTAGAGCTTCATAAAGAATACGATACATTTCATGGCAGATCGGCATTTCCACCCCGATCTTCCGGGAAAGGTTATAAACCGAGCGGGCGGTTTTTACGCCCTCCGCCACCATGCGCATCTGACTGAGAATATCATCCAAAGGCATTCCCTCGCCCAGCTTGTGACCGACGGTATAGTTCCGGCTTAAATTGCCGGTACAGGTCAAAATCAGATCGCCCACCCCGGCCAGACCGGCGAAAGTGTGCGGATCGGCGCCCAGGGCAATACCGGCCCGCCGAATTTCGGCCAGTCCCCGGGTGATCATGGCCGCCCGGGTGTTCAGCCCCAGGCCCAGGCCGTCATTCACCCCGGAAGCGACGGCGATCACATTTTTCACCGCACCGCCCAATTCAACACCGATAATATCCGTATTGGTATAGACCCGGAACACCGCAGAAGCAAAAACATGCTGCAGATAAACGGCGATATCCTGATCTTCTGCGGCCACTGTCACCACGGTGGGGATGTTCCCAGCCACCTCCCGCGCAAAACTGGGCCCGGAAATAACACACAGCCGCTCCCTGCTGATACGGGGCAAGGCCTCCGCCAGCACCCCGGTCATGGTTAAATGGGTCTCATTTTCGATTCCTTTGGAAGCCGAGACCACGATCGTCTTTTCCGCCAGCACCGGTTCCATCCGGGCAGCGACCTGGCGCATCAGGTGAGACGGGACCACCATTACCACCACTTCCCTGCCGCTGACCACTTCTTCCAGATCATTGGACACGACGATTCCCGGAGCAAGAGGAAGGCCCGGCAGATAGAGACGATTTTCATTATCCCTGTGGATCTGCTCCCGGACTTCCGGCTCATACGCCCAGAGATACGGCCTCAGCCCCTTGGCGGCCAGCAGATGAGCCAGGGCCGTACCCCAGCTCCCGGCGCCGACCACGCCGATATTCACCGCCTCTGTTTTACTCCCCGTCATCGTCAGCCTCTTTTTCCGTCAAAGCCCTCGGGGGTTGATCCGCCGGCGGCGTTTCGCCGGAATCATCCGGCTCTTCTTTTTCCGCCAATCGGGCGGCTCCGGTGACCGTTTCCGTTTCCTCCAGCCCGATCAACCGGACCCCCTGGGTATTGCGGCTGATCACCGAAACATCCGCCACGGAGATCCGGATAATCTTACCGGCGTCGGTCATGATCATGATATCATCTTCATCCTCCACCAGCAGGATGGAGACGACCCGTCCATTGCGTTCGCTGGTTTTAATGGTGATAATCCCCTTGCCACCGCGCTTTTTTACCGGATACTCGTCAATGGAGGTGCGTTTGCCGTACCCGTTTTCCGTAATCGTAAACAGGGTTTTGCCGTGACTCAACACTTCCATACCCACCAGGCGGTCTCCCGGTTCCAGGTTCATGCCGCGCACACCCCTGGCCAGCCGCCCCATGGGACGCACATCCGACTCCAGAAACCGCACGGACTTTCCGCCCGCACTGCTTAAAAACACGTTCCAGGAACCGTCGGTCATACGGGCGGCGATCAACTCGTCTCCGTCCACCAGCCCCAGCGCAATAATACCGCCGGTGCGGGGACGGGAGTACGCCATCAGGTCGGTTTTTTTGACCATACCGTCCCGGGTAGCGATCAATACGTAATGGCCGGGTTCGAACTCGGGCACATTGAGGACCGTGGCCAGCGTCTCCCCCTCTTCGAACTGCAGCAGATTTACAATAGCGATTCCCCGGCTGACACGCCCGGCCTGCGGAATCTCATACACTTTGCGCCAGAAAACACGCCCCTTGTTGGTAAAAAAGAGAAAGGTATGGTGGGTAGACGCGATAAACAGACGATCCACAAAATCATCTTCCCGGGTCCCCATAGCCGTCTTGCCTTTTCCACCGCGGTGCTGTTTCCGGTAAAGACTGATCGGGTTCCGCTTGATGTATCCCGCCCGGGAAACGGTCACCACCATATCCTCTTCCGCGATCATATCGGCCAGTTCAATGGCTTTGGTTTCCTTGGCCACAATCTCCGTCCGGCGATCATCTCCGAAGGACTGGCCCAGTTCGGTCAGCTCCTCCTTGATAATATTCAGCACCAGTTGCTCGCTGGACAAAATTTCCTTGAAATGCGCAATCTGCTGGAGAAGCTCCTCATATTCGGAAACGATTTTCTCCCGCTCCAGACCGGTCAACTTCTGCAGCCGCATTTCCAGAATGGCCTGGGCCTGAACCGCCGTCAAGGTATAGGTATTGATCAATTCCGTCTTGGCCTCGGCCGGTGAAGCCGAACGACGAATCAGCGCCACGACTGCGTCCAGGTTGTCCAGAGCAATCTTGAGACCTTCCAGAATATGAGCACGCTCCTCGGCTTTTCGCAGATCATAGCGGGTGCGCCGGATAATAATCTCTTTGCGGTGCAGGATAAAATATTCCAGGATCTCTTTGACGGTCAAAAGTTCGGGGCGGTTATTCACCACGGCCAGAAGATTGATGCCGAAGGTGGTTTCCAGCCGGGTGTGTTTGTAGAGCTGATTGATAATCACCTCCGCAAACTGATTTTTCTTCAACCCAATGGCAACCCGCATTCCTTCCCGATCGGTCTCATCCCGGACATACCGGATGCCCTCAATCACTTTTTCTTTAACCAGTTCGGCGATTTTTTCGATCAGGCGTGCCTTGTTGACCTGGTAAGGCAGTTCATTAATCACAATGGTTTCATTCTGCCCTTTTTTGTCCGTTTCCACCCCGACCCGGCCGCGGATCTTGATTGTTCCCCGACCGGTGGTATAGGCTTCCCGAATACCATCGCTGCCGTAGATAATGCCATAGGTGGGAAAGTCCGGCCCCGGCATATATTCCATCAGCTCTTCTGCCGATAAATCCGGATTATCGATAAGCGCCGTGATCGCCGCTCCGACCTCGCTCAGGTTATGAGGAGGAATATTTGTCGCCATACCCACGGCAATCCCCGCCGATCCGTTTATCAGCAAAGAAGGAACCTGCGCCGGCAGAACTGTCGGCTCTTCCAGGCTTTCATCGTAGTTGGTGGTAAACTCCACCGTCTCCTTGTCAATATCCGCCAGCATCTGATGGGCCAGCCTGGCCATGCGCACCTCGGTATAACGCATGGCCGCAGGAGAATCCCCGTCCACAGAGCCGAAATTTCCCTGCCCGTCGACAAAGGGATAACGCAGAGAAAAATCCTGAGCCATCCGGACGATGGCGTCATACACTGCGGAATCCCCGTGCGGATGATATTTACCAATCACGTCACCGACGACCCGGGCCGATTTTTTGTAGGGCTTGTTCCAGTCGTTTTTGAGCTCATGCATGGCAAAAAGGATCCGCCGGTGCACCGGTTTCAAGCCATCCCGCACATCGGGCAAAGCGCGGCCGATGATAACACTCATGGCATAATCCAGATAGGACTGCCGCATCTCCTTTTCAATACTGATCTGATCTTCGCGAACCGTTACCTCTTCCATTGCGCTTTCACCTCATTATCCAACCACCGCTGACTGCCGGAGAAAAAGAGAGCTTGCTATCGTCCGACAAAACCACCCGCAATCAGTATCAGGATAAACTCAAAAGAAAAAACCGCCAGAAAATCAGCCGTAAAGTGATAGGTTATCCCCCCGCCGATAATCGCCGGAACCCCGAAAAAAACCAGAATACCAATAATCCGTGGAATCGTCATGCTGTCGCTCCTTGTTCTTATTACCTGCTTGTCTGTATGATGACCATCCGCCGCCTACTGCTCGATAATCATCGCCATTCCCATACCACCGCCGATACACATGGAGACCAGGCCCGTGCCATATCCCCGGCGTTTCATCTGATGAATCGCCGTCACCATCTGCCGGGCACCGGTACAGCCGATGGGATGGCCCAGAGAGATACCACTGCCCAGTTGATTGGGAAAGTCAACCGCCAGGCCCAATTCCCGCATGCAGCCGATCGCCTGGGAGGCAAAAGCCTCGTTCAATTCGATCATATCCATGTCGGCGATGGTCATGCCCGTCGCCTTCAGCACTTTCCGAATGGCCGGTACCGGTCCCAGACCCATATAGGCCGGATCCAGGCCACCGGCCGCAAACGCCCTGATCTTCGCCAGCGGTTGTAAACCCGCTTCCCGGGCTTTATCCGCGCTCATCAGCAGCACCGCCGCCGCCGCGTCGTTAATACCGGAAGCATTGCCGGCGGTAACCGTTCCTTCTTTGATAAAGGCCGGCTTCAATTTGGCCATCTTTTCCATATTGGTCTCCATGGGCCGCTCGTCCGTGTCAAAGACGGTCTCTTTCTTCCGGGAAGAGATGGTCACGGGCACAATCTCTTCGGCAAAAGTGCCGTCTTGAATCGCGGCCATGGCCCGCTGGTGGCTCAACACCCCCAGTTCATCCTGTTCTGTCCGGCTGATATCATAGGTCTGGGCGATATTTTCCGCCGTTACCCCCATATGATAGCCGTAAAAAATTTCGTACAGACCGTCAAAAACCATCAGGTCATAAACCTCGCCCACCCCGGAAATCTCCATACGGTGTCCCCAGCGGGCTTTGGGCAGGGCCATAGGAGCCATACTCATGCTTTCCTGGCCGCCGGCCAGAATCGCCTCGGCCTGACCGGCCATAATCGAAGTAGCGGCTACCGCGATGGCCTTCAATCCGGAACCGCAGATTTTGTTCACCGTCATAGCGGGGGTTTCCTTGGGAAAACCGGCACGAATCATGGCCTGACGGGTGGTGTTCTGCCCCTGACCGGCCTGCAGAACGTTGCCCATGACCACTTCGTCAATCACTACCGGGGTAGCAGCTTCGTCCCAGCTCCAGGCCGTGTCTTCCAGTTCCGTCCGACCCTTTTCAAGCGCATCCGGAGCCGCCTCGGTCATCCAATCACTTACCGCCGGCCGCAGTCCCAGTTTATTCATCACCCCCTGCATCACCACCACGCCCAGATCCACCACCGGAACCATTTTTAAAGAACCGCCAAAAGCACCGATCGGCGTCCGGACACCACCGACAATCACCACATCTCTCATTATTGTTCACTCCCTGTCTCTTGATTGTTGAACGACGCATCGTCTTTCTTCGCAAGACTCAGCCCCCCCTCGCCTTCCTTCTGCCCGCCCGGCTGACCGGGCGCAGGTGCAGTCCCCTTCAAAAACAACTCCTCCAACTGCGCCGGCTCTACTTCAGAAGGGGCATCCGTCAGAACGCAGGCCGCTTTCTGTGTTTTGGGAAAAGCGATCACGTCCCGGATGGAATCCGCCCGACAAAGCATCATCACCAGCCGATCAAAACCCAGCGCAATCCCCCCGTGGGGCGGAGCGCCGGAGTCCAGGGCCTCCAGCAGAAATCCGAACTTGGAGCGGTAGGTCTCGGGAGACATCCCCAGAGCCGCAAACATCGTCTCCTGTAAGGCCCGCTGATGAATACGGATGCTGCCGCCACCGATTTCGGTTCCGTTCAGCACCAGGTCATAGGCCCGGGAACGGACCGCCTCCGGAGCGGTTTCCAGCTTTTCAAAATCCGTATCATGGGGAGCGGTAAAGGGATGATGCATGGCCTGGTAACGCTTCTCCGCCTCGTCGTATTCGAAAAAGGGGAAATCGGTTACCCACACGAAATTCAACTGCTCCGGATCGATCAGATCAAGCTTCTCCGCCACCACGTTGCGCAGATTGCCCAGGGCGTCGTTGACTACGGCGGGGCTGTCGGCGGCGAAAAAAATCAAATCTTCGGGGGCCATATCCAGCCGTTCGGCCATAGCCCGCTGCTGACCGGGGGTAAAAAATTTGGCGATCGGCGACTGCCAGCTTCCGTCCGCTTTAACCTTGACCCAGGCCAGCCCCCTGGCTTTATATATCGCTACATAAGCAGTGAAGTCATCCAGTTCCTTGCGGGAAAATCCGGCCCCGTTTTTGACGTTCATGGCCTTGACAATTCCGCCTTTCCGCGCCGCCTCGGCAAACACCTTGAAGTCGCAATCCGCGACAATATCCGTCAGGTCCACCAGTTCCAACCCGAACCGCAAATCCGGCTTGTCCAGTCCGTAGGCAGCCAGGGCATCGTCATACGTCATCCGGGGAAACGGTGGTGCCAGGGTCCGGCCGGAAACCGCCTGCACGATTTCCGCCACCAGTTCTTCGGCCACGGTCATAACATCGTCTTCCCCCACAAAGGACATCTCCAGATCAAGCTGGGTGAACTCGGGCTGGCGGTCGGCCCGCAGGTCTTCATCCCGAAAGCATTTGACAATCTGATAATAGCGGTCAAAACCGGCAATCATCAACAATTGTTTGAACAGTTGGGGCGACTGGGGCAGGGCGTAAAACCGCCCCGGATTAACGCGGCTGGGCACCAGATAATCCCGGGCGCCTTCCGGGGTATTACGGGTCAGAAAAGGCGTCTCAATATCCAGAAACCCCTGCCTGTTGAGATAGTTCCGGGCCGCCGCCGACGCCTGATGACGACGAACAAGGTTCTGCTGCAACCAGGGCCGACGCAAATCAACATGCCGGTTTTTCAGCCGGACATTTTCCGAGACATCCACGCGGTCCTCAATCATAAACGGTGGTGTACGAGCGGTATTCAACAGGGCCATATCATTCACCAGAACTTCAATGGCGCCGGTTGCAAGCTTGGGATTAACCATATCGTCCGGCCTTTCGGCCACGCAACCGCGTACACACAAGACATACTCGCTTCGCAGAACATGGGCCTTCTGATGAACTTCCGGAGCCACATCCGGATTGAAGACCACCTGCGTCAGGCCAAAGCGATCCCGCAAATCAACAAAAATGACGCCGCCGTGGTCCCGGCGGCGCTGCACCCAGCCGGCCAGAACCACTTCCCGGCCGACATCTCCGGCACCCAGCGCACTGCAATGGTGCGTCCTTCGCATGTTTCCCAGTTTATCCCTCACCTGCCTGCTCTCCTCTACCGTTTGCGGGTATCATCCAGAATTTCAAGAACTGTCGGAACCACTTCGGCCAGGGGAATGTCCCGTTGTTCTCCGGTAGCCATATCCCGCAGGACCACCGCCCCGGCAGTGCGCTCGTTTTCACCGATCATCAAAACAAAGTCTGCGCCGAGCTTATCCGCCTGTTTCAACTGACTTTTTAAGCTTCCGGCGGCAAAACTCATTTCCGCCGAAATCCCCCTCTGATTCAATTGGCACATCCATTCAAACACCTTCCGCTGACTGATCTCATCCAGCGCCGCCAGAAAAAGCGTCACCCCGCTTTTCCCGGAAAACTTCTGCTCCTGCCGAAGTAACTCCACCAGCCGCTCCAACCCCACGGCAAAACCCACTGCAGGCTGATCCGGTCCCCCCAGCAACCCGACCAGATTGTCATATCGCCCGCCGCCGGCGATGGCATTCTGGGCGCCGAGTCTGCCCGTCTGCACCTCAAAAGTGGTCCGGGTGTAATAGTCCAGACCGCGCACCAGCCGCCGGTCAACTTCAAAAAGCACCCCCCTGTCCTTCAGCAGAGCGGTTACCGTATCAAAATGTTCATGGCAGGAACGGCATAAAAAGTCCGTCATTACCGGCGCGTCTGCAGCTGCCGCACGACAGCCCTCCCCCTTGCAGTCCAGTATGCGCAAGGGATTCCGTTCCAGCCGGCGCCGGCAGTCTTCGCATAAATCCGCCCGGTGCTTCTGGAAAAACGAAAACAGCTTCTCTTTAAAAGAAGGCCGGCATTCCCGGCATCCCAGCGAATTGATATGAATGGTGGTATCGGTGACGGGAAGGCGCTCCAGAAAAGTGGTCAGCATGAAAATCAACTGCGCGTCCGCATAGGGGGAAGCAGCCCCGAAAACCTCGGCGTTAATCTGGTGGAATTGCCGGTAGCGTCCTTTCTGTGGTCTTTCCCGACGGAACATGGGGCCGATGGTATAAAATTTTTGCACCGGTTTGTCGGCATACAGCTTATGCTGAATATAGGCCCGGACGACCGAGGCGGTGGCTTCCGGACGGAGCGTAATGGCCTCGCCTTTCCGGTCGGCAAAAGTATACATTTCTTTTTCAACAATATCCGTATGTTCTCCTATGCTCCGCTGAAACAGCTTCGATTTTTCCAACACCGGCGGCCGGATTTCGAAAAACCCGAAACCGGCAAAAACCGTTCCAGCCTGTGTTTCAATATACCGCCACATTTCGCTTTCCGGCGGTAATATATCCTTAAACCCTTTAATTAATTGCAACATTTACGATATTTGCCATTCCCGGAGCCGCCGGCCCCGTTTTTAAAATCACCTGCCCATAAACTTAAAAAATTTATATTGATCAAAGACGTTAGTCAACCTTTTAATCGGAGCGACGGCATTGGAACGCCAACCGATCAAACCGGAAAAAAACAAGAAGCGGCGCCCCGGTATCCTCACTCCCAGGGTTTTTTCCCCGTCTGTTTTTCCCGCAGGGTACATGGTGTCGGGATTTTCAGAAACTGCGCCGGACGACCACAGACACAGAAATACATGAACTTTACAAATGGCTGCAACCACGGGGCTTTCCCCCGGCTGGCCACGCAAATGGGACACATCTGATCGCAAATTCTGGCAAGACCTGTAACCTCGCTCATAATCATCCTCCCTGAAGTGGTATTATCGCATTCCCGCAATATCCGTTATTGATTAACAGCCATGAGGGAAAAAACATATTGATATATAATAAATATAAATGATCGGCTTCCCGCCGGCAACGACGGAAGCCCCACCGGGATGTTTGCCCTGCCCTGCCGTCTTTCTGAAATTTCCATATCACCAAAAGCCCTTGCGTTCAAGATTATTTACCATTTTCGAACTTTCCCCGGCAGGCCGCTCTTCCGGATTGACATGGCCGGCAAGCGGTGCCATAATCATTTTACATTTGCAAACAAACTGCAAGATGAAACCGGAAACCATCTCCCAGAGGAATCCCCGGCCGTCGGCTGTCAGGATAAGAAGGACGTACCTGCCATGAAAATACTGGTTGCAGAAGACCATGCGGCAACCCGCAAAATGCTGGAAACCAGACTTGGAAAATGGGGCTATGAAGCCCGCCTGGCCAAAGACGGTTACCAGGCGCTGGAGATACTGCAAGGCCATGATCCGCCACGTATTATTTTGCTGGATTGGATGATGCCGGAAATTGACGGTCTGGAGCTTTGCAAACATATCCGTGCCGCTACCTCGGGAGTTGAAACCAGTTATATCATACTGCTGACCGCAAAAACCAATCGGGAAGACATCATCACCGGCATAAATGCCGGCGCCAATGACTACATCGGCAAACCCTTCCACGACGAAGAGTTGCGGGTGCGAATTAATTCCGGAAAACGGATTATCGAACTGCAGGACGAACTTGACCGGCGGGGAAAAACCCAGGGTGTCCTGGAGATGGCCGGGGCGGTATGTCATGAACTGAACCAGCCTCTGCAGGCAATTATGGGCCACACGCAATTATTATTACTGGATATCCAGGAAGAAACCCCGCACCGGGAAGCACTGCAGAAAATCTACCAGCAGGTGGAACGCCTGGGAACGATCACCCGTAAACTGATGCGGATAACCCATTATGAAACCCGTGATTATGTAAACGGGAAAAAAATTATCGATCTGGACAAAGCCTCCCAGCCCGGCACCAATTAACCGGAATCGCCGACCTGTCAGTCCGAGACACAGGCGAAAAATCCGGCGAACGAAAAGGCCGCCAGCCCGCCAACAATAGAAAAACGGTTCGGGCTAATTCTTCTGAAAGACACCAATAAGGATGAAAATCAGCCCGACTGCCAGCAATATAATCGAAATATTCGTGTCGGCAAAGATAAAAGCGTATTCCTGAATACTTGGCCAGGGAATGCGGTCCACCCAGCCGGTTACCCGCTCGACACCGGCCAGTTCGTTAATGGTAAAAATATGAATATCCACCGTGGGCACGGCCGCGGAAATCGCTTTGAAAACAAACAACACGCCCGCCACAATCCAGAAGCAAAAACCGATTACCGAAAATTTCACTTCCGCCTCCTGTTTTTTTGATCAATCGTAAAGTTGGCGTTACTCTGCTGCGTATCCCTTTCGTCATTTATTAAAGCACTAAGCGCCATTGCGTTGCAACCATTATTTTATCCGGCCATCCCCAGACGGAAATCGGGATGCTGTTATCAGCCGGTATTTTCGCACCCGGTATTTCGGGTACAATGCTATTTGTTGTCGGGTCATGGTTTTGCCCGATCTATTTTTTGCCTGACGGCTTGCAGTCGTTTTTCTGCGTTCGCAGTGCGGGGATGATTCTGCCCGAAGGCCTTTTTATAACTCAAAAACGCCCTGCCCAGAAATTCCTGACTTTTTGCCAGCTGGTTGTGGTCGTAGTACATCAGTCCCATGTTGTAGAGCGTGGCCGCCGTCTGCGGATGCTCGATCCCCACTGTTCTCAAACGGATGATCAAAGCCCGGCGGTAGTTTTCCATGGCCTCGGCCGGGCAACCGATTTTATGCCAGACACCACCGAGATTATGATAAATCTGGGCTGCGGCCGGACTGTGGTTGTCTTCCAGATGGCGATGCACAGCCAGCGCCTGCCGGTAGTAAAGCAGGGCCTGATCCCAATCGTTTTGCCGGTAAGAGACAGTGCCGAGACCGGTCAGCGTTTTGGCAATATCCGGGTGATCCGGGCCGAAAGTATTGCGATATACTGTCAACGCCTGCTGAAACATTTGGACCGCCGGATCCGGCTGGTTTTTTCTGCTGAAAATTACGCCCAGATTGAGATAACAATCGGCTGTTTCAATATTATCGGGACCCAACTGTTTTTCCCGGATGGCCAGGGCCTGTTGACAATAATGCAGAGCGGCCTCCGGCTGGTTGTTCATGGCCAGGGCCATACTGAGATTGCTGCAGGCGGTGGCGGTATCCAAATGTTCATCACCGGCGGTCTTCAATATGGTTTTCAGCACCAGGCGGTAATGCTTGATGGCCCGGGCGTAATCATTGCGGCTCATATAAACGGCTGCCAGACCAGTGTGCGGCCTGGTTTGGTGCGGTGTTTTGCGGAGGCAGTCCTGCCACAAGGCCAGGGAGGACCGCCAGTCCCGGTTGCGGGAGACAGTCTGGACGGAATAGAACAGGAGAATAACGGCCAGCACGGATATGGCGGCCAGGTTACCGCGACCGGAAAATCGTTTTCGCCTGGACGATATGCTACGTATAGCCAAAGACAGCAGCAGGCAGACGCCCAGGGAAGGAAGATAGAGGCGCTGTTCCGCAATCGGCCGGGAGGACAGATAAATCAGATTGGCGGCCGGAAGTATGGTTACCAGCATCCAGCCGACGCTGAAGCAGAGCCAGGAGGATCGACGATAAGAAAAGATCATCATCAGGCCCAGCAGCGATATGGCCAGCGCCGGCAGCAGTACCGCCGGCCCCAGTAGGGAGACGGGCGGGGAAAAGACGTGTTCAACGTTCATACTGATTGGGAGAAAAAGCAGATAGAGGTAGTATCCCATTGTCTGGCAGGCAGTCAGAACGGTTTGCCAGAGACCGAGCGCGGCGGTGTTTCCCGTTGCCGGCAGGGCGATCAGGGCCGTTTCCCGGAACCAGCCAAAAAGCAGGGCGATTGCCCAGAAAAAAATGGTTTGCCGGAAGGCGGCCCCACGATTTTTTTCGGAAAGAAAACATACCGCATACAGCATCAGTATCGCCGGCAGGACAAGGGCCGTCTCCTTGGAAAAAATCGCCAGGATAAAACAGAACCAGCCGGCCGGGTAAAACATCGTCTGCCAGATGCGCTTATTCGCAGTGGTGGTCTGAATAAAACAGCGGAATGCCAGCAGAAAAAACAGGCAGCCCAAAAGTTCGGAGCGATTTTTGATATAAGACACGGATTCCGTATGGATGGGATGCGCGGCAAACAGGAGGGCTGCCAGAAAGGGCAGACCAAACCAGGGATTGTCTTCAGCGGCGCTATCGGCCTTGT
The DNA here is from genome assembly GCA_964632805.1 of uncultured Desulfobacterales bacterium. GTDB lineage: Bacteria > Desulfobacterota > Desulfobacteria > Desulfobacterales > Desulfosudaceae > CAZWCS01. Next base: position 15,974 of record CAZWCS010000010.1, read on the forward strand.
TTTTTCCGGAAATCCTTATCAGAGAACCGAGCAAAAGGTAGACCAGAAAGGTGTTGGCCGTATGCAGCAGCAGATTGGTTCCATGATATCCCCGGGGGTCCATTTGCCAAAGCGTATAATCCACCGCAAAAGTGGTCGTTCGTACCGGTCGGAACTCTTTCTGGCCCGGCCGGGGATGCAGGGTATTCCAGTACCGGGGCGTAAAGAAAAGCGGTATGTTCCGGTAATTTCTTATATATCGATTGCCGGTAATGAGCATGTTGTCATCCCAGACAAACGCATTCGGGAAGGTATTGCAATAGAGCGCGCAGCAGAGAAAGACAAGCACGAAAAAACGCATCGCATACCCCTTATCAGCAAGGATTCCCATCAGATATCCCCGTGTTCAACAACGTATCCGGCTTTGCGGTTGGAACCGGCCCCGAAGGCTTCCCGCGCGGACAACAATAATGTCCCGCAAACCGGAAAATTCTGGCGGGGACAGGCATGATTGATATGGCTTTTCCGTCATGAAACAAGTGGTCCCGGTGTCCCCGCCGCCATCCACCTGTTGCCGCTACCCCTCGCTACCGGCTTGCAACCGCCGGAGGCCAAAGGATAAAGATATTCGCAGCACCGCCAGCGAGACCAGTACCACCAGGGCAAAGCCGACGGTAATCCAGACCCGTTCCCAGAATGCGAGAGAGACTCCCTTCAGACCGGCCATAAAAATCAGGTAGGTCGGTCCGGCTTCCAGAACAATAACCGCCATAACATACAGCGCGGAAACGGCCATAAACACAAAACCGCCGAAACCGGTCACCGCCTGCGCCGGATTTTCCGAGGAAAAATCCGGATAGGCCGCCCCCATCCCAATCGCCAGGGCGACAATAACGGGGACCATCAGTGCGATGGTCAGCAAAGACAGAATCATCATAAAGGGGGAGACCTGCAGAAAAATATTGGTGGTTACAATCAGAATCAGGGTTAATACCGCCAGGGGAAGCAGATAGACCAGAAATTTCACGCGCAGGAAAGTTTTAAGGGAAACGGGGGCGCACTGGGTCAACCAGAAAGCTCCTTTTTCCATACTCACCGCAGGAAAAGCGAACCGCCCGGCCACGGCGATAAGGACAAAAGCGGCCAGCCCCATGTTTAAAAAGGCGAACAGGTTTTGCAGATAAATCTCTTTAATGGGGGCTTTTTCCAGGGGCAGCACCTTGAAGTTGTATGTATAAATAAAAATCAAGGCGGCAATCAGAAAAAGCTGCGACCACTGCGTCTGATCCCGGACAAAGGTTTTGATTTCCTTGATCATAAAAGCCCGGCTATAGCCGGGCAGAAACAACAGTAGGCGACTGCCGGCATCGGTAAATTTCCTTCGCGTGGCGCTGGTCCGCCCGGCCACAGTTTTGGAAAACCCCGGAAAATAAACGGCTTCTGCGATAATCATCATTATCAATACCAGGGTGACGGCAAAGGCAAGCAACAGCAAGCCGTTAAAAAAAACCCCGGAAAAGCTGTTCACCAGTGAACAACGCACGCAGTCAAACGCCCAGGTGCTGGGCAGCCAGGGGCTGGACGGCGTTTGCAGAGATTGTAAATACACCATGACGGTGGCAAACATTTCCGGGTCCACCAGCCGCTCCGGTCGCAACAGGCGAAAGGCGGTATACAAAATCACAAACAGCAGGATTCCCAAAAGAACAAACAACGTTTTCAAACGGTTGGCAGCTATAAAATTCACCGCCAGGGTGACCCCGATGGCGCTTACGGCTGCTGCGGTAACACACAGACAGAACAGCGAAACTCCAAAGGCCAGATAAAAGAGCGGGCCACCGTTATAAATCAGACCGTAGGCAAGAAATACCGGCAGCACAAAAACAACCACCATCCAGGAGCTGTCCCCCAGACTTTCCAGCCAGCGGGCGAAAAAAATATGACGGCCGGCTACCGGCAAAGCGTGGACCAGATCCAGATCCCGGGACAGGTAAAGTTTGGACAACACATTGATAATACTGCTGAAAATCAACAACGACAGCATAACGACAAATACCATCGACAGCAGCTTGTAGGCCAGAATATCACCCAACTGCTCGATGGAATCAAAATAGCGCAATACCTGAAAGATAACCGCAAAAACACCGGCCCACAGACCGGCGCCGATTCCCAGAAAAAACAGAAAGCGAAATTTTCCGGCCTGGCGCAGCCGGGTCCGAAAGGAAAAAATCCGCGGCGTAACCAGGGACCAGACAATCATTTCCCCCTCCTCCGCCATATATGTGAACGCAACTCAATCATTGCGGTGCGCTAAAAGGGCCAATCCCCGAAGATTTCCCATCATCCGGAAATCCCGGCAGCAGTATCAGCCTTTATATTTGGCGATCTTCTTATAAAAATCAAGGCGGTGCCCCCGGTCTCCATAAGCCACAAAGTTTTCGTCTTCGGTGGAAATCTTTTCCTGGGTAAACCGCATGTTGAGATATCCCAGAAACTTTCGTTTGAATTCGGAAAACGACCTTACCCGCAGGGTGGATTTCAGCAGAAACCAGAAACGGCTGTGAAATCTGATATAGGCCCAGCGGGCCAGGGCATCGATCTCTTCATTGGTTAATTCGGTCCAGGGCCGCGGCAGCGAACGATCCGTCTCCCGCCCCAGGATCCAGTCCCGCCAATAGTCACTGCCGCTTTCGGCGACCATCTGTTCCCACAAAGGTGTCAGCGGTTTGGCCAGACACTTGGAAAACTGAACATATTCCAGATCTAAAGACATGGCAAATTTCACGGTTTTCCGGACGGTCTGACGGGTTTCTCCCGGCGCCCCGATAAGAAAAAACCCCAAAGCCTTCATCCCCAGTCTGCGGGTGCGGGCAATGGTCTTACGGATCTGTTCGATGGTAATCTGTTTGTTCACGTTGTCCAGAATCTTTTGGGAACCGGCTTCGATGCCGTAATAAATCCGCCCGCAACCGGCTTCCCGCATCTCTGTCAACAAATCCTTATCAATATCAATTCTGGAGCGGCAGGCCCAGAGGATATCCAGCCGCCGCCGCCGCATCTCGCGGCAGATTTCAATGGTTCGATGCTTATCGGCGGTAAAGGAGTAATCAAAAATATCAATTTCCCGGACTCCGTAGGCATGATAACATTCTTCCATTTCATCCACCACCGTCATGGGACTGCGGGGGTTATAGGCCGTCCGCCCCGCCTCGCAGAACCGGCAGCCAAAGGGACAACCCAGGCTGGTTACCATCACCGTAAAATTCCGCCTTTCCGTAGGAAATTCGGCATACAGCTCGTTGGGCAGAAGATCACGCGCCGGGTTGGGGAAATCTTCAAAGACGACCGGTTTACAGGGGGTCTGCACAATTTCTCCCTTTTCTTTATAGACCAGTCCGGACACTTCCGAAAGCGGCCGCTGCTCCTCCAAAGCCGCCAGAAGTTCCGGGACCGTATGCAGGGCATGTTCAATTACCCCGTAATCAATTTCCGGATGGCGCAAAGAGGCTTCCGGATAGACCCGGAGGTTATACCCTCCGATAACCACGGGAATATCCAGCCGCTTTTTCAGATATCGAATCCATTCCAGGGTATCGGGGAACATGTAGGTGGTCATCATGAAACCCATCAGATCCGGCTGAAAATCGTTCAAGCGGGCAAGCACCTCCGCCGGACGGAGCCGCAGCGTGCGGGCATCAATAAGTGTTACTTCGTGTCCTGCCCGGCGGGCAATGGCGGCCACCCAGGCCAGACTCAAAGGGGGAAACAATCCGAAATATTTCTGCACGATTCGCAGATTTTCTTCATGTACTTTATATTTAAAGGGATTAAAAACCAGGGCCAGTCTCATCTTTCCGCTGTTCTCCCGTATCCGAGGCGGCGGCCGTCCCCTTCGGCACCTTACCGAGCGGCGCAACCGGTGCGTTTAATCCTGGTAGTGTGACGGTGCTAAAATGCAAATGCAAGTTCTTTTTGCCCGTTAGCCCCCCCGCTTGGGGGAGTGGGATAATCCGGTAAGCGGGATTTCCTTTTCCGGAGAAGCCTCCTGGCACATCTGGTTTCGAATATGATACACGCTGAGGGCCCGGTAACTGAGATTGGCGCGCATGGCCGCCGCAGCCGTCTCCATGTCTCTGGTATGAAAATACGTTTTAAGCGCTTTTTTCCAGATCACGAAATAGGTATAGGTTTTTAATACACACTCCCGAAAACATCTGATAAACTCCTCCCGCGTCATCCCCAGGGGCTGATGGGTCAACGCATAAAAATCGTATTTTTCCCAATCCGCCGGATAATCCGTATAAAAAAGACGATTTTCCCGCTGCAGCTGGTGAAAAATCCGGGTTCCGGGAAAGGCCGTCAGTTTACTCTGCTGCATGACATCAATCCGGTTCCGGATAATAAAATCCGCCCGCGCCACCATTTTTTCCCGGGTTTCATCATCACTGCCGTAAATAAAAGCACCGATGACGCCAATGCCGTGCCGGTTGATACGCTTTAAGGCGGCTTCGTAATCAACCCGCATGGCAATTTCCTTGCCCATATTCTGGAGCTGCCCTTTATCGATGAACTCCAGCCCGACAAAGAAAAACATACAGCCGCTTCTGGCCGCCCATTTTAACAACTCCGGTTTGTTGCCGATGTCAATGGTGGTCTGGGTAATCCAGCGCTTTTTGATCTTGCGTTTGACCATGCCCTGGAAAAGCGCCAGGGCGCGCCGCTCCGCCGCCCGGCTGTATCCGATAAGATTGTCGTCCACAAAAAACAGATAGCGATTGGGAATGGTCTCGATTTCATCCAGAATTTCTTCCACCGGGCGTTGCCGGTAGCGCCTGCCGTTAAAAGCGGCCACCGAACAATATTTGCAGTTCCAGGGGCAGCCCCGGGAGGTCTGGATGGAATTGGTCACATAATGCGCATCAAACAGCTCCCGGTCCGGCACCACCATGTTCTTGAGTTCCGGAAACGTCCCCTGGTAAACCGGCTGTAAGGCATTGTTTAAAAAATCCGCCAAAACCGTGGGCCAGATTTCTTCGGCTTCTCCAACCACCACGCTGTCCACATACTGCAAGGCCTCTTCGGTCCGCATGGAGGCGTGTATCCCCCCCATGACCACCGGAATCCCTTTTTTGCGATAGACCGTGGCGATCTCATAGGCCCGCGGCGCATAGGTGGTAAAAGCCGTTATCGCCACCAGATCGGCCTCCCGGTAGGAAAACCGCTCGAACTGTTCATCCACCAGCGCCACGGAAAATTGATCCCGGGGGGTCAAAGCGGAAAGAATGCCCAGAGATAAAGGCGGAAAGGTGGAATAACTGCGAACGGACAATCCGGAATAAAGCCGGCTGATGGGATAAACCAGCAAAAGCCGCTTTTTACCGGGACCGGCCTCCGCCCGCCGTTTCTGTCTTCTGGCCGCAATGTGCCGTTGAAACGCTTTTTTAACATCATAGATAACAACGGTAATGCCCGTAACAATCGTTATTAGCATAAACGTCAGCCAGCAGATCAGCGGCGGCGCCACCACCGACCATTCTTCGGGCTTGATGCGAAAAATATTAATAAGATTAAAAAGGAAGAAAATCGAAAAAGGGGTGATATACGGGGTATTTTCCCCGTATTTTATCACCACCTCCCAGTGGGTCAGTATAAGCAGCACCGTTAATCCGTAAAGAATCAGAAACATGATATTGACACTCGGATAGACCCAGTAAAACACCGTTTCCCCGATATTGCCGTACAGTACCTCAATCTTACAGGGGCCGATAAAGTTGACAATCTGCCTGGCGAAAACCGTGGTCAAAATCACATAGACAATCAGCGGCAAAAAATAGATGAATCTGACTTTTTTCCGGTTCCGGGGGGAAAAGGAGACAAAAGGCCAGACGAAAAAAAAGATGACGCCGATAAATATGCCCAGTTTCAACAGGTAAAAATATTCCGGTCGCATTATTCCGCACTTGATTTCATTGCAACGTTCCGGGCCGGGAAAACAGCCCCCACAAAGCTTTCTCTTTCTTTTTCCGGCAGTCGGGCCGGGTCATTGGCGCCGTTTTGCCAAACCGATCCGGGATTTTGCCGTTATCCCAAGGTAGCATATTGATCAAAAAAACTTTACGAATTTCTTTTTTATTTATATATTTTCCGTTAGGATTCTTCCGGTGCAGGCCTGACGCCATAAAAACAGGACCAAACATAATGGACATCATTCTATCGTTCGCGTCATTTTTTCTGGATCTTGCGCTGATTATCATCATCAGCGCTATAACCCTGATCTCCCTTTTGTTTATTACCGAATTTTTCCTGGACAGAAAAAACAGGCGATCCCGAAACAAAAAAAAGGTTTTCCCGCTCGAATAGCGAACCAATGTTTCCGGCGCATTTGCTTGCCGGCAGGGATATGCCCTGTTGCTGCTGCAAACACCCGGGATTCCGTAATGGTCAATAATGGTCAATATACTTCTCACCGTCACCAAAATCTGTCTCCTTGTCATCCTTATCGTATGGATCACCCGGAGAGTGATCTCCTTTTCTCCCCAGGGAAGGAAAAAGATCAAATTCATTTACCTTCTTCCCTTATTTCTCTATCTGGCCCTGACCACTATCTTTGCCAAAGCCATCATAAGCTTTATCGGTCCCTGTCAGGTTGAAGTCCTTTACGGCCCCATAGGAAAAACCATCGTCTACTGGGTTCACCCCACCCTGAATATCGGTTTTATTATCGTTTATATCATCAACCTTTTAATGCTTCTCACCCATTGGGAGGCGGTGGTTAAATTTTCCGAGAAATACTCCGCCCTTCTTCCGTTATCCGTCTTTCTGGCCCTTATTTTTGTTCACCTTGCCCTTTTCGGTTCCTGGTCTTTATCCTTTCTCAAACCGCTGTGCTGCTGGTTGTTTTTTATATTGATCGCCTACCTCCTGGGAACCATCATTGTGGTTTTCGATCTTCAAAAACAATTCCGCCGGGCCGTTCGCAAAAAACGGTCCGGTATTCAGGAGCCGCCGCAAAAAAACAAAAAAAAACTGTTGCTGATTTACCCGGAAACCGATCTGTCCGCCGGTTTCGGGCATCAAATCTATCTGCGCCTTCCCCCCTTGTCGCTGGGTATACTTTCGGCCCTGACCCCCCGGGAACAATTTTCGGTGGAATTAATCGACGAACAGGTTGAACCCTTCGCCTATCGCGATGCGGATCTGGTGGCCATTACCGCCTATACCGCTCATGCCCTGCGGGCCTACGAAATTGCCGGACGCTACCGCCAAAAAGGAATCCCGGTGGTCATGGGGGGGATACACGCCTCCATGCGAACGGAAGAGGCCCTGCAGTTTGTGGACACCGTGGCCGTGGGGGAAGCTGAAGACGTCTGGCCCGCAATTTTGCAGGACTTTCTCCGGGGCGAACTGAAACCCCTCTATCAGGGCACGTATCCCGAACTTCACCACCGGGTCATCCCGGACCGGGATATCTGGCATGAAAGCTATCTGGTGAACACCATTCAGACCTCCCGGGGCTGTCCCCATAACTGCAGTTTCTGTTCGGTGACCCGCTTCAACGGCAGACGATACCGCCAGCGACCCGTGGAAGAAGTACTGGATGAACTGGAAACCATCCCCAACCGCTACATCTTTTTTGTGGACGACAATCTCATCGGATACGGCCGGGCCGCAGAACGACGGGCCCTGGCCCTTTTCCAGGGAATGGTCAAACGCAAGATCAAAAAACGCTGGATCGCCCAGACCACCATTGTTATTGGAACCCAGCCGGAACTGCTGAAATGGGCGGCCAGAAGCGGTTGCCTGATGCTGTTTATCGGGCTGGAGTTTATTGATAAAGACCAGCTGCGGGCAATGAACAAGGGTTTTGCCGCTCATATTGATTATCCCGATGCCATAAAACGCATCCATCGGCATGGAATCGGGATCATGGGCGCTTTCATATACGGCGATGAACTGGATACAAAACAGAAGATGACGCAACGGGCGGCCTTTGTGGCCCGAAAAATCGATGCCATGCAACAGACGGTTTTAACCCCCATACCGGGAAGCAAGCTCTACAATGACCTGTTCCATGCGGACAGAATGCTCTTTGCAAGCTATCCCGCAGACTGGAATTACTACAATGGACTGACCCTGCTCCATATTCCCCGCACCATGTCGGCCAGAGAATTTCTGATTACCTACCGGTACTGCATGAACAAAACATACGGGCGGTTTCGATTGTGGTGGAAAGCCCTGGCCACATTATTCCGGACCCGGCAGATTGAAGTGGCGGCCGGATCGCTGCGATTAAATTTCGGTTATCGTTCGTTCACGCTTCGCAATATCCAAAACCAGATAAAACACATGGATGCCCGGCCGGAAAAATATTTTCCGCACTACCACCAATGAATTCGATAAAAACCAACCGGCCCTTGCTGAAAGCCGCCGGCAAATACTGCCAGGCGTACTGGAGCCGAAAACGAATGCCCCTGTATATCGGTCTGCTGCTTACCCAGCGCTGCAACCTGAACTGTATCTACTGTTTTCCCGACTCGCCCCACCGCGGCCGGGAAAAGGAACTGCCCCGGCGGGAAATCTTTCAAATCGTCGACCGGTTATATGCCATGGGAACCCGCTATATCGCCCTGCTGGGGGGGGAACCGCTGATCCGGAATGATTTTGGTGAAATTCTTGCTTATATCGCGCAAAAAAATATTATCACGGAAGTCATTACCAACGGCTATTTTACCCGCCGGAAGCTTGCCGACCTGAAAAAAGCCAGCTTCGTCTGCCACAGCATTGACGGCGACCAAGAAGCCATGGAAAAAAACCGGGGCCCCGGCTCCCACCGGAAAATTATCGAAAGCCTGGACCTGTGCAAGCAGGCGGGAATCGCCGTACAACTGCGTACCGTTTTCAACAGAAACAACGCCCACACCCTGCCCTATCTCCTGGGTCTGGCCCGCTACTACCGGACCACCCTGGGTATCTGCGAACAGGCGGTGATCCGGGAAACAGACCGCGAATATGCCATGACCCCTGCGGAATTACGGACCTTCTGGAAAAAAGTCAAAACCTTAAAAGAAAAAGGGCACCCCATAGACAAAACCGGCCGGCAACTGGAACGGATTATTCAGTACCCGCTGGAAGTACCGGTGGGCCGGATATTTCGCGCCGGCGAGGTCATCCCCCGGCAACACCGCTACCAACCCTGCCATATTGCCAACGGTCACGCCTTCATCGACAGCAACGGCATGATGTACCCCTGCGCCACCCTTTTGGGAAAGCAGGAAAGCGGCCATAGCATTTATGACAAGGGCGGTCTGGCCGCGGCCTGGGATGCCCTGGGAAACAATGACTGCCGTTTCTGCCGGCAAAGCATCCAGGATTTAAAAAGTGAATTCTTTTCCTTTGATGCAGAGGCGCTGCAAACCGTAACCACCAGCCTGTTCGCCAAATTCCTGCGAAAACAGAAATGATGGCCTCGTAAAGTCGGAAAACAGCTTTTCTGTCATCCCGGGCTTGATCCGGTATCCCGTTTTTTCAATTACTTCATTATGCGTAGACGCCGGGTCAAGCCCGGAGTGACGACTTTTTACGAGAGCATCAAAAATAAGAAACCGTTATTTCCGGGGTCTGCTCCGGAGAAATTTCAGCTTGGCCAAAACTTCCGCCACCGCCCGGTCTACTTTGCTTTCCTGCCTTCCCGTGGCCGCATTCCGCAGCAACCGTATCAGCCGGTCCGGCCGGCAAAAAAAAGAGATCAAATAAAACTGAAGTATTCCCAGCCATTTTAAGACCAGTATCTGGCGGCCACTGAATTCCGGGTTCCAGGAAGTGGACTGCCATAAATGCGTTGTCTCGGTCACCCCCAGTAAAAAGGTATCGCTGGTCTCAATCGCCCCGTTCTGTTGTAAATCGGCAAACAGCGCCGAACCGGGCATGGGGAAAAAAGAAGAGATGCTGATTTCCTGAACCCCCTTGACGGCAAGCCGCCGGATAAGCCGGTAGGTCAAACGAACATCCCGCATTTTCTCCCCGGGAAAGCCGATAATAAAAAGCACGGCCACCGTCATTTTCGCCTTGCGCGCAATATCTATGCAGGTATCAAAATGGGTCAGGTCGATATTTTTCCGCATGCGGCGCAAAACCTGCGGGCTGCCGCTTTCCGGAGCAAACTGAATGCTGCTGCACCCCGATTGCATCAACAGCCGGGCCGTTGTCTGATCAAAGGTTTCAAAACGGATACCCACCGGCATCTGCCAGGAGATATCCAGTTTCTTCTCGATAATGGCCCTACATAACGCCTGGATCCAGCGCCTGTTAATAAAAGGACTGATATCCATAAACTGAAACGAAACGGTCCCCTTTTGCCGACAGTAACGCGCCATTTCCGCCGCAATATTCTGCGGATCACGACTGCGCCAGACCCCCTGCCACATATTCGGTGCCGAACAGAAAACGCAGTGATAGGGGCAGCCGCGGGTGCCCAGCAGCGGCATGGTTTTGCCGGAGACCGCCCCGGCATAAAAGCTGTAAGCGTCCAGTGGTAGCAGATCCCAGGCCGGCTCGGGCAGATCATCGGGATCGGCAATCCTGATCCGGCGGGGCGTCCGTTTGATCCTCCCGGTATCTTCTTCCCGGAAAGCGATTCCCGGCACCTGCCGCCAGTTTTGACCGGCTTCCAGCGCCTCGACAAGGGCCAGCGTCGTCTTTTCCCCTTCTCCCAGGACACATATATCAAGCGGCGACTGCTGCAGACAGCAGGTGTATAATGCCGTCACATGTTCGCCCCCGGCGATCAGCAAGGCCTCAGGGAACCGGCGTTTCAGCATCGCCAGAAGATCCCGCACCGCCAGCCAGTTGTGGGAAAAGGTGCAGGACAGGCCGATCACCCGGGAAGCCGGGTCAATTCGATCCATGATCTCTTCCGGACCAAGCCCCTGCCAGATAAATCCCGGATAGCGCCTACGCAATTCCAGCCGCGCAATACCTTCCCCGATACTGTCGATGATACGGACCGAATGACCGTTATCCCGCAGGAAGGCGGCAATATAGGCCAGCCCGATGGGGGGATGGCTGAGAGTGGAATAGCCGTATTTCGTCATTAACGCGGGCGGATGAATGAAATCAATCTGCACTGTTCCCAACTCTTTCCGGCCGGCCCCTCTTCACTGGGACGGTCCTGCGGTTACCTGCTTCAATGCCCGGCGAACCCGGGCATCTTCCGGGTTTGCCGCCAGCGCCGCGGTCCAATGGGAAGCGGCCTTTTCTTTCCGCCCCATCTGCAGATACCCGGCGCCCAAAAGATAATGAATTTCCGCCTTGTCGGCTGTCCGGGGCAAAAGGAGCTCATAATGCTGGACGGCTTCCCGGACCCGGCCGCTGCTCATCAGCAGTCCCGCCAGATTACGGCGGGCCGTGAGGTATTCCGGATCCAGAACAACCGCCCGGCGATAGTGATACCGGGCCCGAACCGGATCGCCGCCGGCTTCGAACAAGGCCCCGAGGTTATTGTGCGCCCTGGCATGCCCCGGGTCAATGGCAAGTACCTGCCGGTAATATTCTGCCGCCTTCTTTTTCCGGCCCTGCCGCGTCAAGGCCAGGGCCATATTGTAATTCATATTCAAATGATCCGGTTTGAGCAAAAGCCCTTTGGCAAAAGTCCCCACGGCGGCATCGATTTTTCCGCTGGCCGCCTGCGCCTGCCCCAGATAATTATAGGCCTCGTAATTGTTGTTGGTCACCTGCAGCATGTGGCGAGAAAGCGTTTCCGAATTTTTCCAGTACCCCGTCTGCCGCCAGGATAAAGCGCCCAGAATCACCAGACCGATTCCGCCTAAAAGAGGCAGCCACCACCGGCGATAGGGCAGAAAACGCGTCCAGTCATTCCCGCCCCAGACCACAGCCACCCAGAACCCCACCATTGCCAGATAGGCATAGTGATCCGCCATGGCCTGGGTACCGATCTGGGCAATCCCCGCAAACGGAAAAATCATTCCGGCAAACCATAACCAGCCGGTAATCACATAGGGATACCGGTTCCGCCACCAAAGCCCCAGGCCGGTTATACCGGCCAGCAACAACAGCAGGCCGCCGATCTTCCAGGGGTCGAATGCGGCCGGATAGGGATAAAATACGGCCAGATCCAGGGGAAACAACAACTTTTTCAGGTAGCCGCCATAAGACAGAACGGCATTAAACAGCCGCGCAACAAACGGATATTGATACACGGCCGGCAGTTCATGGGAACCGATCACGGTCAGCCCGCCCCCCAGCATCACCAGAAAGAAAAAGTACTTTTCCCAGACCAGCCGCAGCCCCGTCTTGAGATGCCGGGAAGCCGGCCGGACCCCGTCGCCAAACTGCTGCCCGGTATCCGGGGAGTTCTCTGTCAGCCGGCCGAAAGGCCAGAAATCGATCAACAAAAACACAAAGGGAAGACAGACAAACATGGGGAAACAGAACACACTGAACCAGTAACAGATCCCCGCCAGAACGTAATACCCGGTTCTCCGGGTGCGCACATAGAGGACATAGGCGTAGAACGCCAGTAAAGCTGGAAAGGCCGCAAAGACCACCCGTATGGCCGCCAGCCAGGCCACAGCCTCAACATTCAAGGGATGCAAGGCAAAAATCGCGGCCACCAGTCCGCTTTTCCAGCGGGCATCCGTCATGCGGTGCAGTCCCAGAAACAGCAGCACGGCGTTGAGACCGTGCAGAAAGGCGGCAAACAGATGCCAGGCGCCATAATCGGTGCCGAACATCACCCTTTCCGCGCCTACCAGTAAATAGGTAAACGGCATCCAGACGCCGCAAACGTTATAGTTTAACCCGTAAACAAAATTGTCCCAGGAGAACACCTCCTTTTCAAACAGCGCAAGCTCGGTGATGTAATAATCATCACAGTTTACGGGGCCGTGGTGGCCGGTCTGCCAGTACACCACCCCCACCGCACCCAGTAGAACAAGACATATGAAAAGTTTGGCAAACCGTTCCGGCAAAAGGCCTCCTCCTGTTTCAGGAACCCAGAACTTCCCCGGCAAACACCGCCCAGCGTTGCAACCGCCGGAGCTTGTGCGGAATTTTCAAAAAGGTGCGAACGGTCCGGCCGGAGCCGTAAAATTGAAGATAGGCCCGTTTTTGAAACCGGTTGAGATTATAACCGGTCGCCAGTTGATAAAACGGCTTTCCCTGCCAGTAAAAGACACTGGCGTCCGTATCCAGACCGGGATAAAGACGCCCGGCCAGATCGGCCAGCGCCGTGCCGGCAAAAGGGGTCACCGTAAAAAAATGGGCCAGATCCAGCCTGGAACCCACGGCCACCGCCAGCGTCTTCTCCAGCTCCGCTTCCGTTTCCCCCGGAAAGCCCAGCATGAAAAACCCTTTGGTAATCATCCCTTTGCCTGCGGCATAGTCAATATTTTCCAGCACCCTGGCGATATTCAAGTTTTTCTTGATCAACCGCTGTATGCGCGGACTGCCGCTTTCTACCGCAAAAGTAATCATGTAAGCCCCGGCCCGGTGCAACAGATCAATGTCCGCTTTTTCCAGAAGATCTCCCCGCAATCCATTGGGAAAGGCCATTTTAATCTTCAGGCCGCCGGCCAGAATCAGATGCAGGACCTCGTGCAGACGCGGCCGGTCAAAATTAAAAATGTCGTCCACAATATGAAATTCACCAATACCGTAATTATCCTGCAAAGTCTTGATCTCCGCCACGAAATTTTCCGGGCTGCGCTGACGGAGGGTTTTGCCGAAGACATCGTGACAGTAAATGCAATGATAGGGACATCCCCGGGAACTGACAATATGGGTGTATTTTTTTTCGGCCACCACCCCGTTCATGTTATGATGGTTTTTCCAGTAAGCGGCCAGCGGCGATAACAGGCCATAGTCCGGAAAGGGCAAATCATCCAGGGATTGCACATAATCGCGGGTTTCATTAACACGGATATCGGCGCCGTCCGGCCAGGCCACCGATTTGACGCCGCGGATCGACGCGCCGCGCCGGAAAGCGGTAACCAGATGCAGAAACGGCTTTTCTCCCTCTCCAATGACGGCGGCATCCACCGCCGGGTTTTCCCGCAGCGCTTTTTCGTAATTGGCGGTCACATACGGGCCGCCAATAACCAGTTTCGCCCCGGGCGCGCATTCTTTGATAAAAGCGGCGTAGCGGTGTAAAAAGCTTTCATTTAAGGCCAGCAGACTGATCCCGATCAGATGGGGTTGAAATTCCCGCAGCCGCCGGGCAAGCTGCCGCCGGTAATTTTTTTTGCAAAACCGCAAATCCAGAAGCTGCAGGGACGGCGGGGGCGCAAGATGCTTTTTGACATAAGCGGCCAGATACATAATCCCCAGCGGAACTTCGATTGCGGAAGGGCGGACATTATCAAACGGCTTGATAAACAAAATCCGAAAGGTTTCCATTACAACCCTGTTCTCCCCGGCGATTTTCGCATGACCACCCTGAGGGCCAGCCAGACATAACGCAGGTTGTATAAAAAACTGTTATGGCTGCGGCCTTCCCGGCGGCCTTTCCAGACGGTGGGAACCCGTTCGACGGTATATCCCCGTTTGATCGGTTTAATCGTCGTTTCAATAAATATTTCATGCCGGGTGCTTTCCCAGGTGATCCGCCGCACCACCTCCCGCCGCAATATCTTGAAACCGTAGGTCAAGTCCCCCGCGTGGGTGGCCAATAAAGGGCAAAATACCTGCTGAAACCCCCAGTTTAAGGCAAGCTTGAGGTAACTGTAATTTTCAAAACGGCTGTCCGGCAGCCAGCGGTCCGCAATCACCAGGTCACAGCCGGTAGCGGCGATTTTGTCCACCATTCGTCCCACCGCTTCCGGTTCGGTCTCAAGATCCGCAGACATGATGGCGATATAATCGCCTCGGGCCAGCGCCAGGCCCTCCCGCACCGCCCGGCCGACGCCGCCGCCGGTTTTCTGAAGATAAAAAACAACCCGCGGCTCCTTCGCGGCCAGGGTGCGGCATACGGCCAGACATGATCCGGAGGACAGGGGGGAAACCACCAGCAGAATTTCGAGAATATACCCGCTGTCTTGCTGGAGAAGCCGCCGGACGGTTTCCGCCAGCGCTTTTTCTTCCGAATAAACCGTTACAATAATGGATAAGGCAATATTCGACACAATCAACCAACTTTTTTTCCATAAATCCGGGCGCCCGTTGCCCGGCAGACCCGCTCACTCTTATATATACCGGAATCGAACGATTTTCAAGTTCGCCGCAGCCCTCCCGGAAACCGCCGCCCATTATACCGATGCGGCCTGTCCGGAGCCATGAACGATTCAGCTTCCCCGTCTCACGCTCAGGGCCCGTTTGATAAATACGGGAATATACATGAAAAGAAGATGGGGCTGCGGAAAAGCCCGAAGCATCCGTGCCAGTCGAGAGGGGGACAGGTAAAACCGGCGGTTGGCCTTCCGCTGATAATAAAACAGGGTTTCATCGGCAACCGCCGAAAGATTCACCGGAATATTGGCATACTCAATGTCATCATAGCGGAGTCCTTCCAGCAACCGGGGGTTGTCCCGGGCAACCATCTGATACAACTCTGACCCCGGAAAGGGGGTAACCGTAAAAAAAGATATGGAATGAAGCCGGGAGCCGCAGGCCACCGCAATGGTCTGTTGAAGCTCGGCTTCGGTTTCCGTGGGAAAGCCCATCATGGCAAAGCCGTTGGCAAAAACCCCTTTGGAAACGGCAAAAGCCACATTTTCCAGAAACCGCTCAATATCCAGATTTTTTTTTATCAGCTTCTGCAAGCGGGGGGAACCGGTTTCCAGCGCAAACGAGGAAAAGTAGAGCCCGGCCTCCACCAGTCCGGTGATTTCTTCTTTCGTCAGCAGGTCGGTCCGCAACGCGTTGGGAAACACCAGCTTCGGTTTGATATTTCTGCGGCCGATCAAATCCAGAAACCGGGGCAGGCGGTCTTTTTGTAAATTAAAAATATCATCCAGAAACTCAAAATCCCGGATCCCGTATTGTTTTTGCAGATATGCCATCTCGTCGATAATGCGTTCCGCAGAATGAAAGCGGTAGCTGTCGCCGAATATCCGGTGGCAGTAAATACACTGATAGGGGCAGCCCCGGCTGGAAAAAAGGGAGGCGTACCGGCGTCGCGGCACCGGGGGCATGGATTGCACCTTCCAGTAGGCGGGGAGATCAATAAGATCATAGGCCGGCGGCGGCAGGTCGTCAATATCCGCAATAAGCGGAATAACCCCGGGATTCCGGACGATCTCTCCGTCCGCTCCACGCCGGTAAATTCCGGGCACATCCACGGGCCCCCGTCCTTCCCGCCAGGAGCGCAAAATCCATTCCAGGGCCACTTCGCCTTCACCGGGGACCGCTGCGTCCGCCCGGTTCCCCTGCATCGCCATCCCCCCCAGCGCGGACACATGCGGTCCCCCGAGAACGATCAGGGTTTTCGGCCGGATTGTTTTAACCGCCGCGGTGATTTCCGCCAGGTTATGCGCCGCCGGCGACATCACGCTCAAACCGACAATATCCGCCGCAAACGAAACCGCCAGCCGCACCAGGGCATCATTGGAGCAATTGTTCACCTTCTGATTGGCCAGAAGAATTTCGGCCGGGAACCGGGAACGGATATAGGCGGCCAGATACATAATACCCAGCGGCGGCGAACACAGGGGAAATCCCGGGTTCCGCTGCCCGATATTGGCCAGAAACAACCGAACCGGTTTCATCCTTTATCCCCTTCCGCTGTCAGGTTTTCGCATTGCCGGCCCAGCCCGTAATACCAGGCCGTTACCATCAGAACACCGGCCAGGACCGTGCCGATTGCCCATAAGGTGTAATTGCTCACCGGAAGGTGCTGGAACAGAAAAGGGCCCCGTTTCCCTTCCAGCAGATGCAGCAGGGGCGTAACTTCCCCTTGCAAATAGAACCGGCTGTCGGCAATGATGGAAATTCCCCGGGCCAGAAAGTAATGCTTCCAGATATAATAAAAAGAAATCGGTTCGCCCAGGCAGAAATACACCTGTTGCGAGATACAGGCCCAGCCAAACAGCAGAAAGCCCGGCCGCCGCAGGCGCCGGATGCCCGTCTGCCCTCTCCGGGGTCGGGCCAGATAATACCCCAGGGGAATGAGAAGAAAAGGAAGAACGGGCAGAAGATGCCGGGGCCCCAGACAGAATCCCCCGTGCCAGTCGCTGCGAGCGGCAATAATCACCAGCCGGAAGACGATCATCACTGCCAGCAGAATCGATAAAAAACGATGCTCCCGGTGCAAGCGGCGCCAGCACAGAAGGCCGGCCAGAACGAGCGGCGAAAACCAGAACAACCCTTTGCCCGGGCTGACCAGCAGCCCCCATATCCCCTCCCAGGGTGCGGCCCAGACAGCATATTTGACGCTGAGGGCCACCTTTCCATTGCGGCCGGTTTCCAGTATATGGCCGAACCGGAAATAATTGTAGTAACCAAACATCCCCGCCGATACCAGAAAGCCGGCAATAAACAGGGCCGCCGCCCGTCCCCCCTGCCAAATCCGGCGGGGGGTGAGCCCCGGCCCGGAAACAACCGTCCCATAGGGATACAGGGCGTACACCAGCAAAAAAGGCACGAACAACAGAGCGGTGATATGCGCCGTCACGGCCAGGCCTGCGCAAAGACCGGCTGTGACGGTTCGCCAATCAGCCGGCCGGTCGGCAGAAAAACGCTGATCGTTGGCGGCCAGACAATAAAAAGCCAGCAGCACCCAAAGGACGGTCAATGGTTCTTTGAACATGGTGGCGGAATAGCTCCAGTAGGGAGTGGCCAGGGCCAGGAGCACACTCACCACGAAAGCGGCGCCGGAAGAGGCGGTTATCCGCCGCAGGAAAAAAAAAAAGACCACCATCAGCAAAGCGGTAAGCACGGCCGTAACAAAAGAGACCAGGAAACGGAGCGCATGGGGAAGGCGATCACCGACAGGGGTCCCATACACAAAGGCCTTCAGGGCGACCGCGTTCACAAAACTGACCGGCAGGGGGCGGCCTTCATACCAGCCGGTGCGGTTCATCCGTGCCGCCAGTTTGACCAGCGGGGCCAGCAGCACCGACTGGGCCGGCGCAAAACAGGAATACAGCCGGCCGTCCCTTCCCCTGGCCAGCATAAAATTCTCCCAGGAGGCAAACTGGGCGCGCACGGCAAAGGAACCGCGGGTGGCCAGAGATTCCGCCACCCAGAAAACATTCTCCCCGTCCGGCGAACGGATTCCCCCGTAGGCCGTCAAAACATAGCAAAACAGACAGAGAAAAAAAAGCGCCGCCGCCCAAGACCACCCCCGGCCCCGATCAATCCGCCGTTTCATTGGACGAATTCGCCTGATCAACAATTTCCAGTAACTCCAGATCCAGAATCAGCATCTGGCAGGGGCCGATCCGCCCCCCCTCGCCATAATTGCCCTGCTCCCCGTAGGCCAGTTGATACGGAATCCAGAACCGATACTGAGCGCCCGCCTGCATTACCTGTAAAGCTTCCTGGTAGCCGGGCAGGTTATGATCCACCTTGATTAAAACCGGACGCCCGTTCTGGTAGGTGGAATCCAGAACCGTACCGTCCGGCAGGGATACCTTCATATGAACCCGGACAACATCCGCCAGTTTCGGAGAATCACCGTTGCCGGCCACGATAACCCGGTACTGCAAACCGCTGTCGGTAACCACCACCCCCTCGGTCCCGCGATTTTCGGCCAGAACTTTCTCCTGCTGCGCCTTGTTGGCCCGGGTCGCCTGCTTGATCTGCTCGTTGCGCAGATCCCGTTCCTGCCGGCCCACGATTCGTTTGACCAGATCCATGTCGACCTGGGACAGGCGGAGTTCTTTTTCTTCCAGGGTGTCGGTAACCCCCAGAAGAAAAGCTTTCTGATCAAACGTCACGGCTTCAATGTTCCGCATCAACACCACCGTATCGTGCCCCATGGCGTAACTGAACTGACCGGAGATGGTGGCCAGCAGCTCTTCCGGACGGGTCTGGCCCTTCTCCTGATCATCGGCACAGGCCGCCAGCATTGCCGTCAAAACGCCGATTACCGCAAAAATAAAAAACGTGCGCATTCCCTTTTGTCTCCCTATCGGTACCCGCCAGGTCCGGCGCCATCGTCGAAAAACCGGCTGTTTTTTCCCACCGGCGCGGCCCACTCCGGACCGGTTCCACCAAAGCCGCTTCCCGGCGGGTAACCGTTCCTGTCCACAATCGCTACAGCTATATCACAGGCATGACCCGAATGGCAAGACTGTTTCGGAGCCATCGCCGGATTCCCAAGCCGGATCCCCAAGCCGGATCCCCAAGTCGGGGCCCCAAGTCGGGGCCCCAGGTCGGATCCCCGGGTCGGATCCCCGGTTGGTTTCGCAACCACCCCCCGCCCCGCTGAAAATGAACAGGAAACCGGCGAAACCGGGGAAAACAGCGGAAAAAATCGAAAATATCGGCCTCCGGCGGTTGTCGTTCACTGCTGCCAGCCCTTTGCCCGGTTTTTCCCGCCGCCGCCCGGCGGCCGGGAAGAAGATCCGGCCTCACCGGCCATGGCCTGCCACCGTTCCCAGGCGCGTTGATACTGTTCATTTTCCGGACAGACCGCCCGGGCCCGGCCCAGATAAAAGCCGGCCCGGGCCAGGGCCCCCTGCGCCAGCAACAGGCGCCCCAGATTATAATTGGCCTCGGGCAAATCCGGATCCACCGCCAGCGCGGCCTGATAATGGGCTAGGGCGCGGTTTTCTTTTCCCTGCCGTACCAGCAGATTGGCCAGATTCACATGCCCCTCCACCAGTTCCGGATTCCGCTCCAGCGCCCGCCAGTAATGGTGACGGGCGGCTTTCGGACGACCGGACCGGGCCAGCGCCAGTCCCAGATTGGCATGCGCTCCGGCAGAGGACGGCTGCAAAGAGAGCGCCCGGCGATAGTGGAATTCGGCCTGCGGCAGATCTCCCTGACCAAGCCGGACGTTGCCCAGCCCGGTATGGGCCAGAAAATTTTCTCTGGTTACCGCCAGCGCCCGCTGAAACATCACCTCGCTGTTGCGGTAAAATCCGGCCTGGCGAAAGGCCAGCAGGCCGTACAACAAAAAAAATCCGCCCGCCCCCGCCGCGACTGCCATACGGCCGCCGGGATAACGGCCAACCCGCTGCCCGGCCGACTCCGGCACCGACCAGACCAGGCTTATCAAAAGACCGATCAGGGGAAGATACAGGTAGTGGTCGGCCCGGCCCGGCCAGGGCCCGGCCTGGACCAATCCCGAAAACGGCAGCAGGGTGAGCAGATACCACAACCAGCCCAGAAGGGCCAGCGGCGCCCGCCCCCGCCGGACAATCACCAGCCCGCTTACCGCCGCCAGCAGAAACAGGGCGCCGCCCACTTGCCACCCCCCGAGGGTTTGGGGAAAGGGATAATACACACACAGGCCGGATGGCACCAGGAGCTTTATCAGATACACGGCCGGGGTCACCAGGGCGTTGGCCGTGCGCAAAGAAAGGGGCACCGTGGCACCGGAGACGGCTGCCGCCGAAGAATACGTCACTCGCCAGGCCAGCAGCGCTACCCCGGCCGCCACCACCAGAAAAGGAAGTTTTTCCCCGGCCATAATTCGGGCCGGCCGGCGGGCCCGGTTTCGCGGACGCGAACTGCAGATATCCACCAGCAGCAACACCAGCGGCAGGACCACCGCCGAGGTTTTGGCGGCCACCGCCGCCAGAAAGAAAAAAAACACCAGCAGCCACCACCGGAGGCCCGGCCTCCGGCGGTATCCCTGATAGGCCCATAACGCGGCCAGGAAAAAAAAGGCCGACAACAGGCTGGAACGCTGGGCCACCCAGGCCACCACCTCGGCGTTTACGGGATGCACGGCAAACAGGAGGGCTGCGGCGGCCGGCCGCCATCTTCCCCCGCTCAACGACTGCAACCAAAACAGCAGCAACAGGGCGCAGCCGGCGTGAAAAACCGTATTGACCAGGTGGTGCCCGGCCGGTCGCCGGCCGAAAACGGCCCCGTCCAGCATATGAGACATCAGGGTCAGGGGCCGCATCAGGTACACGCTTTTTTGCCAGGCCTCGCCCCATATCCAGCGCAGGCGCTCGGCGGTAACGCCACAACACACCTGATGATTATCGACGACCAGCTCGAAATCGTCAAAGCCCACAAACGAAAAACGGGCCGTCCGGCCGTAGATGGCCGCCACGGCGACCAGAATCAGCACTGCTGGCAGAAACCGTCGCATTTACGAATAAAACGGGAGGAAATCGTCAACCATCATAAAAGCACCCCAAAGGACCGCACAACAAAGGGGTGGGAACAGAAGCCCGGCGGTCAGCGCCACACATTGCCCGTGCCGTTGGTCGACGGTGTATACCAGGTACCGGAATTTCCCCAGTGAATCGTCGTCGGGCGGGCGGTGACACAGTCGTCCTGATTGCCGTCGCTGGTTCTGCCGAATCGGATGACGTGGGTATTGCGGTGCATACAGGTGTTGTCGATCAACTCCAGAGTATTGGTGTTGTAAGCCGCATCCAGAATATCGTCCAGCCGCTGATCCACACACATCACCACCCGGGCATAGGGCACGTTGATATCGGAAATCACCGCCGCCTGGGTTCCGAGACTCTGATTTTCCAGGTCCGTGTTCCCGTCATCGTCATAATCGAGTATGGAATACACATGCCCCACCCGCAGGTCGCCCATGATGTACTCGTGGACTTCGTTATAAATATTTCCGCCCTGGGTGCCGGAATAATAGGGATGGCCCCCCAGGGTGCCGGCCAGATCGGAGATGGGGTAGTCCACCGAACGGGTCTTGGTCCCGCAGGCCTCGATCACCACAAAAGCGCCGGTGGTGCCGTTGCCGATGTCATAGGCCGCCGGGCTGATGGTCAGGGGCCAGTAGTTGCTGGAGTCGGCGTCGCGGTTCTGGTCCGTGTAGTTATCCTGACGGGGCGTGGGGGTGCCGTCGGAATCGGCCATGCCGATGGTAAATTCTCCGTCAAAGTCCATGTAACGGACGTTATAGGAGAACTCGTAGGACCAGGGCTGGCTGATCTTGCCGGCGGCCAGAACCCCCTCCAGTCCAAACTCCCGCGTATAGGCGGAATTGGTGGTGATGCTTCGAAAAATAATTCCCGGCAGATGCAGCTTCATGCCCAGTTCCCCCACCAGCCCCTGCTCGGTGTTGTCGGAGCCCAGGGTGATGTGCATGGCCGGCGTCCGATTGGCCACCGGCGGATACCCGGGATTTAACTCCGGAGTAATGTCCGCATCATCCACATCATGATAGGGGTAGCTCAAAAAGGTGATGCCGTCCACATGCAGCTCAAACCCTTCCTGCCAGGTGGAATCGTTGTACCAGGCGGTGCCGGCGTTTTGGCGCAGAATGGTCTGGTCAAAATAAAAATCCGGCTCCGGGTCGGAAGGCCAGCTGGTATACTCGGTGTAGAGTTCGATATCCAAAAGCGGCTTGGTGTTGACGCCGGTGGTCTCGATATCCATTTTGATCTTCAGCGGCACCAGCACCTGGGCCGGCCCCAGGGTGGTGGTCCCCACATTGCAGATCTTCAGGGCCACCTCATCGCTGTAACGGTCATACCCGTAGGAGGGATAACCGGCGGGAAGAGGGGTATCGCCGGCGCTGTCCGGCCGCTCGATAAATTCCATCATCCAGTTGGTGCCGTCGGAATCGTAAAACTCCAGTTGAATGTTACTGGCCCCGCCGTGAAACGGAAACCCCTGTCCGACGCCGATCCAGATGGCCTCCCGGCCGGCCACCGCTTCCATCTCCTGGTCGGACAACGTCTGCAGCGCCGGCGCAGAACCGATGTAAAACAGCAAAACGGCCGCCAGGGCCACGATCCCCGCCCCCAGAAAACCCGCCTGTTTTTGTCTTGCTGACATGCCGCCTCCCTGCCTTGGCCGGAGCAAATCCGTTTATACGAAACATGTTATACGTATATGGAACGCATTATACGAAAAATAACGTTCTGTGATGCAAGCTAATAATCGTTTTCATCATTGGTGCCCAGTTCTTCCAGACGAATAATGGGGCTGCCGTCCGCCGCGCCGAAATTGACCCATTCTTCATACTCGTTGACTCCGGCGATCAAATTCCACCCCCGGAACTGATTATTGGTAAAATCAAGAGACAAAAAGGCCCCGTGATCGTCCAGATGGTCGTCAAACTTGCCTGCGGCATACGGCCCGTTATCGGCGTGGATCTTGTTGATGGAATCATGATTCATTTCGCAGTTAAACCACAGCTCCCGGGTGCTGGGTTCGTTCTGATTACTGGAAATGGGGTTGGCATGGATACTGGACAAAGACCAGTGCAGATCCGCCATGGGATCCCGGGTCAACTGAAAAAACCGGGGGGTGGCAATCAAGGTGCCCATACCCGCGGTCAAATGGGCCAGGTTGAAGGTGATATACCCCGAGGTGACCAGGGGCCGCATACCGGCATAACCGTACATCTGGTTGGTGCCGAGGATAATCCGTTCCAGTTCCTGGGACTGCGTCCCCCAGTTGGCGAACTCGGTCCGGAAAATCAGGCCGTACATGCGGGCCGGCGCATCGTAGTCCCCCACCTGCAGATGCTCGAAGCTGATATCCCACTGGGTCCATTCCGGACCGCTGGGCAGACCGAAATTATCCGGAAAGGTGAAGCCATTAATCCGTGTGTTGTAGTTGCTCCAGTATGTGCGGGGGGCGGTCCGGATATTTTCAAACCGGGCAATTTCGCTGGAATGCAGAACCGCCATTCTCCCCATTTCCCCGGAAGTGCGGTTATAGTGACCGAGCCGCAGGGCCCCCACATGGGCGTACACTTCGGTATAAATGTCGGCGGCAAACCGGACCACGGTGGTGCCGCTGGTGCCGCCGCCGTAGTAGCCCGGCTGGCTGATGTCCACCTGAATATCGCCGCCCTCCACTTCGGACAGTTCCGCATTGGTCATCACATCCATTCCCCCCGGGCAGATGCCGCGAACACCCAGCACCAGACAGCAGCATAACAGAAAGCATCCGCCCAGGCGGCGGAAAAGGCCGGCCTGCCGGTAAAAAGAACCTTCCCTCCGGTTCCGGTCGATTCCCCGGCCTGTCTCCCGGCCTGTCCCCCGGATTCTTCGCCGCATTGGTTGCATATCACCTCGTTGTTAACAGCAATCGCTTTGGAGAACGGTGTTTGCGTCTATCGTTATCTTGTACTTCATATCATCCGGAAACAATTCTTGTCAAGAAAATTATTGCGGCTCCCTGAATGAATAATGCAAAAAACGTGCCTTTGCTC
>CAZWCS010000010.1:40236-50913 GCA_964632805.1 uncultured Desulfobacterales bacterium
GCCTGTCAATATAAATAAAAGATTGAAATTACATAAAAAATGAAATCAACGCCCCTGACGACCCCGTACCCTGTCGACAATCTGCGGCATACTGACAAAAAACGGCAGTCAGTCCAGTTTTTTCACAATCAAATCGGCCAGCATGCCGATCAACAGCACCATCACCCCGGACAGGATCAAGACCCCGAAGGTTACGTCCATGACCTGCCCGGCCAGGTAACCGCTGCATGCCGCTACCAGCAGCGCCGCCACCAGAAACAAACCGCTCAAAGGGCCGAACACCTTCAAGGGGCGAAAATACATGGCGGTACGCAAGATTACCTGCAAAAACCGCAAGGTATCGGCCACCGGCCGGATTTTGGAACGCCCGGACCGGGGATAATAGGGAACGGAAACATAGCCCACCGGCAGCGAATGGGTCAGCATGGCCAGGGTAATGGTGGTGGTAAAGGAAAAGCCGTCCGGCAGAATCGCCAGAAACCGCTCCACCTGTTGCCGCTCCATAACCCGCAGGCCGGAATTCAAGTCCGGAATCCGGCGGCCGGTGATATAATTGGCCAGCCGGGTCAAGACCCATTTGGCCGCCCGACGCCGGAAAGGCACCGAACAGGGCCGGGCCGAGCGGTCCCCCACCACCATGGCATAACCGCCTTCCTGCAGGCCGGCCGCCAGTTCCGGGAGGCGGTCCAGCGGGTAGGTGCCGTCCGCGTCCACAATGCCCACCCGGGACGTGTCCGCCTGCCGCAGGCCGCTCTTCAGGGCCGCCCCGTACCCGTAATTTTCATGGTGCCGCAGAACCGTGTAAGCGGCCCGGCCCGCCAGGCCGGCCAGAATCTCTCCACTGCCGTCGGTGGAACCGTCATCCACCAGAATAAAATGGAACCGGCAGGCGGCCGCGGACAACAGCGCTTCGGTCTGCCGGAGTATGCCGGGCAACCCTTCGGCCTCGTTATACACGGGAATAATCACGCTGATCGCTTCCAAGCCCCGACTCCTTACCCCGCTGTTGCCGCCGGATCTTTCTCTATTGCCCGCGGCCGGCTTAAATATATCCCAGTTCTTTCAGCCGCTTTATTTTTTCCTGTCTTTCCAGCCCGTCTTTGCCGTCATCCTGCTGTTGATGTCGATAAGCGCCGGTCAATCGCTGGCGATACTGTTTCAGATCATTCATTACGGCCTGGTGCCGCGCATTGGAAGGATCAAACCGATTCCGCCGTTCTTCCGGGTCGACCGCGTGATGAAACATGACCGCCTGTTTTTGCGGACGGTTTTCCCCGGAAAAATACAATTTAAAAATGGTATTTTCATATTTTACGGCCACATCCATATTCTTTCGGGCGCCGGGAGAACGCAGCATCTTTTCTTCCAAAGGAGAGGGGGGGACGCCTTTTTTTTGCAGCCGAACAATTCTGTTGCGCACCGCGGCATAAAAAGACGGGGATAAAACACCCGTATGGGAATAGGCGGGCAGTGACGGCATCGGTTGTTTCCCCTTCAAAGCCGCGACAATAGTTTTCCCTGTGGTATTGCCGGGCAACCGGATTCCGGCAAGTTCCGCTACCAGGAAGAAGATATCCGTCGACCGGATGAGGGATTCGGTCCTGACCGGGTTCATACCGGCAAACGGAGCACTGACAAGCAGCGGAACGGAAAGAACTTCCGGTTCCAATTCCCCGTGGGCAAAGGAAAGAAACGTGTTATCCCGGTAAAAAACCTCTCCATGATCGGCGGTAAAAACGATCAGGCTGTCCTCAAAAAGCCGATATTTCTTGATCCTGGTAAGGATATCACCGAAAAGACGGTCCAGCCGGGCGATATTTACCTTGTAGAGATATTCGGTTGCTTTTATGAACTGCTGCTTTTCTTTTGATGAAAGACCGAAAAAATGCAAAATATTGTCCAAATTGGTATCAATGGAATATTGATAGGTCCAATAGATATTTTGATAGAGGTTGTGATACTTTTTTACCTGCGCAGAATTCAAACCCATGGATTGGAATTCCTCGGGAAGATGGTTCAACTGTAACAGGGAACGGTCCTTATAAGGGCTACGGGACAGGGGATAGGGTGGAAAGGCGGGATAATAGGGGCTGTGCGTAACCGTAAAGTTGGTGAGCAGGCATACCCGGTAGTTTTGGTCTGCCTCCAATTTTTTTAAAATCGTCTCAAAATGGGGGTCATCGTGGGTCAGATAGTAAGAAAAAGCCCGGTCCGGCCTGACTTTCTGGGCATAATTCAGATCATAACTGGCCATGATATGCCCGCCCCAGAAATAGACTTCAAAACCATTGGCGGCAAACGCTTCGGTAATAAGATAAACCGAATCCTTCATGCGTGACGGCTGTGAAAAGATACCGTGCTGATCCGCCTGGACTCCGGAAAACAGGGAGGCATAAGAAATACCGGTAACCCCGGCTTCAACCTGACAATTCGGAAAAACCGCCGCCTCGGCGGCAAACTGTTGAATATTGGGGGTATACCCCACGGCCGGATTGAACGGCGCCAGACATTGTTTATTAACGGTGCAGGGGACATAAAGAAGCACCAACCGGGGGGATTTGCCCGATTTCCAGGAACATGCCGGCAACATGGCCGCAGGGCCGGAGACGGCCGAAACCACCCCCGCGGTTGCCATTAATTGTAAAAATTTTCTTCGCTTCATACCGGCGTTTTATTTAAACGGTTTTCCTTTCCATTCAGACTATCAAAAACACAGACGTTCAACAATGTTTTTCATCACCGCCAATCAGGTCCACCATAATAACAGACAGATTCGTCTCATACCGGAGGCAGCGAGAGAATTCGTTGCGGGCCCGCACCTCGAATTTGCGGCGGGTGTGCAGGCCGGTCAGGGGATCGTAGTCCGCCAGAAGCTGAATCTGCCGGCGCTGGTCTTCCAGGATCCTGGCCTGAAAATAGTTGCTGCGGTTCACGTGATACACAATATGTCCCAGGACAATGCTGAGAACCACCACGGAAAACGTGATATTAAAAATCAGGTCGAGGTATTCGTACCCCCAGTAGTAAGGCCCGGTGTGATCGAAAAGACAGGCCGGTTGCCATAAACAAAAAAATTTTGTTGAAAATCGGGATCGTATAAAAATCGAACGCTTTAGTCCATATACCTGTTTCACTCGTCGCAGTTTTGTTCGCAAAGAAAAAAAACAAAAAAAAGTATTGACACCCGATTTCTCTTTTTCTATTTTTGCCCTTTTGAAAAATTTGCCTCCGGCAGAAACAATGGCCGGCAGCAGCCTAACCGGTAACCGCAAAACCACTGACGACAACCTGTTGTTCAATTTATCTACCGGGAGAAAATGTATGCGGAAAAACGCCTCCCCCCTGTTGGCCATCTTCCTGGTCCTCATAACCACCACCGCTTTGCAGGCCAATCCCTTATCTTTCGGCCCCGGCCGGGAAAACCCCCACAGCAGCCCCCCCCTTCCGGAAAAAGACCCATCCACCACCGAACCGTATCTGTGTAAAACAATCGCTGTCGGCTCTTTCGGATTCCATCATTTTTTCTCCCGGTTTCCGGCGAAAAAGGGCGCCCAAGCCACCCTGAAAATCACGAAACAAACGCCGGACAAAGCCCTTTCCTGGGGATTGGTGCGAATCGGCCGCAACCGCTGCTTTCTCCGAGATTTTTTAAACGGCACGGAACAGGTGTTCACCCGCTCGATTGTGCTGAAAAACCGCAATCCCGTTTTCGTCTTTCTTTCCGGAAAACCCGGCGCCTCGCTGGGAATCGAGATCACTCCCCCGCTCCCGGAAATCGAATCTTTTACCATTACGCCGGATTCTGTGCCGCCGGGCGGCGACGCCACGCTCCGCTGGTCAACCCGGCTAACCCGCACCTGCACCATTGATCCGGGCATCGGGCAAGTCGAGCCCAACGGCGCTATCGAAATCACCCCCGCCAGGACAACAACCTATACCCTGACAGCCGCCAATGCGCACGGCAGTGTCAGTCAAGCGGTTCTGCTTACCGTTCTGGCGCCGCCCAAAATCATCATTGCGGAACCGGACGGCAAACATGATACGGCCGACGAACTTTTCCCCATTGCCTGGATCGATCAAGACCCGGACAGCGACGCCGGCATTTCCCTTTATTACGATACCGACAACAGCGGCGAAGACGGAACCCTGATCGCGGAGGGACTGGCCGAAAATCCGGACGGCAGCCACGATCAGTATATCTGGGACACCTCCACGGTGGAACCGGGGGATTACTATATCTACGCCGTAATTGATGACGGTCAAACCCCTGCCGTAACCGCCTACAGCGCCGGACCGGTAACGGTTTCCCACAACACCCCGCCGGCCATCACCATCAGCGGCATACAAGAACAAAAAGCCTATCAGTCCTATGAATACCGGGACAGCCGGGAACCCGATGGACCGGCCTGCAACTGGTTTGATATTACCACGGAAGGGACCGCCGTCTCCCTGGACGTTAATGATGCCCGCGAAGTATCCCTGCCTTTTGATTTTCCCTTCTATGACGAAACCAAAACCGCTTTGCGAATCTGCGCCAACGGCTACCTCACCTTTGGCGCCGGAAAAATATCGGCCTATAACCGCCCGATCCCCGGTGAAGACGAGCCAAACGACTTTATCGCTCCCTTCTGGGACGACCTGAATCCTTCGGCCGGCGGTACCATTCATTACCATCACCAGAAAGAAAAAAACCGCTTTATCATACAGTATACAGAGGTACCCCGCTCCCACGGTTTCCCCAAAACCTTCCAGGCCATACTGTATGCCAATGGCAATATACGCTTTCAGTACAAGACCCTGTTGGGCTATAATACCGCCGCCACCATCGGTATCGAAAATGCCGACGGCACGGACGGCCTGCAACTGGCCTACTGTTCTCTCTTTGCCGAAGACAACCTGGCGGTCTCCATCCGGAAAGCGGCCTGCGGCCAGGTCATCTCGTGGAAGGACAGCGATCCGGATGACAATGCCGCCATCTCCCTTTATTACGATACCGACCGGACGGGCCGGGACGGTGTCCGGATTGCAGAAGGTAGGCAGGAAGACCCCGACGGCATTGACGATGATTGTTTCTGGAACACCTCGCAGGTACCGGAAGGGGACTATTACGTCTACGCGGTTATCCAGGACGAGGTCAACCCCCCGGTCATCGATTATTACCCGGAGCCGGTCACGGTGGATAACAGCTCCCCCTATTTCGTTCCTGCTTCCGACCGGGAAATTTCGGAAGATGAACAATTCACCCTGATCGTGGAAGCCCTTGATCCCAACGACGATTCCCTGACCTATGCCGCGGAAAACCTGCCGGACGGCGCCACCTTTGCGGCGGCCACCCGCCAATTTTCCTGGAAGCCCGCGGTGGGCCAGACCGGCGATTTCCAACCGCGATTTACGGTTACCGACGGAGAGCACCGCGCCGCTATGACCGTTACCCTGACCGTTCTCCCCCATCCGCCGCGGGTGTCCCTGAACGCCCATCCCCCCACGGTTCCGCCCGGAAGTGCAACCACGTTGACCTGGGCCGCCGACTATACCGATACCTGCGTCATTGCGCCCGCTCTCGGCGAAGTCGACCCGCAGGGAACCATATCGGTTATCCCTGATACCAAAACCACTTATACCATCACCGCCTCCGGCCCCGGCGGCACGGCCACCGACAGCACAACCGTATCCCTCACGCCCCCTGCGGTCGAAATAACCGCCAATCCGGAAACCCTGCTCTACGGCCAAAAAACCACCCTGCGCTGGACCACGCAATATGCCGCAAGCTGCCGGATCGAGCCCGGCATCGGGGAAGTGGACCAGAGCGGCCGCCGGACAATAACCCCCCAGGCAAATACAACCTACACCATTACGGCCACCGGCCCCGGCGGAACAAAGACGGACACCGTGGAGGTTGCGGTCAAGCGTCCGCCGGCCGTCAGCCTGCGCGTATCAAAAAAAACAATCAACCCCGGGGAGTCGGTTACGCTGACCTGGGAGGCCGTCCCCGCGCAGAAAGCCTATTTGAATCAGGGGATCGGGGAAGTGAGTCCCACCGGCAGCATGACCCTGACCCCGGATTATACCACTATCTATGCCATTACCGCGGTCAACGATGATCAGACCACCCACCATACCATCCCGGTCCGGGTCGTTAACGGCCCGCCGCCGGAACCGCCGCCGGCCGGAAGTTTCGGCCAACAATATGAAGATCTGGTGCCGGCGGATGCCAGCCTGCCGGCCTATAATCCGGACCGGTTTATCGTGCTGACCGGCCGGGTGCAGGATGCCGGCGGCAATCCCCTGTCCCAGGTACGCGTAAAAATTCTGGACCACCCGGAATACGGTTCCGTCCTTACGGACAGCCGGGGCCGGTTTTCCCTCCCTGCCGAAGGCGGCACTTTGCGAAAACTTTCTTATCAAAAAGAAAATTATTTAACCGCCCACCGCCGGACCGAAACACCGGTAAACAAAGTGGTATCGCTGGAAACGGTCACCCTGATCACGCGGGATCCCGCGGCCACCCCCGTCACCTTTGACGGTGATCCCGCGCACATCTTTACCCATCGCAGCACCACCGTCAGTGACCAATTCGGGGACCGATCCTGTACCATGATTTTTACCGGAAGCAACAAGGCCTACGAACTGGACAGATATGGCAACCGGATACGGACGTTGACCGATATTACCGTCCGGGCCACCGAATACGCCACACCGGAGGCCATGCCCGCCAGACTGCCCCCCCATTCCGCCTATACCTATTGCACGGAACTGGCGGCGGACGGGATTGAACAGGTTGAATTCGAAAAGCCGGTGGTCACCTATGTGGACAACTTCCTGGGTTTTGAAGTCGGCGAAATCGTTCCGGTCGGTTACTATGATCGGAACCGGGCGGTCTGGGTACCGTCCGACAACGGCGTGGTGGTCCGGCTGCTTGACACCGATGCCGACGGCAGCGTTGACGCGCTGGACGCGGACGGTGACAATCTGCCCGACGATCGCAATGGAAACGGCTCTGTAACGGATGAAGTAAAGGGCTTGGAGGGCCTCGCTTACCCGCCGGGAAACACCTACTGGCGGGTGAAGATCGACCACTTTACCCCCTGGGATCATAACTGGCCGTATGGCCCGGATGAGGATGACGATCCGCCCAATCCCAACGGAGACCCGGAAAATGATAACCAGAGAAGCAAAAACAAAGACTGCCCAACAGTCAGCGGATCTCATGTCAACGACCGCAGCCGCACCCTGCAGGAAGATATTCCCCTTCCGGGAACGGGCCTGGCGCTGCACTACTCGTCTGCCCGGGTAGATGATTATAAGACCTGTATTGACGTTCCGGCCAGCGGGGACACGGTTCCCTCCCGTCTGAAACAAATTGTTGTCCAGTGCCAGATCGCGGGGCGAACCCTGCGGAAAACCCTGCCCCCCCTTCCCCGCCGGAAAGCGCACTTTACCTGGGACGGCCGGGATTACCGGGGAGATCCGGTAAAAACGCCGGCAGAGGCCCGGATCGAAATTGGATTTGTCTATGACGCGGTTTACTATACCGCTGCCAGCGACCTCCGCAGAGCGTTCGCCCAGGCAGGCGGGAGTCCCAGCGCAGTTCAGGCCAGACAGGAAATTGTCTTCTGGAAAAAAGAGAAATTGCGCCTGATCCCGCCTCAGGCCAAAGCCGCAAACGCGCTTGCCGCCGGCTGGACCCTCTCCGGCCATCATTGTCTGAATCCCGCAGAGCCTTCCGCCCTCTATAAAGGGAACGGCACCAAACTCCGGCATAACGCCACTGTCATTACTACCGTGGCCGGCAACGGATCGGATGAGGGACAAGGAGAAGGCCTTCCGGCCACGGAAACCGGAATTTCCCCCTGCAGTATCACTCTGGATTCCCAGGGCAACCTCCTGATTGCTGACCTTGTAGGGTATTGCAGCCGAATCCGCAAAGTGGACAGCGACGGGATAATCACCACCCTGGTCGGAATCTGTGCCGGCGGCGGGTTTAACGGGGACGGGGGACCGGTCACCGGCCCTTTTGAAGCAGGCGAAGCGCCACGCCTCTGCTCCCCGTCTGATGTCTGTGTAGATCCGCGGGGCAATCTCCTGATCGCGGATCACGGCAATCACCGTATCCGCAGGGTCGACACCAACGGCATTATTACCACTGTGGCCGGAAGCGGGTCGACCAGTTATAACTACGGCGGCGGCTACAGCGGGGACGACGGCCCGGCCATTACGGCAAAACTTCACCACCCCAAGGGCGTAACCGTGGATGCGAAAGGCAATTTTTGGATTGCGGACAGGGCCAATCACTGCGTCCGCAAAGTCGACACCGACGGTATCATCACCACCGTGGCCGGAAACGGCCGCCGGGGCTACAGCGGGGACGGCGGACCGGCCATAAACGCCAGACTGAACTCACCCTACGATCTGGCCTTCGATCCGCAAGGCACTCTTTTCATCGTGGATCAAAAAAATGAGTGCATTCGAAAAGTCACTACCAGCGGACGTATTACCACTGTGGCCGGAAACGGAAGCCGGGGCTACAGCGGGGACGGCGGACCGGCCGTCAATGCCCGGCTTCACTATCCCCATGGCATCGCCGTAGATCCCCGGGGAAATCTTTTTATTGCAGACAGCGGCAACAACCGGATTCGAAAAGTGGATACCGACGGTATCATCACCACCGTGGCCGGAAACGGTCCGGCGGGACACGGCGGCAGCTACAGCGGAGACGGGGGACCGGCCATAAGGGCGGGACTGGATAACCCGGTCGACGTCGCCCTGGACAACCGGGGCAATCTCTTCATTGCCGATTGCACCAATCACCGCATACGCAAAGTGGAGACGCCCTCCGCCGTATTTTCCGCGGCCATGACCGGCGGATATACTGCTTTCAGTGATTCCGACGGGGCCGGCTATCTTGTCGACGGCACCGGCAAACACTGCAAAACCATTGATCTGGATACCGGCCAGACCGTCTACACCTTCGCCTATGCGGTCTTTGACGGTCAAAAACGCCTGACGGTCATAACCGACCCGTTCGGCAACCGGACCGTCATTAATCGCCATTCCGACGGCACTCCCGCCTCTATTATCTCGCCGGACGGCGTAACCACGCTTCTGGCTGTGAATGCGGACAATCATTTAACCCGGGTTACCCTTCCGGATGGCGGAATCTATGATTTTACCTACTCCGCCGGCGGTCTGCTGACCGAAAAGACCGATCCCAGGGCCAACACCTGTCAATATGTTTATGACAAAAACGGCAGAATTACCGACACCCTCGACGCCCGCGGCGGCCACTGGCGGTTCTCCCGCTCGGCCGATGCGGACGGCATCATTTCCAACAGCGTTACCACCGGCGAAAACAACCAGACCGTCTATAGGGATAAAACCCTGCCCACCGGCAAATACACTTCCATCATCACCGGTCCCGCCGGCGGAAGAACAGATTACGCCCGCTCCGCCGACGGTCTTTCCGTGCACAAGGACCTCTCCTGCGGTCTGGCCCTGGCTTTCACCTATGATATCGATCCGGAATACAGATTCCAATACCTCCGGGAGATGACCACCACCACTCCCGCCGGCCTCAGTCGGTCCCTGGAAAAAGATGTCTTCTATACAGACACCAACGCCGATGAAATTCCGGACCAAATCACCCGAACCACCGCTGTGAACGGCAAAACCACCATTTTGAAAAACAATGTGCCGGACACCACCCGGACCATCACCTCTCCGGAAGGCCGAACCCTCACCGCCACCTATGATCCCGACACCCTGGTGACCACCGGAACCGCGATACCGGGCGTAAACCCCACCGCTTACACCTATTATGCCGACGGCAAACCGGCATCGGTGGCCACCGGCAGCCGGGAGACCTCCTTTACCTATAACGCCGGCGGGTACCTGGCTTCGATCACCGGCCCCCGGGGATTAACCACCAGCTTCACCACCGACGCGGCCGGCCGGGTAACCCATATCGACCGGTCCGACGGCACCTCGCTGGAGTTGGCTTATGACGCCAACGGCAACCTGACCGTGCTGACCAATCCTTCCGACGTAGACCACGACTTCGGGTATAACGCGGTGGATCAGAAAAACGTCTATTCCCCTCCTGTCAGCAAAAATTACCGCTATATATATGACAAGGACCGGCGGCTGGTCCGGCAGGATTTCCCCTCCGGCCAATCCCTGTACTATGACTATGAAAATCCCGCGGACCCGGCGGACAAATCCCGATTGTGGCAGATTCAAACGCCGGCAGGCAATATCGACTATACATACGCCTGCGGCAGTAAGATAGAGTCAATCACCAGAAAAGCGGAATCAGTCTACTATGACTATGACGGCCAATTGATTACCGCCGACACGCGCAGCGGAACCCTGAACCAGACCCTGGAATACTCCCATAACGACGATTTTGCAGTCACTTCTCTCACCTATGCCGGGGTCACGGAAAACTATGCCTATGATGAAGACGGCCTGCTGACCGGTGCCGGTGATTTTACCATCTCCCGGTATAATGACCCGGGCGTCAACGAAACCGGCCTGCCATATCAGGTCACCAACGGTGCTTTGAACCTGAGCCGGACATTCAACGGGTACGGCGAAACCGATCGTGAAGATACGGACGTAAAAAGCCGGGACGTTTATTCCTGGCAGGCCGTCGACCGCTATCCGGACGGCAAGATCAAA
>CAZWCS010000011.1:0-49923 GCA_964632805.1 uncultured Desulfobacterales bacterium
CGGCCACCCGGGCGATATTAATCCCCTGTTCACCGATCTGGGACAGACAGCCCACTACGACATTTTCGATATCGTTTTTATCAAAATTCGGTGCTTTGGCCGTAATGCGGTCAATCAACCCGCGCATGGTATTGGCCAGCAGGTCCTGGGCCGAAGCCTGGCAGAGCTGCCCGTTTTTCTGCATTCCCTTCCAGCCGGATTTACCGATGGGGGAACGCACCGCGTCCACCACCACACATTCTTTGATCGTCTTCATCTTCTCCTCCTTAACAGGTTTGACGGCTTCGTAAAAAGATTTCCACCCGCCGCGGCGTTTTGCTTAAAAGTAACTTCCGCCGTGGTTTTGAGATTGAGTCTGCTCAGACAGTCTGCCCGCTTCTTCCGAAAAAACCGTCCCTGCTCGGCTGCGCTGCAAAGGGGCCGGGACCGAGTTCCTTAGAAGTCCAATAGCAGCAAAGCGCCGTCTCGTTCGGAATTTCATGTACCGCCAAAGTATTCAGCGGCCGCGATTGCGGCAGCTCGCCGGCCGCTGAACAACTTCCGCATGCTACATCTCCGTGGCATCCAGAATTTTTTTCTGCAGTTCTTCCTGCTGGGCGGACGGCTCCACGCTCTGCATGGCCATCAGCTTGCTCATGTCGCCTTCCACTTTCAGTTGGCCGGACATAAACCCCTGCATCCCCGCGGACTTGTCGTTTTCGACAAACAGGCGCAAGGCCAGGTCCAGCGGCAGAATCATCTTGGTGGCGGCCTTGTCGTTGTGGCCTTTTTCAAGGGTGCCGCAGTTGAGGCAGATGTCCACTTCGCCACTGTCGGTAATTACGGTAACGTTCAACACCAGATCCTGCATCTGGGCGGGAATTTCCATATCGCCCATTTTGTTCTGAATCGTCTTTACCATGTCAAACCATTCGTCGGATAAAAATGCTGCTTTTGCCATGATTGTTCTCCTTTTTTTTCGTTGATTTTCGGCCCGGCATCTGTGCCGAACCCTTTTTCCCCGGGCGTCCGGTTGGCCGCCGGTCGGCCTGCCGCGCACGCCGGCACAGCGATTATTGCCGCATCCGGAAAGTGCAGCTTTCCGGATGCGGCAAGGAATAATACCGGTAAAGGAGTGGCTTTTGTTCTGAGACAAAACAATTCATGCCATGATCCCCACCAGCATGTACTCGAAGATTTTTTTCATCCGCTCCTCAAAAACCGCCTGGTCCGTTCCCTGCTGGATGTAATAGTTCACCATGGCCGGGGCCAGATCGATGCAGGCATCCGTATCCACCTCGGGTTTGATAAACCCGTCCTGTTTGGCCTGATCGAAAAAGGCATGGGCCAGACGGCCCAGATTTTCGATCAGATTGTTGATTTTGACCTCAATGGCCGGGTACTGCTGGAATACCTGGGGCAGAACAACGGGTTCAAAATCACTTAAGGTCCCGGTAAAACGCTCCATGGCCGATTTCAGATATTCCAGGGTTTTTTCCCGGTCGGACCAGTCTTGAATCTTCCTGCCGATGGCGATGACCGTTTCCGCGTTTTCCCGGACCCGGTCCATGACCACCTGCTCCACGATCTTTTCCTTGGACCCGATGATTTTATACAACGTATTTTTGGCCAGCCCGGCCTCGGCCGCAAGCATGTCCATGTTCCATCCTTTGACCCCGCGGGCGAACAAAAACTTTTTGGCGCATTCCAGGACTTTTTTTTGAACATACGCGTTATCGACTTTCATGATTTCCTCTAACTTTTTATACTAAAATAGTATAGACAGTATAATAATGTCAAGCAAAAAATAAAATTTTTTTGTCCAATGGAGAAATCGCCGGCCATGACAAAGGTCTGTTTCTAAGGATACGGCCCGGGGCCATTACGCCTGAGATTGTTTCAAGTGCTTTAATTGGCGCAATAACCGCCTTTATTGGTGACGGGTGAAACCATGCTGAGGTACCGGAAGGCGTTTACTTCTCAGGCCGGACTGGCCCAAAGGACCATCTGCCGGTCACCGGCAGTTTCGACCGGTTTTTCCTGTCTCACGTCGAACTTTTCCACCAGTTGTTCCATTTTATGTGTCATCTGCGACAGTTTTTCCGCGCTGTTTCTGACAGCATCGCCCACCGTGCCGACCTCGGTCACCGCCCGGTTCAGATTTGCAATTTCCTCCGCCATCTGGCCGAAGGTGGTGGCCGATCCCTCCACTTGGCGGTTGACTTCGGCCACGCCCCGGTTGGTACCCTCCACATTTTTGGCAATATCCCTGGTGGTAATGTTCTGCTCCTCGATGGAAGAAGCAATGGAAGAGACCACTTCATCCACCCGTTTGATGACACCGGTAATCTGCTCCATATCGCGCACGGCTTCTTCCCGGAAACGGTTGATGGCGGAAAGTTTCTGGCGGATGTCAATCACCGCGTGTTCGGTCTGATCTGCCAGCTCTTTCACCTCTCCGGCCACCACGGCAAACCCTTTGCCGTATTCCCCGGCCCGGGCCGCTTCAATGGTGGCATTTAAAGACAGCAGCTTGGTCTGATCCACAACTTCGTTAATGGTATCAATAATGGTATTGGCTTCCTCGGCGCTTTCCTCCAGTCGCCTGATGTTGGCCGCCGTACGGTCGGCCTGGGCAACCGCGTCACTGGAAATTTCCCGGGCCAGTTCAGTGTTGCGGGAAATCTCATTTACCGTGCTGCTCATTTGTTCGATGGATGAAGAAATGGTATGGAGATTTCCGGCCGACTCCTCGGCATTGCTGGAAACGGTGGAGATACCGGCGGTCATTTCTTTCGAGGCCGCGGAGACGTTGGCTGCCTGGGTTTTCATCTGCGCTGAATTTTCCTGAAGTTGGTTGGAGTTGCCCACCAGGACATCCACAGTTTCGGTGAGAACTTTAATATTCGCCATGATATCGGCCACGATCCCGCTCAAATCCCGATAGGTGGCGTTAATGCTCCGGGAAAGCTGCCCCAGTTCATTTTCGGAGACAAAGACCTCCCCGCTGAAATCACCGGCCGCCAGCTTTCCCTGGGAAATGGCGTTGCTGATAGCGACAATGGTCTGCAGGGGAAGCTGAATCTTGCGCTGGATATATTTTAAAATCAGAAAAAAAATCACCATGCCCGATGGGATAATGGCGAAAATGCTCTGCCAGCAGGTGGCATAAAAAATATGGGTCACCACCGAGGAGATAACGCCGCCCAGAATTATGGAATTGCCGATATTGGTCACAATGGTTTGTTTAAAGGCCAGCCGCACCATCAAGACCGCCACCACCATCGCCGATCCGCAGCACATCGCATAGGTCAGATGAAAATTCATAGCGCCTTCCTTTTCTTACAACGGTAAAAGATTTTACAGCCATGCTATAGCAAAAATCGTCCGGACCTGTCAATATGTATATGAATACCGGTTGTTTATTAGGGAAGCGGCAGTTTTGCCCCGCCCGTCATTAAAAGCAAAAAAGCGCGATGAAAGCACTGGAGGGCGCTGGCAGGATGAGCGGCGGAAATTTCCTCGTCACTGGCGCAATAACAGCAAAATAACAAGGAACCGCCGTTTGATGATAATTTTTGCAACCATGATATTATCTGGTACACGCAGAAAAAGCAGTAAATGAAAAAGGCTTTTTATTGACAAAACGTTTGGAATCCGGTGTGGTGGAAGAAAACAATTCGGGATGCCTCAAAAAAGCTTTCCTGGGGCGATACGGGGAGGAATTGCCGGCGGCAAAGACCGGCCGGCGCGAGGCCGGTTTTACAGGAGGTAGAAAAATGCCGGCAGAAAAAACAAAACGGCAGCGGACATTGACGCAGAAAATCGGTCTGGTTCTGGGCATTCTGGTGTTTCTGTTTATTTTGACCCTGTGTGATCTGGACCCCGGCCGGCCGGCGGTGACCCGCATGGCGGCGGTGGCCGGGCTGATGGCCGTCTGGTGGATCACCGAAGCGCTTCCCCTGTTCGCTACAGCACTGCTTCCCCTGGTGTTGTATCCGCTGCTGGATATTATGCCGGGAAAATTGACGGCTCCGGTCTATATCAACAGCACTATATTTTTGTTCGTGGGTGGTTTCATGATCGCCCTCACCATGGAAAAATGGGCGCTGCACAAACGCATCGCCCTGTTTATTATCCGCCGGATCGGCGGCGGGCCCTCGCGGATCGTGCTGGGGTTCATGGTTTCCGCTGCCTTCCTGTCCATGTGGATATCCAACACCGCCACCGCCATCATGATGATCCCCATCGGTATGGCGATCATTCTGAAGATGGAAGAAGATTTTTCCCCGGGCCAGACCCGCCAACTGACGGTGGGGCTGATGCTGGGCATTGCTTATGGCTGTTCTCTGGGAGGTATCGCCACCCTGGTGGGTACGCCGCCCAATCTTTCTTTTGCCCGGATTTTCCAGATTACCTTTCCCGCTGCTGAACCCATCAGCTTCGGGACCTGGTTGCTGGTCGGTCTGCCTGTCACCGGGACCATGCTGCTGGTGGTGTGGGTGTTGTTGACCCGAATTTTTTTCCGGGTTCCTCCCCAGGTGAAAATCGACCGCTCCGTGGTGGAAAAAGAATACCGGGAACTGGGTTCGATGCGGTATGAAGAAAAGTGGGTACTGCTTGTTTTCTGTCTTACCGCGATATTGTGGGTTTTCCGCAAGGACTTGGAACTGGGGCTGGTGACCATTCCCGGCTGGTCGGGGTTGATTCCCTATGCCGGTAACATCGATGACGGAACCGTGGCCCTGAGTATGGCGCTATTGCTGTTTCTGGTGCCCGCCCGCGCGCCTGAAAGGGATTCGGTGACCATCATGGGACCGGCGGTGATCCGCCAACTTCCCTGGGATATTGTCATTCTTTTCGGCGGCGGGTTTGCCCTGGCCAGGGGTTTTCAGGTGACCGGCTTGTCCGCTTTTATCGGTGCCCGTTTCAGCGGTCTGGCCGGTGTACCCCCTTTGCTGATGATTCTGATTCTCTGTGGCGGGCTGACCTTTCTGACCGAGCTGACCTCGAACACCGCCACCACGGAAATGATTCTGCCGATTCTGGCCTCGGTGGCGGTGGCCCTGGATACCAATCCTCTGCTTTTGATGGTGCCGGCCACGCTTTCTGCTTCCTGCGCGTTCATGATGCCGGTGGCTACCCCGCCCAATGCCATTGTTTTCGGCAGCGGCCGGGTAAAAATTGCGGATATGGCCCGGGTAGGGATTTTTATTAATTTTATCGGCATCCTGGTGATTGCCATCCTGTTTTATCTGATTGGCGCGGCGGTGCTGGAAATTGAGCCGGGGGTGGTCCCGGCCTGGGCCGTTCCCCGCTAGCTTCTTTTTCGGCCCTTGGCAAGCGGCTACCTCCGGAGCGGCCCTGGTAACCGTTTTGTTTTATTCCGGGGATTATTTCATTGACAAGCCGGCCTGCTGGGAGCAGGCCGGAGAAACTTGCACAGCTGCAGGACAAGCGGGTCTGCAATATATCCGGGGGATTTCCTGTTGAAAAACGGCACGTTTCATAATATAGAAAGCGGTCCGGACAAGGCGGGTGTTGTCAAAACCGCCGCCGTCTGCCTGGCGCTGATTTTCGTCAATTTGATTATCTACAGCCAGATTCAGGATTTCGGCATGGTGCATCTCGAAGAAAAGGAAGTCGCTGTGGTTCTGCGGGACGGCATCACGCGGCAGAATCTGGAAAAAATTTTTATCGAGTCCACCAATCTGGATGGCTATTGCCAGCCGGTAGCTTTTATCAGCTGTATGCTGGTGATGGAACTGTTTGGGCCCGATCCCGGAAACAGACATCTGGTCAATCTGTTTCTACACCTCGCCAGTACGCTGCTTTTGTTCTGGTTTTTTCGCCGGGCCAGCGGAAATTTCTGGCCCAGTGCCATGGTGGCGGGTCTGTTTGCCGCCCATCCCATCAATGTTGCCCCGGTGGTCTGGCTTGCGAACCATGAAAGCGGTCTGAACCTTTTTTTCCTGACCGCCTTGCTGGTGGTTTATTCCTATTATGTAAAATCCCGCGCAAAGATTTCGTATATCGTTATTGTTTTTCTGTTTCTGCTGGCCATGTTATCCCATCCCCGGGTAGTGGCTTTCCCTTTTTTGCTGCTTCTGCTTGATTACTGGCCCCTGGCCCGCTATCGTTCAAGCCGTTCGCAGCCATACCGCCCGGATTTTTCAGAAAACCAGCGTTTTTGGAAAACCGGATTTTATCTTAAAGAAAAGGCGCCTTTGTTTGGTATAAGCGCTTTGGCGGTGCTCGACGGTCTCTATAGAATTTCGGTGGGACCCGTACAAATGGGGACGAAAATATCGCTTCTGCCGGCGGCGCTGGTCTCCTATGGCGCTTATCTGGGTCGGCTTTTTCTGCTGCCCGGAATCTACCACAACCGCTACCTCATGCCTCATCCGGTGTCCGGATGGCAGGTTCTGCTGTCGGCGGCGGTTCTGACCATGATTACCGCCGGGGTCGTTTATGGCATCAAAAGAGGATATCCCTTTCTGGTGGCCGGTTGGGGATGGTTTCTGGTCGTCATGGCACCGGCCGTTCTTATGGATGCGGGCAAGCAGGAACTGTTTTCGGAGCGCTATGCCTATCTGGGCGCCGTCGGCATTTTTGTTCTTATTGTCTGGGGCGGAAGGAGCTTGCTGCAAAGAACAATCAAAACGGCCCGCCTGCGTCGGCTGATTGCAGCGGCCCTGGGAGTTCTGCTGATAGCCGCGCTGACGCTGAGCGCCCGGTCGTACGCTCGCAACTGGCGAAACAGCGATACTTTGCTGGCCTACACCCTGGATGTGATGCCTTCCGGGAGAATTTTTCACAAACGGGCCGGAGACGTTTTGCTGGAAAACGGCCGCTTGCCGGAGGCCATCAAACATTTTCATCTGGCTTTGGAACAGACCCCGGAGGCCGCTGCAGCCGTGCATGTCAATCTGGGCATCGCCTATATGAAAAACCGTGAGCTTGTCCGGGCGGTCCATCATCTCGAAACCGCTCTTTGTATTGAACCCGCCAACGCCAATGCGCTTCACAATCTGGGCAATGCGCTGCTGACCACCGGAAAGATTGCGGAAGCAATTGTATATTTCCGCAGAGCGCTGGAAATCAATCCCGCTTCCTACCGGACCTACAACTCTCTGGCCACGGCGTTTCTTAATAAGGGGGAGGTGGCCAAAGCCATTCTTTGTTTGAAACAGGCCTTGGCGCTTCAGCCCGCATACGAAACAGCCAGGAAAAATCTGAAAAGACTGGAGGAAGCCTATTGAAATTCAGTGGCGGATGGGGATGAGCCGTTTTCGGCCCGGCCACCGAAAACATCAGGCCCCGATTGTTTCCCCGACCAGCAGAGCGGCCCCCAGCCCGCTGATCAGTTGCGGATCGATTGACAGGTTTTGACATTTTACAGCCAGCGATTGCCGGAGACAGGAAATTACGCCGGTGTTTTTGGCCACGCCTCCGGTAATCGCCACCGGCGGAATCAGAGCCGTTTTTTTCGCCAGGGAAGCGGTCCGCTCGGCAATGGCCCGGTGCACGCCGGCGAGTATGTCCGCCGGGGTTTCCG
Source organism: uncultured Desulfobacterales bacterium (assembly GCA_964632805.1). Taxonomy (GTDB): domain Bacteria; phylum Desulfobacterota; class Desulfobacteria; order Desulfobacterales; family Desulfosudaceae; genus CAZWCS01. The sequence continues at coordinate 7,538 of CAZWCS010000011.1, forward strand.
CTGCGTTGACATGGGAAATAACTTCGCTTTCCGCAAATACCACGCACTGGCTCGAAAGGGTCAACGGCCGGGCGGCGGTGAGGGAAACCGGGCCGAGGCGCTCCAGGGGAATTTCCAGCGCTTCGGCGATCATTTCCAGGAAGCGTCCGCTGCCGGAAGCGCATTTGTCGTTTTCGAGATAATCGACAACCCGGCCGTCTTCGGCCATTTGCACTACCCGGCTTACCAGGCCGCCGATATCAACCACCGTCCGTACCGCCGGGGACAGGTGATACACCGCCCGGGCGATACAGAGCGGGCCGGCCAGCCGCCGATCCGGCCGCTTGACATAGCGGCTGCCATAGCCGGTAATCCCCGTGCCTTTGATCCGGCGGCGGCCTATGCCCGCCTCCCGGCTGACGGCCGCCAGGAGGGAGCGGTAAATCCGGTTGATGGCATCATCCACCGGACGGACTGCGGATGCCAGAATCCGGTCATCATCCAGAAGGACCGCTTTGGCCGTGCGGGTCCCGATATCAAGGCCGGCGGTAATCATCGGTGGCGGGCCTCCCGGCTTTGCCAGGCTTCCCGGGCGAACAAGGCCGCACCCAGCGCCCCCACCAGTTGCGGGTCCAAAGGCAGAGGCTGAAAGGCAACGCCCAGTTCCCGCTGCAGCAGGGCCATCATGTCGCTGTTTTTGGAAACCCCGCCGGTCATGCAGACCTCCCCGGCAAGGCCCACCCGGCCGGCCAGGGCTTTAATGCGCCGGGCCAGGGCGGTGTGAATACCGGCGGCAATGTGTTTTTTCTTTTTCCCGGAATACAGTAGCTGCATTACTTCGATTTCGGCAAAAATCGTGCAGATGGAGCTCAGCGTCAGGGGCCGGCGGGATTTTCCGGCCAAACCGCCCATTTCCGAAATATCTATACCCAGGGTGCGCGCCATCAGCTCCAGAAAACGGCCGGTACCGGCGGCGCACTTGTCGTTCATGATAAAATCCTCCAGCAGCCCCTCGGTATCCACCCGGATCACCTTGCAGTCCTGCCCCCCGATGTCGATGATGGTTCGGATGGAGGGCAGAAGATGATGCGCGCCCCGGCCGTGGCAGGAAATCTCGCTGATATTGCCGTCGGAAAAGGGGATGGCGTCCCGGCCGTAGCCGGTGGTAAAACACCGGGCAATCTGTTCTCTGGCCAAGCCGGCCGCGGTCAGCACCGCTTGATAGACTTCTTCGGCGGACTGGGCCGGCCGTGGACGAACGCCCTGGATGGTTGTGGCCAGGAGGGAGCCCTCTTCGTCGAGCAGCAGCGCTTCGGCGGTCAGGGAGCCCACATCGACTCCGGCAAAACAGCACCCGGCGTTTTTCATTGGCTTTTCCCGGCCGGTATCAATATTTTCCCACTCTTTCCAGAAAGGCCTGAACCCGGGTTTTCAGCTGGCCCGCTCCGCCGCCGTACAATTCCCGTTCCAGATAAAGTACCGGCAGTCCCATCTCTTTGGCCGCCTGTTTCAGGATGAAGGCTTCTCCTCCCCACAGATCGCAGAATTTCAGACGTTCGCAAATCAGCCCGTCCAGCCGGAAATCCCGGGCGGCGGTTCGGGTGTAAGCCAGGCGGTTGTAAAAATCATCCCCCATACGCGGGCAGGAAAGGTGATGCAGGTAGCGCCTGGTCAGGGCGTCCAGGGGATCTGGCGCTGTGCCCGAAGCGTTCTCGTCCGGTTCAACCACTTCCGTATCGAAATAGCGGCGGCCCAGACAGAGGGAATCATCCACGATGGCCGCCCCCTGCCCTTCAATCTGCTCCAGATGCGCGGTTTCTTCCAGGCATCCGGATTGAATCATCAGCCGGGCGGCGGGTGGATCACCGTAAGCGTTCCGCCCGGCAATTTCTTCCCGGAGGGCTTCCAGCTTGGCGATAAAAAGCCGGCGCGGAAGGGCGGTTCCCGCCAGGATGACCGCCAGCATTTCCGCCCCGGTAAGCGGCGGAGCGTCGTTTTGCCGCAGGGCATAAAGTTCCGCCAGCAGCCGGCGCAAGCGGTTGCTGAGGCGGATGGCGTCCCACAGGTCCTGCTCGGCGATGGTCACCTGGAAATGCTCTTCCAGCGAGGCCTTGCAGACGGCCAGTTCCTGGCGATACCAGTCGGCGGCGCCTTCGGAGGTTTTGTGCGGCACGGCCAGAAAATGGAGCCAGGAAGGATGCTCCAGGGCCGCTTGCCAGTTGTCATACATGCGCCGCAGATGGTCACAGGCGTTGATAAAGATCAGCCCGTCCAGAAAAGAAAAGCGGTTTTCCAGGGCCAGGTCGAACAAGTGCCGGGTGTAGGAACAGTTGAAACTGGAGAACCAGGTGTCTCCCAGGGTGGTTTTGCTCGAGCCTGTGGCCCGCATGCGAAACGGTACCATGCCGGCGGCCAGGATCAGCTCTTCGGGAACATAGGAGCAGAACAGACCGATAATTTTTCCGCCCGCGGACCGGTGTTCCTGCAGATACCGGTTGTCGGGCGTGGCCGCAATCTCTTGCAGTTCTTTCAAAACACTCATGGTCAGATCAGCCGGTTGGTGATAAAGAACTCCTCAATCTGTGCCTTCAACTGCTGTTCATTGGTCAGACGGATGTCGAAGATATCCGAGGTCAATATCAGCAGCGGCATGCCGATACGCTTCATTTCTTCTTTAAGCAGCCGGACGCTGGCCCAGCCGTGTTTGCAGCCCGCGTGGCCGGCGTAAATAAAGCAGTCGCCGTTATACTCTTTGCAAATGCGGCGTACATCCCGGTGAAACAGGTCAATGGTGCCGTGAAATTGGCGGGCCATGGTCAGGTTCATATAAGACGCCGCCAGTCCGCGAACCATGGATTCCGGAGAGGAAGTGTCAATCTGGGGCGTGTCCACGTAGCCGACCAGGTCAATAACCACCGCCGCCCCGAAGGTTTCCTCCATCCAGACGATGAGATTGTAAAAGCCCACCGGCACGTCAAACCAGATGACCCGGATTTTTTCTTTTGTGGCCGCGCTTTTTCCCTTTTGCAGCCGTTTGCGCATCAGGCGGTGCAGCCGGCGCGCCATTTCCGTTACTTCCGGCAGTCCCCGGCCCCCTTCCCGGACCAGCCAGGTCAGGGGAAAGACAAAGCCGGAACCGGGGCAGGGCGCGGCTCGATACATCTCATTGACTTCCGTCAACAATTGGTTGGTTTGATTGACCTCCTCCAGGATGGATCGCAGGCGGTCAAAATCCAGCCGGCGGTCAAGCTGCTTTTCCAGAAAGGCGATCAGACTCCACATGTCTCGGGCATAGTAATCCAGGGATCGCCGGTCGTCCCAGTAAGGGGTATCCAGCCGGTAGGTGGGCGCGCCGGTGAGGTACTGGATGGTCTGGTAGGAGGAGATCATGCTGTCGCAGGGATGAGAAACCGTGACCATGCAGGAGGGCTGGGGGTACTGCCGGGTCAGGCAGGAGCCGATGGCATTGCGGGCGGCGGAACAGTATTCCTGGGGAACCCCGGCCTGTTCGGCATGGTCGATCAACAGTTCATTGGGCTCCAGGCCCATCATCAGCAGCGGAACGGCCACCAGGGTCTCGGGGATGATCGGCAGGGCCTCGAAGGCGAAAATCAGGTCCGGCGAAAGGCACCACTCCATCCAGACCACGGGCTTGTCGCGGTTTTCCGGGTCAAGCACCGCCTGGGACAATATTTTTTTGAAGGCCGCCATGCCGGGCAGAAAGGCGTGCCAGACCTCCGGGGTCATGGAGTGACTGGCAAACCATTCGATCTGATTGCGGAGAAAGTAGGCAAAAGAACTGTTATGACGCCGGGGCAAAGGCAGAGGCCGGAGCATTTTGGCCAGACTGCGGATCATCCAGAGCCGGCGCAGGGTCCGGGCCCGGTTGGGGGGGCCATCGCTTTTGATGCCCAGGATTTTTTCGATCAACAGAATCCGGTCATAGATCCCCTGCATAAAATACAGCGGCGGCAAATCTTCCGCCCGCAGTTTTCCGGAGGCTGGAAGAGCGGGCTTGGACGCTGAAGCGGCAGGGAAGAACATGGCGTGTGTTGTCCAGCAGTTAAAGGGTTTTGGCCAAATGTTTGGCCAGCGAGATAATGGTCAGGGTCGGCGGCCTGCCCGGTGAACGGGGAAAGACCGAAGCGTCACAGACAAAGAGATTTTGAATCGCGTAGGTTTCCAATTGCGGACTGACAACTCTGCCGATGGCGGCGGTACCGCCGGGATGCCCTCCGACGTTGTGCTGCACCATGAAGCTGTCCGGATCGGCCCCGGCCCGGGTCAGGATTTTTTGACAGGCTTCGGTGCCTTTGCGAAATTTTTCTTCGTCTTCCGGAAGATAGGTTTTGGTGATGCGTTCCCGGATATCAATGGCCCCGCCGGGAGAATCTCCGATCTTGGTAAACATGCCCATAACCCGGGGCAGCTTTCCACTGACGGCGTGCAGGCCGGCGGATTTGGCCAGGCGCATAAGCTTGTTGCTGAAAACCGGCAGGGAGCCAAGGGTGCCCACCAGATAGCCGTCCTGCTCTACAAATTCTTCCGAGGCGAAGCTGAAAGTCATTTCGTTCTTCGGGCCGGGATATTTTCCCACGGCATAGACCACGTTCATGGGGTCGATAAAAAAGCCCTGGCCGGCGTTTTTAATGCCGCTGCGCAACAGGATGGCCGGAGTGCCGATGCCGCCGGCGGCAATCACCGTCTTTTCCGCCCGGACTTCCTCCACCGGCCCGCCGCCGGCGAGGGTTACCCCGCCTGCCCGGCCGTTTTCAACGATAACCTCTTTTACCGCCGCTTTCGTAAATACCCGGGCGCCTTTTTCCCGGGCCTCTTCCACGTAATTTCTGGCCGTCCACTTCGCCCGGCGCCGGCAGCCCAGCATGCAGTCATCGCAGGTGGCGTCGCATATTTCCGGATTGATAAATTTCTGCTGCGGTACCAGATTGATGCCCTCTTCACCGGCGGCTTCCACCAGGCGGTGGGTGCAGGTCCAGTCCCGGTGGAAGTCTTCCGGCAGGGGGGCGATCCGCAGTTCTTTTTTGGTTTCGGCTGTTTCCCGGGAAAGGTCAATGCCCAGCTCCGTATGAAGCCATGGGGGTGGATCATAAGCGTTGCCGTTAAAAACGACCGAAGAACCCCCAACGGTAATGCCGCGGGACATCAACCCGCCGCCTTTGGGCCGGACCAGCTTGTTGATGGTTATCAGGGAGGCAAACCGTCCCACCGGCCACTGGTGCCATTGACCGCGTTCGAGAAGCACCACCTCCCGGCCCTGTTCGGCCATTTCCCGGGCCACGGTAGCCCCGCCCGGGCCCGAGCCCACCACTACGACGTCAGTCTGAATTGTCATGACTGTCTCCCTTTGGAAGGAAAAAAAGGTTTGTTCCCCGGAAGCCGGACGAGGTCGCACGCATGGGTTGGAATACATCAGGCAAATCAGATCAAAACAACGTGGTTCGAGGGGTGCCGCCTCTCTCCCTGTCCCTTTCTCGGTTTGTATTTACCGCCTTTCTATCATATTGGCATTTGATTGGGCTGTCAAGAAAAATTCTACATTCGCAAAATTTTTGTCCGGGCGCAGAAAAATCTTTTCAAACCCCGCGATTCAAGGCATGGTAGAAACAAGAGCGGGAAAAACAGGTATTTTTCCGCCCGAACGAATTTTGGGAAAAGCGGGGAAAGGATCACTCATGAAAGAAAAAACCCAGAAAAATGTTTATGACGCCTTTATCGGAGAAGCCAAAGCCTATTTCCGGCTGCTGGCCTATGCGGAAAAAGCCGAGGAAGAAGCGGTTCCCCAGGTCGCGCTGCTGTTCCGGGCCATTGCCGAGGCCGAGCGGGTTCATGCCACCCGGCATTTAAACCTGGCCAAAGATTTGATCGTCAAGGATACCGACACCAACCTGGAAAAATCCTTTCAGCGGGAACAGTCGGTCAGCGAAAACGTCTATCCGGCCTTTATCAAAGACGCCGAGGAAGAGGGCGAGACCGCGGCGGCCCAGGTTTTTACCTACGCCCGGGACGCGGAAACCTATCACGCCAAACTGTACGAACGGGCCATGATGGACGTTATCAAGGATAAGGTCAACGCCTATCATGTCTGCCAGGTCTGCGGTTATGTGACCCACAAAAAAATTCCGGACAAATGCCCGGTCTGCGGGGCGCCCGCGGAAAAATTCAAAACCGTGGAATAATTGCGGGTGCAGAACCGGCCTCCAGCGGCAGTTTTTGGTTTGCCGGGATATTTCAGCACAACTGGTAAAGAGGGATGGCCTCCTGCCGTCCCCGTATTGCGACCGGTCCCAGGCCCTGAACCGGGTAGCCGTCCTGCTTGACTTCATTCCACACGGCTTCGGAAATCAGCAGTTGCGAATCAAAGTGCTTGTTCAGGCTTTCGATGCGGGCGGCCAGATTGACCACATCCCCGATAATGGTATATTCCCGCCGCAGACTGGAGCCGATATTGCCGGTGATCGCTTCGCCGGTGTGCAGGCCGATACCGACCCGGGTCGGCGGTATCCGGCCGTCGCCCATCTCGTGATTGACCCTTTCGATAATCGCCAGGGCGGACCGGACCGCGTTGCTGCTGTCCTGTTCATCGGAAAAGGGGGCGCCGAAAACCGCCATAAAGCCGTCTCCCAGAAATTTATTGATAATGCCGTGGTGCTTATTGATGATTTCGATCATAAAGGGGAACAGTTTGTTCAAGTAGTCCACTACCGCCTGCGGGGTGTTCCGGTCGGCAAAGGCGGTAAAATTGCGGATGTCCAGGAACATGACACAGACGCGGCGCAGTTCGCTCTCTTTTGCCCGGGATTGGCGCAGCAGTCGCTCCACCACCGCCGAGGACACGTGCTGGCCGAACATTTTTTCGATCCGGTTGCGTTCCTCCGTGGTCCGGTAAGAGTTGAAAATTCGTTTTTTAATCTGGTAGGCAACAAACGCGGTTACAGACCCGACCACCAGCATCATCATGGATTTGTTGACGATTATGGTGGTAGAGAAAAGCGGATTGCCCGGGACGGAAGCGGGATTTTGTGACCGCACAAGCAGGGAAACGAGCAGGTACCCGAAGGCGGCCACGGCGCCGGTAAAGAGGCACAGGCGGTAATTGAGACGCAAGGCGGAAAAGGCGATAAACACAAAATACAAAAAGGCGGCGGGTGTAAACAGGGCATAGATGCCTATGAAGCGGGAGATGACAAAGATGATCAGCGTCGGCAGGCTGGTTTCCACCAGGGCGTTCATATACAATCCCGGGCGGGGAAAGTTGCGGCCGCTTTTCAGGAAAACCTGAAATACTCTGCTGACGGCAAATTCATAGCAACCCACCAGCAGCAGGCAGCCGGCAAACCAGACCCGGACCGGAATATGCTGGTAGGCGCGGGTAACCGGAAAAACCAGGAGGTCGCCGACTTCGAGAAAATAGATCCAGCCGGCGGCGGCGGTAAAAAAGACGGCCAGCAGCGTCGTCCGCAGTTTTTCACTCTGCAGTACTTCCGTTTGAAAGGTGTTTTCGATCAGGCGTTTTCCTGCATGGCTTTGATTCTCTCAAAAGCGCCTTCGATGGCCTGTTTCAGTACCCGGGAATTGGTCGGTTTGCTCAAATATCCGTCAAAACCGCAGGCTTCCAGTTTTTCCTCGTCAAAGGAGGCGATATAACCGGAAAGAGCGTAAATAATAATGTTGTGGTTGAATTTCTTTATCTGCTGGCAAAGTTCCAGCCCGTCCATCCCCGGCATGCTTAAATCAGTGATAATTAATGGGAAAAATTCTGTTTTCAAGATTTCCAGGGCGGTTTCCGCCGAGCTGGCGGTTTTGACCGCATACCCCAGTTTGGGGATAAAGCGTTCCATGATATCCCGCTGGGAGCCTTCGTCATCAATCACAAGGATCTTTTTTTCAATCATTGTCGTCTTGTCTGGCAGTGGTAGCGGAAATCCGCGACTCGCTTTCCCGGTTTTTTGTATCCAATGCACCACAACCGCCGCCTTGTGCGTCTTTCTGCAAGACGCTTTTTCTTCGGTGGTCCGGCAGGCAGACAGAGCGCCATCCGGCCTGTTGACGAGGGGCTATGGCATAAGGCTTTCCGCGATGGAGACACAGCGGTCACCGAGCATGTTTACATAACTTCCCATTTCATTGTCGTACCAGCCGTAAATGACGGTCTGGGTCACCGGCACCCGCACAATGGTTTCGGCCGCATCCGGCAGCAAGGTTTCCCGGACGCCGGGCACATGGGCCAGATCAATGGCAACTTCGGCGGTCCGGGTGTGGGTTTCACTGCCTTCGATAATGGCTGCGGCCCGGGGGGTGCCGACAATGTCTGCCGAGATGTTCTGCTTTTCCGTGTACAGCAGATAGCCGTGGGGGTCTTCTGCAGCCGCCTGGGTGTATATCTCCGCGATTCGTTCCCGACGGATGGGATCGCCGGCGATTTCCTCCTGGATGTTTAAGACCAGTATAATCAGAGAGCCGGCGGTGACCGGCACGCGCACCGACTCCGCGATAAAGCCGATACGCTGCATTTCAGGGATCACCAGGCGGAGTGCCCGGGCGGCACCAGTGGTGGTCAGAATAATATTGTTATAAACGCTGCGGTTTTTCCGCAGATCGGTTTTGCCCGTTTTGGGCGGTCTGTCCAGAACCTCCTGGCTGGCGGTGGCGGCGTGAACGGTAGCCATGGAGGCGGAAAGAATTTTTTGCGACCCGAAATGATCCAGCAACGGTTTGATCATGTGGGCCAGGCAGGTGGTCGTACAGGAGGCATTAGACACGATTCGATGGGTCCGTGGGTCATAGTCGCTGTCATTAATGCCCATAACAGTGGTTACGGCGTCTTCCGGCATGGATTTGCGGTCATCTTGAATCTTAAAAGGTGCGGATACAACCACTTTTTCCGCGCCCGCTTCCAGGTGGCCGCGGACCGAACCTTTTTTGTCGTCCGCCGGTCGGGTAGGATCAATGTAAACTCCCGTGGTGTCAACAACCAGTCGAACCCCCTGTTCACTCCAATTGATTTCCGCCGGATTTCTGGCGGATCGCAGAAACCGGACAGTGACCCCGTTTATTTCCATCTCGCCGGCCTGCTCATCTACGCGGGTGATGGCCGGGCCGGCTTTACAGCCGTGTAAAAACCGCTCCAGTGCTCCATAGGTAGAGTCCCGTTCAAGATAATGGGCCATGTCTGCTAAGGCGGTGCCGACTTCGCGGCCGGTGTTGACGACGATTTCCTTGAAATATTTGCGCCCGACATGGTGCCATAAGGTAAGCTTGCCGATTCTGCCGATACCGTTGATACCGATTTTGGTGGTTGTGGTTGGGTCTGACATTTTTACTCCCTTAACGCTTTTTCGCTGAAATTTTTCTTACTTTCTGTTTTCGCGGTTAGACAGGGTTGTCGATTTTTTTGATGTGTAAAAACCCTTGATATACCGATCCGGTGGATCCGTCAATACTTATGTAATCGCCGGATTTAAGCACGACCTGGTTAAAACGGCAGGTTTTTTCTTCTTCGTTGCAAATCAGGCTGCCGCAGCCCACTACGCAGGTCTTTCCCAGGCGATGGGCCAATACGGCAGCATGAGAAGAAAGCCCGCCGCGGGCCGTGAGAAGACCGTCGGTAGCGGAAATTTCCCGGATGTCATCGGGCACGGTGTCGCGGCGAACCATGATTAAATAGGTGTCCGGTTCCACCATGGCCCATTTGTCAATTTCTTCCAGAGAGAAGACAATACGGCCGCTCAGTGCACCACCGCTGACTCCGATTCCCTGCCCCAGAAATTTTTCACTGTCCAGGACATCCTCGGGATCGAAAATGGAGATGCTTTTGCTTTCCCGGATGGTCATGTCCCGGGTTTGCAGCAGGTACAGATCTTGCTCCAGCGATCCCTCAAAAGTGAACTCGATTTCCTGGGGGCTCCAGCCATGATCGTATATCAAATGGCTGACCCATTTTTTCAGGGCATTGTATATCTGGGGATAATGGGTTTCCAGGGTAATGTCGGTTTTGCGCTGTTCCGTTTCTTTCTGCTTGACGGAGATGGGCAGGGTCGTTACCAACCCGGCCACCACATCCTCTCCCTGATTGCCCACCGTAAAATCTCCCCACAAACGAAGGGTATCTCTGGACAATCGCGGGCTGTGGGTAAAAAACACGCCGCTGCCGGACTGCCGGGAAAGATTGCCATAAACCATTCTTTGCACCGTTACCGCAGTTCCCCAATCATCGGAAATGCCGACAATTTTCCGGTAGGTTTCCGCTTTCTGGGAATACCAGGAGTCAAAAACATTTTTGATGGTTACATACAATTGCTCCAGGGGGTTTTCGATAACCGCAATTCCGGCCGATTCAATGCATTCTTTGTAATCCCGCGCCAGCGCTTCCATCTGCCGGCCGGTGAACTCTTTTTTCAGTTGAACGCCCCCTCTCTGTTTGTGATCACGCATCAGGGCATCAAAATCATCCCGGTTGAGGCCGTGGGCCATACCGTAACACTGGAGAAAACGACGATAGTTGTCCCAGGCAAACCAGGAATTTTGCGTCAATTCGGCCAACCCCCGGGCAATTTCTTCATTAATACCGACATTGAGAATGGTGTCCATCATCCCGGGTTGGGATATGGAAGCGCCGCTGCGAACCGACAGCAAAAGCGGGTTTTTCGGGTTCCCAAAAACTTTCCGGGTCTTTTTTTCCAGGGCCTGCAAGTGTTCGGTCAACTGCTGCCTGAAAATTTCTTCTGCCGGCGGGTAATTGTCAATGATCTCCCGGCAGCGAAAAACTTCCGTGGTAATGATAAATCCGGCGGGGGTGGGGCAGCCGCACCGTTTCAGGTTAATCAGGTTTAACCCCTTGTTGCCCAGATGGAGAATCCCGTATCGTTTGGTTTCATGTTCGTCGATATCTGCAATCGTCCGGGCGGGATCATAGTTGAGAAGTCGTTCCAGTCGTTCTTTGGGCAGAGTATTGGCCTGGTGAAAGAGAACGTTCAATATGCGGCTTAAGAAAAGGTCCAGCTGGGCCAGCCCCAGGGAGAGGGCAATTTTTTCCCGGAAAAAAATCTCCGAAACCCGGTGCACGAATTTTTCCTTGTCAATACGGAAGCCGGGCTGATCTTCATCCGGAAGGTATTTGGGCAGGATAGCGGATTTGGGCAGACGGGGCAGGATTTTGGATATATTTTGTTCATGCAGATTGTGAAAATGGTCCTTAATGATGTTTTTTACCGCCTTGGCAAAGCTTTTAAAAATATCCAGATACTGGGGGAACGAAAATCCCGGTGTTCTCAGGGCCTGGGACATCAGGTCCAGTTGGAGACCGATTTCCTTGGTAGAAAAGCCGTCCAGGGAGAGAGCTTTGACAAACAGTTTAAGACCGTTGTAAATCTGGAAAAAAGTGGTTTTGGTAATCAGGCTTAAATCCAGGGTGTCTACAATTTCTTCGAACAGGGTGTTGATCAAAGCTTCCAGTCGGAAAGTCAGACCCAGGGCGTCGAACTTGGTTTCCCGGTAACTGCCGTACATGGAAGGAATATCAACAGTAATATGCCGTTTTTCATAGATGTTTTGCTGGATTTCAAACTCCTGGTCGGAAAGGATAAGCGCTTTTAACCGGGCCAGATATTCCAGCAGCTGGTCGGCCTTTTTTTTGGGCCCTGTTTCCGCCAGAGCGGATTTGAGCAGATTGATATCCGGGAAGTCCGCGGTGTTGAGCTGGTCGATGTAACTTTCAATTTCCACAAAACCGGTGGTGTATTTCTGATGCAGGAGTTTGTAATAGGCCACTGCCAGGGCCGCCCGGCGCCGATCGGTGTCCGAAACATCTTCCACCTCCCGGCATAAACGCTCGATGGATTCCTGATCGGCACTCAGCAGATCCCGGGGAAGGGTCAGGCCGCTTTTGGTAAAATGGGAAAAAATGGTGTGCAGACCGTCCACATATTCGCCGGATTCGGTGACCCGCTCATACATTTCCGGGGGAAGATAGGGCTGGACAAGGGTTTTGTCTTTTGTCAGCCAGAAGTTGACGGCGCTTTCCATGAAGGCCACCAGGCGATTGCTGCCTTCGACATGGCCCTGCTTCCGCAAAAAATGAACCAAAACATCTTTGCGTTGACAAAGCTCATCAATTTCAGTGGAAATGTCCCGCAGATTGCCTTCGGCGCCGATATCGTTAAAAAAAACGGGGAACAGCCGGGTCAGTTGTTTCACCAGGTAATACACCGTGGCGATGTCACTGTTCAGCAACGCGGTGATATCCCGGGGGAAAAGATCCGTGTCCCGGATGAAAACACCGCTGATGGTCAGATAAATAACTAAAGCGGACAGCAGGCGGGATGATTTCTGGGGGGTGATTTCCACCAGTTCCAGCCAGGTGCGGATGTTTTGCAGATGGGCTTGATTGGCGGTAATTTTCCAGTCATTGTCCACCCCGGTGATCATGGGGGGATGGAACCCCAGGTCAATCACCAGGTCAATGAAATGGTTGATCAACTCGGTGTCGTCGGTTTTATAGACACTTTTGCCGACATTGAGAACGCAGTTCAGGGCGGTAGCCGGAAAACGGGTATTTTGCTCATTTAAGATTTTAAAGGTCCGTTTCAACAGTTCCCGGCTTTTTTTACTGTCTTCCCGGGAAATCAGGTAGGTCAGTGTGGAATTGATCTCCCGGAGGGACTCTTCGTGAAGGGTGGATAAGCCGGGCGTGCTCAGGATAAGAAAAAGGGACAGCAGTTTCCACTGGTTGCCCGTGTTGGCAGAGCCGGCAGCGGCATACAGGTTTTCCGGAAGGCGGCGGTAGGCGGAAACAAAGAAAGAATAATTTGGCAGTGCCAGAAGTTCGCGGGTGGTAGTAGCGGAGTGATTGTCATATTTGTCCGCGATCTGTTTGACCGTGGTTAATAACCGGCGGATATCCCGGTGGGACAGTTTGTCCAGAATTGTACGGATGGACACGCTCAGGGAAGCATCAATATGGCCACCGGGATTTATTTCTTTGTTGAACCAGGCAAGACAGTCTTTTTCTTTTAACCAGTAGCGATAAACACTGTCGTAGTATTTTAAAAGCAACTGATTGAGTTCTTGAAAATCTTTATTGACGGAAGCTTTGGCCGTGAACGTTTCCAGGAAGTCGCCGGCGATGGTGTTCAGCTGATAATAGCTTTTGACAAAGAAAAAAAAATCATTTTCGGCCATTTTCCGGATTTCCGCAAAGGCGCTGTCGGCTATGGCGGCAAATTTTTCGGGGGTACCGTTTTTGATTATCCTGCCGAGAAACAGCAGCAGGTTGTCCGCGGCATCGGTCTTCACCGTGGCGTTTTTGGCCGCTTTAACCGCCCCGGCGAAAATTTTTATATACAGAGCGGCCGCTTCTGCGCCCTGCTCATGGCGGTTTAACTGATGAAAGTAGTCAAGAGAGAAGGTCCGGGCTTCCTGGACAATAAACTGCCAGTTTTTGTAAGGATGGGATAGTTCTTTCAAAAACGTGTCCAGCCGGTTGGTCAGGCCCTGATATTTGGCCATAACATCGCGCAGAACAAGGTAGCGCTCCTCTATGGAGACATCCACACGGGAGGAGGCCAAATTTACTTCCAAGGCTTTGGAGTTCAGGGTCATTCGTAGAACACCGTATGGCAAAAGCAGCGGTAGATACGCTTTATTGATTTCAATCTTGCATACAATAAAACATTTCCTGCAGAAAAATCCTATCAAGCAGAACCTTTCTTTTCAAGTAAATTTTGGCGGATCGGTTCGGCAGTAAGAATGATTTTTGACAGCGGATTTTGTTGCTTTCCGGGTGAACCGGGGAAGTGGAACGAAGCGGGAAGGACGGGGAACCTCTTTTTTCCGGAGACGGCTTTGGTTGGGCGGCAAAAGCGGAAAAGGGGCAGGCGGCATATGTTGGGGAAGCGGGGGCGGAATGAGAGCCCGGCATTGTGCCGGTCTTGGCTTTGTCCGCAACAATCAGCCGGAAAAGTATTGAACCCCGCATCCATAAAGGGTGGGGCTGGTGCCGGCGATTTCCAGACACCAGCGGACCTCCGCTTTTCGAAACGCCCAGGTTCCGGAGGCAACCGGGTCCAAAATCGATTCATCGTCTGTTTTGGCGGTAATGATTTCTTCTTCTGCTAAAGTGCAGGTGGTTTCAAAATAAAAGCCGCCTTCACTGTAATTTTTCATTATGGCAATATACTGATCATCGGCTTCATCCACCGAAAAAACAATCGGCACCTCACATCTTATTCGCGGAAACGCCCGTCGCTGGGTCACGGTCATGGGCTCTATTTCTCCTTACCGGATTTCTTTTATTATATGCTGAAGCATAAGAAATGTCAAGGTGAGAACTGAGCGAAGTTTTGTTTCTATAGAAAATTCTCCATTTTTTAAAGCAATCGTGTGGTTGACAGCATAAAGCCTTTTTTGTAAAGTTTTTCAGGCGTGGCCGGATACTTTGTTTTTATACAATGGAAAGTACCGTGGCTAGGGCCATAAACAAACAAATTTATTTGGCAAAAGGAGGAAACATCCTATGCGGGTTACGGATTTATATGCAAAAAAGACGGCTCCGGTTATTTCGTTTGAGTTTTTTCCGCCAAAAGATGCGGCGGGTTTTGCGTCGGTGGTGGATACGCTGGTGGAATCCCGGCCGGATTATGTTTCGGTTACTTTTGGTGCCGGCGGCTCCACCCGGGAAGGTTCCTATGATACAGTAAAAAGTTTGATTGCTGATAAAAATTTACCGGTGGTCGCTTATATCGCCGGTTACGGCTTGGGCCCGGAAGAGATCACCGATGTGCTTGACAAGTATCATGGTTTGGGAATTGAAACCATGTTTGTTATCCGGGGGGACAAACCCCGTGATAAGTCGTTTACCCCCCACCCCGACAGTTTCGAGTATGCCTCGGAGATGATCGCTTTTATCAAGGAGCGGTACGATTTTACTTTGGGCTGCGCCGGGTATCCGGAAGGTCACCTTGAGGCGGAAAGCCTCGATGCGGATATCGGATTTTTGAAACGCAAAATCGACAATGGCGCTGAATACGTGGTGACCCAGTATTGTTACGACAATGAACTGTTTTACCGCTTTGTGGATAAATGTCGCGCCGCCGGGATTACCGTCCCGATTATCCCCGGCATTATGCCGGTCTATACGGTCAAATTGACCAATATTCTGGCCAACGTATGCGGGGCGACCCTGCCTGACAGGTTGACCCGGGAACTGGAGCGCCTTAAGGAGGCCGACGCCGACTCGGTGCTGAACTTCGGGATCGATCTGGCCACGGAACAGTGCCGGGGACTCTTGCAGCACGGTGTACCGGGGCTTCATTTTTACACCATGGATCGCAGTCGCTCCACCTCGGAAATTCTTTCCCGCTTGCGCAGTGAAAGTCTTCTCTAAACGCAATAGAATTCAAGGGGCTGGGAAAACAGCCCCTTGAATTCCCAAATTTTACCCTACGGAGAACCGCTTGGCGGCACCAGCCAGTCTCCTTCCCGGTAGCTTTCCCGGACGGATTTCAGGCGGTTCTTGAATTCATCCATATATTCGTGTTTTTTCCCTAACAACCAGTCCAAATGTCTCATCTGACCTTCTTTGGTGAATTCCGGATCGTGATAATAACCATGAACCGCGGCTCCGTTTTGGGTAAACAGCGATTTGCATACGGCACATTCCAGGCCGCCCTCGGAGTGAGGACGAAAAAGATCGGATAAACAGTAGGGGCATTGATCGACACCACACCGCTTTCCCGTTTGCAAAGCGGTGAGTGCCCGGGCCACTTCACTTATCGCGGCGTCAAACCCTTCCACCAGTGCTGCCTCTCCGGGATGGGTGCCCAGAAAACTTTTTGCACAGACCACGTTCAGACCGAGGACGGCCGTTTGTGCGCAGAGCGCTGTCTGGGCCAGTCCGTTGTATTTTGGCAGCCCCAAAGTAAGCAGCGCGGCCGTGGGAATATTTTCAAAAGCAGAATGGTAGGCTGCTGCCTGTAAAACCCGGTCTGCCAGCATTTTTACGATTCCCACCGGGCCCAGTACATAATTCGGGGCCGCCATGATGACCGCTTCCGCCTGCTTGATTTGCTCCAGCAGCCAGACCATATCGTCTTCGATAAGGCAGTTTTTGTCCGGAATCAGGCAGGCATAACATCCCCGGCAGGGTTTTATATCTAAAAGCGGCAGCCGGATCAGCGAAAGATGCCAGCCCGCGCCCATCTTTTGAGCTACGGCTTTGGTGACAACTTCCGAGTTGCC
Organism: uncultured Desulfobacterales bacterium; assembly: GCA_964632805.1. Lineage (GTDB taxonomy): Bacteria > Desulfobacterota > Desulfobacteria > Desulfobacterales > Desulfosudaceae > CAZWCS01. The sequence goes on from CAZWCS010000011.1 coordinate 23,771, forward strand.
GCGTTTCCGGTAGGATCCAACGAGTCCCAGTAATTTTTTGGCCATGTTTCGCGTCCTTGTTTTCTGCAATAGCCGTGAAGCCTTTTTCGTAAAGTGATGACAGCTGTTTTTGTAGCCGGTTTTTAATAGGCCATTTTTGGAAAACGGTTGTCAAGCAAAAAGATCACCTCGTCTGTCTCTCTGCGTTAACGGAAAAAGCGCCGAGAATCCCGCTTGACTGTTGCCGGAGGGTGCGATAAGTTCAAATTATTCAGCTTTCAGGCAGCCTTATAAGGCGAAGGAATCATGCACTACGCGAAATACAAATTTACCTGTAATCTGGTGCGCCAGACACTTTTGCCTTATTATAAAGGCGCTGTTTTTCGCAATTTGTTTGGCCGTCATTTAAAACGTGCGGCTTGTTTTTATAAATCCGCCCGTTGCGATACCTGCCGTCAGACGGTAAACTGTATTTACAGTCTGTTTTTTGAAATGCCCGCCGCCGTTGTGAAAGCAGGCAGATTTCCCCTGTCCTCTCCGCCCCGTCCGTTTATATTTGAACCGCCGTCTACCTTGGAAATCGATTTTCCGGCCGGCGCGCCATTTGACTTTCAGATCGTTCTGTTTGGCAAAGCCCTGGAGGCGGTTGATTGTTTTATACGGGCGGTGGAGGCCATGGGGAGGGCCGGTATCGGGCGGCCCCGGTCTCCATTGGATATAAAAAGCGTTACCAGCGGGGATCAGATGGTTTATCGGCAAGGGCGGTTTTCTCCGGAAGGGAAGTTGAAGCCGGAATCCTTGCTGGCACCGGCCAGTCCGCAGCCCGGGCCGCAGGAAATGGCTGTAAAAATCGCGTTTACCACCCCGTTGCGGCTGAAAACGGGAGAAACGCCAGGGCCCTTTCTTTCTTTTCAGACCCTGGTTCGCATGATGCTGCGGCGGGTTTCCACCATGTTTGCCTGTTACGGGGAGGGAGAACCGGAGATGGATTACAAAGGGTTAATTGAGCAGGCCAAACGCGTTGCCATTGCCGCCGATAAACTCCGTCGGTTGAACCGGGAAACCGCCGGCGTCAGGCAGGAGAAAGTTCTTTTGCAGGGGGGCCTCACCGGCTCGGTGGTTTATAAGGGTCATCTGACACCCTTTTTGCCGCTTATTCACTTGTCTGAACAACTGCACGTTGGCCGCCAGACGGCCTTTGGTCTCGGCCGGTTTGTGAGCGAAATACTTACTTGATCCCAAGGGAGCCAAATCGTTTTTTGCAAAGGGCCGTGCTTCATTGAGGGGTTTTTGGGCAGGATTTAAGTCATGGACGAAAAAGTTCGTGCAACCAGAGCCGCCGGGGTGATCGGTTCCGCTACGCTCCTCAGCCGAATTTTTGGATATATCCGGGATATGGTTCTGGCGGCCTTTCTTGGCGCCGGCTTGGTGTCTGATGCCTTTTTTGTGGCCTTTACCATTCCCAATCTGCTGCGCCGTTTGTTTGCCGAAGGTTCTTTGACCATTGCTTTTGTCCCGGTTTTTACTGAGCAGATGGAAAAGCACGGGCGGGCGGAAGCTTTGGCCATGGCCGGGGCCGCCCTGCGGCTTCTGTCCATTATACTGGTAATGGTGGTGTTGGCCGGGATTGTTTTTTCTCCGGCCATTATCCATATTATTGGATACGGGTATCTGGACGATCCCGAAAAATTTGGGCTTACCGTCAATCTGACCCGGATCATGTTTCCCTATGTGTTTTTTGTCTGTCTGGTTGCCTTGGCGATGGGGATTTTGAATGCCCTGGGGCACTTTGCCGCTCCGGCGCTGGCACCGGTACTGCTGAATGTGGCCATGATCGGTGCCCTTTGGGGCGTTTCCTTTTTTTCCGAAAACAGCACCATGCGGGTTGTCGCCCTGGCCTGGGGCGTCGTGGCGGGCGGGATATTGCAATTGGTTTTACAGATACCGGTTTTACTGAAAACGGGGTGGCGGCTTCGGCAAAAAGTCGGGCTGTTTCATCCCGCCTTGAAAAAGGTCGGTGTTCTGATGGTGCCGGCCGTTTTTGGCGCCGCGGTTTATCAGGTGAATATTCTGATTGGCCGCATGCTGGCGACCATGCTTCCGGAGGGCAGTGTAACCTATTTGTATTATGCCGACCGGCTGGTACAGTTCCCCCTGGGCGTGTTTGCCATATCCGGTGCCATGGCCGTTCTGCCAAGTCTGTCGCGGCAGGCTGCAAGGGGAGATTTGGCGGCGGTGGTGGACACCTTTCGATATTCTTTGAAACTGATTTTTTTTATTGCGCTGCCGGCCATGACCGGTTTGATTGTCCTTCGGGAACCACTGGTAACGCTTTTGTTTCAGCATGGAAAATTCGAGCCGGCAGCCGTGCAAGCCACGGCGTATGCTCTGCTTTGTTACGGAGTCGGACTATGGGCCGTGTCAGCGGTGCGGATTGTGGTTTCTACTTTTTATGCGCTGTCTGATACCCGTACCCCGGTGGAGATAGCCGTAATTGCCACCGGGATTAATATTTTGTTCAGCCTGGTTTTAATGGAACCCCTGCAACACGGCGGGTTGGCTTTGGCCACCTCCCTGGCTGCGATTGTAAACCTGGTTCTTCTGCTGTGGGCCCTGCGCCGGAAACTGGGTGCCCTGGGAATGTCTGCGCTGTGTCGTTCGTTCGCCAGATCTGCTTTTTGCGCTTTCCTCATGGGGGTGGTGGTCTGGCTGGTTTCATGTTATAGTATACAAGATGGGGATTGTTTTTTCCGTTTACTTGGCGGGATTGTTGCGAGCGTATTGGCCGGTCTCCTCTGTTACGGAATATTTTCGCATATTTTCGGCAGCGGTGAGTTAAAAACCATTTTGCAGACGTTTCCGGTCAGGGGGTCGACGAAAAAATGAAAAAAACCCATACACTTGCTTTGCTGATGGCCATTGCTTTTCTTTTGGCCTTCGTCGGTGTTGTTTTTTTCAGTCAGAACGGATATATTGACTATCGGGAGCTGCAAGCCGAAAAAGCGGCCTTGAAAGAAGAAAACCAGAACAAGTACGCAGATATCCGTTGCTTGCGCCGACAGACCAGCCGCTTAAAGAACGACTGGACCTATCTTGAACATATAGCCCGCACAGAGTTCGGGCTGGTTTACCGAACCGATGTGGTCTATAAATTTACTAACGGCAGTGGAGAAGACTGATGATACGAGAGGCCTTTTTTTATACGGTTTCGATGGCCAGGCTTTGCGCGCGGCAGGGGTATCTCGAAAAAAGCGCTGAAATTTATCGATTTCTTTTAGAAACCGAGCCGGACCGGAAGGATTTACAAGAGGCCCTGGCCGATGTCGAGGCCCGTCTGTCCACTGCGGCGGAGCCTCCTGCCGCGGCGGTATCGAGTGCGACAAAAGGGGAACCGGGACGTCTGGAGGGATTGATACAGCAGTGGATTGGCCTCCTGGTGGAAAAAGATATCAAACAGCGGTTTGACAATATACGTGGCCGGATGCGACAGGCGGACAGATAAAGGGGCTGTTCTTTTTTTAACGATTGCCGGCATTGTAAATTTTGACAAGCTGTGACGACGATATCCAGATACTTTCGGCCGCATGCAGATTCATCAGTTTCCATATGACAGTGCCCGGAAATACCCCAGGACGGCGGCAGTACCGCCCGAAGTGGCGGCCTTTCTGAAAGGTGCTTCGTGTCAAGCGACCACCGTTAAAGACCGCGCAAAACGAAGTGTTTTTAGCGTTTACGCCAAACAGGAACCCTCCCGCCCCGCTTATTTTGTCAAATTTGACCATCCCTTGCGCTGGCTGGACAAAGCCAAAGGGCCTGTCCGGCCCAAAGTCAAAAAAGAATATCAGATCACCCGCCGCTTGTTTGATTTACAGGTACCGGTTATTGAACCGGTTTTCTGCTCCTGGACCCCTTTTCTGGGTGTTTTTGTTTCCCGGGCGCTGCCCGGGGCCGTCGGCTTTGGAACACAGTGGCGGCGGGTAAAAGACGATCCGGTTTTGCGACAGGCTTTTTTGAAGCAGTGGCGATGGTTGCTGATTACGGTTTTGCAGAACAATCTTTATCATTCCGATTTTCATTCCGGCAACATTCTTACCGTCAAAAACGGGAACGATTTTACCTTTTTTCTGGTAGACGTGGTAGATATAAAAATCTGCCGCAGGCTTTCCGAGCGGCAGATTTTGCAAAATTTACGTACTTTGGCGGATTTTTGCCGGGAATTGAAACGGGAGGAAAAAATATTTTTGGTCAGCGGCCTGCCGGGAAAATTGCAAAATTTTTCTGCTGAAGCGATCTGGAGAAAAATTCAAGAACATACTGTTCGGGTGTTTTATCAAAAAGGCTGGCGTCATCTGCGGGAACGGGTGTATAAAAAAGAATCCCTGGTACATTTCATTGACGATGATCCCAACCACCGTTACTGGATCGGAAAAGGCGCCCTGTCATTATCTACAGCCAAAGCGGTGATAGCGGCTTATAAAACGGGTTGCAGGGAAAACATCAGGCAGATGACCGCCAGGAAATCCGGGCGGGCAGCCGTGCGGATGGAAAACAAAGGAGCGGTCTACCTGGTTCAAGAATATGGTAAACAAAGGCGCCCCCTGTTCCGGTCGGCCGCGATGAAAACCTGGTTTACGAGCTGGGCAATGTTTACAGCCGGATTTGCGGTTCCCCGGCCGCTGGTATTGGCGAGAGAAAAAAGGGGATCGGGGTTTATTGTGTTCGCTCCGGTGGAAGGGCAGAAATTGCCGGAATTGCTGGGCCGGGAAGGTGAATTGACCCATGGCAATCGGGAGATTTTGTTTCAAGCGCTTTATGATTCCATGTGCCGTTTGTATGCGTGGCGAATTGTTCATAATCGCCTGCAATTGGCCCATTTTGTGGTTACCGCCGAAAATCGGCTGATTTTACTCCCCAGTGACGGTTGGGGGGTTAATCGCCGTATTACCCGGCGACGCTGGCAGAAAGACAAACGCCGCCTGCTGCAAAACATGCCGCCACCGGCGGCAGAAGCGTTCCGGCAATGGCTGAAAACCCGGGATAATCCGGTTGATCTGTAAAATGAAAAAGATATATTATGCGGGTTAAATACTTTTATCAAAGACGCTGGCCCAATCAGTCGCCGGGAGTTATCTTTGTCACCTTTAATGCGCTGGGGTTTTATCAAAATGATACCGATTTTGAACTTATTACGGTGGCCAACACCAAAGAGCCGGTTCATAAGGTTCTGCTAAATCAGTTTGGCATTGAAGAAAAACTGCCGATTCATCTCTTGCCGGCCGGTCCCTTTCGTCGCTTTCATTGGATGGTTTGTGCGATGGGGTTTTTTTATCTTTTGCCCCGGAACCTGGATGTTTTGATAACCCGGGATTTGACCTTTTTGCCTTTTGCGCTTTTACTCAGGCGGTTGAAAAAATGCCGGGTTGTATTTGAATCTCACGATTTTTTTACGGACTTACGCTTATTCCCCCCGGAAATTGCCGCCCGCCGGAAAAAACAATCCCAGCAGGAGCGTCGGTACTGCCCGCAGGTAGACATGATCATTTGTCTGACAGAACATCAAAAATTATTGTACGAACAGCACTATCCTTTCCAAAGAGTGGTAACGGCCGTTTCGGGTATTCGGCCGCGGCCCAGGGTATCCCGCTCCCGGTTTCAGTATACACTGGGATATATCGGTACGATATCCAGTCGCAATTACGATTTAGAACTGTTGATCAGCGCGCTGGGAAAAACCGCCAATCCGGTCGTCAGCCTTATTCTGGCCGGGGTTCGAACAGGGGAAGAAGAAGAATATGTAAACCGGCTGGCCGAAGCGTTTCAGGTCAAAAACAGGATACAGCTGTTGCCCTGGTTGAACCAAAAGGAGGTTGACCGTCTGAAAGAAAGGATTGATATCGGCTGTTGCCCCCTGGTGCATAATAAACGTAATGTGATTTGTTCGCCGCTAAAGGCTTTGGAATATCTTTCCGCCGGTATTCCGGTGCTTTATCCGGATTTACAGGCAACCGATTTTATAATAAAGGACAATTATAACGGTTTTCTGATAAAAAACCGGCCGCAAGCGTGGGCAAAAACGATCGACGCCATTTACCGGGATTTTGATCATTATCAGATGTTGTCAAACAACTGTTTTCAGACAGCCGAACAATACAGTTGGGAACAACGGGCGAAAAAGCTGGGCCGCTGTTTCCGGGAGTCGTTTCTGTTTTCCGAAAAGTGAGGTTCAAAAATTTTTTCGGTCAATCATGCAGCAGAAATGATCGAGATTGTTGCAGGGATTTCTGGCTTGTCCATTCGTCAACCGGAATGGGTTTCCGATTTTCGTCCATTTTTTTGGCATATAGCTCCGCAATCGCAGCAAGTGTTTTCATTTTTTCTTTTTTCTGGTGGTTTTCCAACAGGTGGGCGTGGGTGGACAGGTAAAGTACGGGCTTATGTTGGTCGAGGTAGTCCGCAATATCCGGAAGCAGTTCAAATTCCGCACCTTCGATATCAATTTTCATAAAATCCGCTTTTTGCGGTTTTACAATATCCGCCCAGGTATGCAGCCGCAGAGACAGCACCGTCAGACCGGCATCACCGTTTGGATGCAACAGGCTGGATTGACTGTCACCGGTTTCTTTCCCGAAACTGGACATGGTTCGAATTTCATTTCTGGCACCTAACGCCAGGTTGAAGGGGATTACAGTAAAGCGGCGATTCAGGCGCAGATTCCATAAAAGATACTGGTAAGCCACGTAATCCGGCTCAAAGCAATAGATTTTCCGGCAGCAGGTGGAGGCATAGAGAACTGTCGGGCCGATCCAGGCTCCGATATCATAGAAAACCGATTCCGGGGTTAAATATTCCGATAAAATATGAAGGGTATCCGGTTCCCAGCGACCGTTGCTCATCCGGCGCCAGAATCGTACATGATCCGGATCGCACTTAAACGGCAGGTTATTGATTGTTTTGGCGTTATATCCGATACAGCGATAATATTTCTGCTTCATTCTGTCGAGCGTGCGTCTCATTTGGCGCTCCCTGTCGACCAGGAGTGTAATGCCCTGATTTGCAAATGGGGATAAACAAAACAGGTAATACATGTTCTTCGATAAGTTGTCAACATGACGGCGTTTTCTTTTTGGAATCCGGAGACGGGCAACAGCCGTAATTCAAAAAATGGTTTTGGCAAAACGTCGAAAAAGGTTGTTCTTTCTCCGGAAAAAAAATATGGTTGCTGGCACAGGAAAGATGAAGCCAATCGAAAAAAGTGCCCGCGAATACAAAAGAACTGATGAAAATTATTCATTGTTTAAGCAACTGGAAATGGACGGAAAGGTCGGAGCTGGTCATTGATTTGGCTTTGGCTCAAAGCCGGTTGGGCCGGGAGGTAACGATTATCTGCGGCAAAACGCCGTCGGAGAATCGTGCTGTATCGGGGGTGGCGTTTAATGCCCGCCAGAAAGGTTTGCGCCGGGTTATCGCCATACCGGAAATGACCAAACACTGGCGTATTGCTCGCACCAGGGGGGACATGGCGGTGATGCGGCGTATTCTTTTGGCGCAAAAGCCGGATGTTGTTCATTGTCATATGCGGAATGCCCATCTGCTGGCCGGACTTGCCCGACGAAAACAGCAAGACTCGTTTCGGCTGGTGCGCTCGGTCTATAATCCGGAAAAGTTGGGCCGGGACTGGCGTTCTCGATGGTGTTATCGCCGAGCAACCGATGGCCTTGTGGTGGTGGGCAAAGCGGCCAGGGAATCTGCCCTTGATGCCGGATTTCCATCGGGAAAAATAGCCGTGGCTGAGCCGGGGGTTGATCTGGATCGATTTTCTCCGGATCGGCTGCTTCCGGAAAAGAGCGATGCCAGGCGTCTGGATGTCTCCGGCGGGGACAATTGTTTCGTAGCCGGGGTGGTCAGCCGTATCCGCAGCACCCGACGGCTGGACATTCCTTTAGAAGCCGTTTTTCAATTGCATTCTGCATACCCCCGGCTGAAATTGTTTTTGGTCGGGCATGGCCGGGCGGGCGCTTATAAGAAGGTGGTGGAAGAACCGGTACAACGCCTGGGGCTGTCTGAGACTGTTATCCGGGCAGGATACTGCCGGGGCGACGATTTGGTGGAGGCGTACAGGCGCATGCAGGTTCTGCTTTATCCGATGGCCGGCACCGACAAGACCTGTCGGACGGTTCGGGAGGCGATGGCTTCCGCCGTCCCGGTCATTGCGTCCCGCCGGGGGTTTTTGCCGGAACTCATTGATGACGGAAAGAACGGTTATTTGGTGGAACCCGATTCGGAATCGTTTGCCGGGGCTCTGAAAAAACTGTTGGATTGTCCGGAAAAACAGCGGGCGTTTTCTCAATGGGCGCTTTTCCGGGCCCGAAAACGGTTTTCTTTACCAAATCAAGCGGAGAAAATTCTTCAGTTTTATCAATGCCTTCTATCAGAAAGAGGCTGACGCCGCAGTTACGAACCGGGCGTTTTTTTTGCGGGGGTTGGCTGTGGGCGTCTCTGTTTTATCGCCTGCTCAATTTTTGCTTGAACATCGTCGACGGTGATGGAATGCATACACAGCGTGTCTTTTCGTGCGCAGTAACGTTTATAGCAGGGTGCGCAAGGAATATTTTTTTTGACCACCAGATGTTCGTTCCCACAGGGAGCGGTGCGGACAGGATCGGTCGGTCCGAACAGCGATACATAGGGGGTTTCTACAGCGGCGGCAATATGCCCCGGACCACAATCCGGGCCCACCGCAAGATCTGCTTCCTTCAAAACAGCGGTCAGTTCCAGAACCGAGGTTTTTCCCACCAGATTGGTCAGGCGGGCGGGATCCAACGTCTGTGAAAGCGTATCGGCCAGCGCCCGTTTTGAAGGCTCATCCACCAGAACAATTGAAAAATCAGTAGTTGTCGAGATGTCTGCAAGCAATTCCCGATATCGGTCATACGGCCACTCTTTTGTGGGCCAGCTCGATCCCAGGACAACGGCCATAAAAGGTCGCCTTACCTCTTCAACCAGGGGAAGGGCAATTTTTTTAAGTTCCGGATTCGGCAAACCGAAATCGAGTATGGCAGGCTGCGGTATCCCCAGACAGTCCAGAAAAGCCAGGTAATGTTTGATTTTGGGATAAGCTTTTTCTCTTTCCGGAATATTGGTGGTATTAAAAAGGCGGTTTCCTTCCTTGGCATTTTTGGGGTGAAAGCCGATCCGCAGGGGGGCGCGGGTAAAAAAGGAAAACAAGCCGCTTTTAAAATGGCGCTGAAGATCCAGAACACAATCGAACCGGCCTTTCCGGAGCTGTTGCCGGACATTTGCCAATCCGCCCCGCCACCAATTCGGTCGGTCAAAAACAATAACCGTATCAATCAAGGGGTGCGCTGAAACCAGCTCCGCCCATCTGGGCTCGATCAGCCAGGTAATCCTACCGTTCGGGTAGCTTCGCTTGAGTTGGGGAAGCAGACACAAGCCCCGGGTAACATCACCCAGAGAGCCCATGAGAACAATGAGAAACGCCGGTGCATCCGGGAGCTGGACGGCTTGGCGATGGTCTGAAACAACGATCGTTTCTTGGGTAAGGGTCGATTCCAGCAGCATAATTTTATTGTTTGAAATTACGTGTCCAAAAGGCTTTTCCATCACGCCCCTTTTCGGATGTTACCGGCCCCGCCGTTTGCTTTTTCTGGTGGGCCAGAAACAATCCATTGATGCCGCCTATTGTATAAGCAAATGGATACAGGGTGTAATTGGAGAAAAAGCCCACCGTCAGTCCGCAATGCAGCAGCCAGGCCAGGTAATAAACAAGCAAACATTTGCAAAATGTTGTAACCGGATAAGAATTGGTGGTACGGATTATATATGTCAGCACATAACCGAAAAAAAACAGCAGCGCTGTTATCAGGCCAAAACCCAGCAGGCCCGATTCATATACCCATTGGAGAAAGAAATTATGGGGAAAAACATGTTGGCTGTAACGGGCCACGGATGAAAAATCAGAAAACGCATACCGAAAACTTCCCAGGCCGTGGCCGAACAGGATATGCCAATAATTGTCCGTAGCGATCATTTTCAAAGAATCAGACCATATTACGACTCGTTCTTCCCGGGAAATATGGATGATCAGGTCTTTCATTTCAGCAAATATATTTTGATAGTTGGTTATCACCATCAGCCCGACGATTCCGATTCCGCCAATCAACACCCACAATTTTTTTTGGCCTTTACAAAAAAACAGCATTACCCCGAAACCGGAAAAAAACAGGCCTAAAATTGCGGGACGGGACTGGATTTTTAGTAATATATGCAGGCAGGTAAGAACAAGGAGCAGAAGCAACAGCAGGGGGAACAACCAATGTTTTTGTTTATATGTTTTTATGGTCAGCAGATAAAAAAAAAGAAACGGAACCACCATGATTAAAAAATTGGATAAAACGTGCTTGTTGAACTGCTGCACATATTCGACAGGTGCGCTGTAGAAAAAAAAGGCATGCCAGCAGGCGGTGAAAACCAGGAGTATGCAAAAGAGCCAATAGCATTTGTGATAATTTTCTTCCTTGAGACAAAAACAATGGATTCCCAGCACAAGGATTGCCGTTTCTCTGATATTCGTAATATTTCTGTAATGCGAAACTTCGCTGCCGATGATGAAACTGATGAGAATCAAAAGCAAAAAGACAGCGATGACAAATAAGAGCGGCATATTGAAAAAATATCGCCAGTTGTCTTTTGGGGACAAAAGATTCAGCAAAACAAAAAAGCCGGTCACATGAACCCAGGTATCAGCGGCGCCTCTGTTGAAAGCATAAAAACACAGAAAGGCTGCTGACAGAGAAAATAGAAGCCAATATTTGTTTGTCAACAGGCTGAAAATTTTATCTGTTTTCATTCAAATCACTCATCATGCGTTGCACCAAATCCGTATAGCGGTATTTTTCATGCACCAATCGATATCCGGCCCGGGCGATATTCTGTCTTTTTTCTTCATGGTTGAGATAATAACGGATTTTATCCAGGCCCTCATCAATTGTTGTGAACCAGTCCAGTTCACCCCCTGGATTGAAAAGTTCTTCCAGACGGGGGGAATAGTGTGTTAATAAAAATCCGCCGCAGGCGAGAGTATACCAGGTACGGTTGGAAAAATACAGTTCGAGACCGGAATCTACGTTCCAGCCCAGAACGATTTTGGCACCGGCACATATTTTTCGGTATTCCGGGGCATAAACGTGAGCCGCATGGCTTTGGAGCCCCAGCTTTGACCATCCGCTACCCCAGATTTTCAGGTCGAACGTTTGCGCCACTTGGCGCAGGAAAGCCACCCGCTCCGGAGTATTGGGTTTTCCAATAAACGCTACTTCGCTGTGATAAACCGCCGGTGGTAATGATACCGGGTAGTGCGCGTCCGGGTCACAGCCGCCGGTAATAAAACGGGCATTTACGCCCTGTTTGCGATATAACGAAATTTCACCACGATTGGTTAGATAAAAAATGTCTGCCTGTCTGGCCAACCGGATTAATTTTTCGAATTTTTGATCGTCTATCATTCTCAGGCAATCATCGAAGTACATAATCACCGGAATCCGGTTTTTACTGAGGGCCAGCAGGGCTGGCGAAATGTCCAGCCCGTGAAAAAAAAGCAGGTCGGGCTGAAAACGGGTTAAGACAAGACGGGAAATTCTGTCGGCCCCTTTTTCACCGAAATACTTTTTGATTTTGGGGTATTTCAACCAAATAACCCGGTGACCCAGTTGCTGAAAGGCCTTTTTAAAATAGTAATAGATACGGGTATGGCGTTTTGATTTGGAAATGATGGCGACCCTCATGCTGTTATATCCGCCCCCCGGTTTTCGCAGATCGAATAGCTTCGCAATTGGCCTGGTTCGCCTGATTGATCATGGTAAAAATTGTTTTTTCATCCCGGACGACGGCCTTTTTTTCTCTTGCGCGTCGTTCCATAGCGGCCGGAAACCTGGAGATGGCCAGGACGGTACTCAGCGTGACGATTCCGTTTAAGGTAAATGGCGAATAAAATAAACGGAATAAGTGAAAGATCAGGTGTTGTTGAAACAACCGGGGGGTGGTCAGATTTTTCCAGAGAAACAGCAGGCGATTGCGTTTGCTGATGATTTTCAAAGAAAAATGTTTAAAGGAGCGGGCAATGGTCCCGGTGTGAAAGTGTGTCACCCGGGATTGGGGCACGACCACGCAAGTCCAGCCCCGCTTCCAGGCGCGAAAGCCCAGGTCGGTGTCTTCATAAAAAAAAGGTTCAAACAGGGGATCAAAACCTTCCAGGGCCAGAAAGCGTTGTTTGTCCGCGGCAAACGCTCCCCCCAAAGGGAAAAGGGTGTACCAGGGATGCGGCAGCGCGGTGGAGTCTGTTCGGAGAAAATCGGGCGGCGTCGGAGTAAAGCGGATTTTTCCCCGCCGGAAGTAGGGCCTGCTGATAGTAACCGCCTCCATTTTTCCATGTTCGTCTAAAATCAAAGGCGAAGCGGCAAATACAGACGGGTCGTCAAAAGATTTCAGCAGTGGTTCAATGAAATCGGGGTAAACCGCCACATCAGAGTTTAACAAAATGATATAGGGGTGGTTGGCAGCATGGACGCCGGAGCCACAGGCCTGTCCAAACCCCTTGTTGCGCCGGTGACGTACCATGCGGACCCGGGGAAAGTTTTTTGTCAGCATAGCTACGGAATCGTCCGTACTGGCGTCATCGACCACGATCAATTCCGTGGCCCCGCCATAGCATGCCTGCGCTTTTTCCACCGAAGGAAGATGGGCCTGCAGAAGGTCGGCACCGTTCCAGTTGGGAATAACAATACTGACCGCAGATTTCATCACCGGCTCCTTCTCATTTTTCGGTGGCCGAAATGGCGCTCTTTTTCTGAAACCGGTCGGAAAGATTGCTGGGTTTGTCGGATTTCAGGACATCCATCTCAAACAGTTTGGCTTCCTTGAGAAAGGTGGAGTAGGCGGAGCTGACCGCGATGACGAACCCCTGGGTTCTGTCCAGAAATCCGCGCTTGACAACATACATGGACAAAAAAGTGCTTACCGGCTTCAACAGCAGACGCCAGAGCCGGTAGCGGCGGCCCCGGTTATAACGCATCAGGGCGGCAATACTGGAAAACTGATTGATGGTCTGGACCTGATCGGACAAATCCTTTTCCGGAAAATGAATCAGATCGCCCGCAATACAACGGCCCGGCCCGTCCAGAAGGATCTTGTCGTGGGGATTTTCGCCTCCCCACCGGGCCCGCCCCTTGCGAATCAGACGGTAGCGGGCATTGGGATACCACCCCCCGTGGCGGATATACCGGTGCATATGAAAACTGCGCCGGGGAAATTTCACCCCGGCCACGTCTTCCGGCGGATCCTGCAGAAACTGCTGCAGCGAACGGCTGAGCTCCGGGCTGACCCGCTCATCGGCATCCAGGCACAATATCCACGGCCCGCTGCATTTTTTCAAAGCCCGGTTTTTCTGCTGAATATGACCGTCAAAGGGGTGTTGAAAAAATTTTAACTTCGGTGTTTCGCTGCAGATGGCCGCGGTCCGGTCGGTACTGTAGGAATCCAGCACAACAATCTCATCGGCGATCTCCACCACCGATTCCAGGCAGGCCGGGAGATTCTCCTCTTCATTGAAGGTGATAATCGCCACCGAACAAAGGCCCCGGTCATTGGTTTTTTTCTGTTTCTGCCGAAACTCCTGGGACAAGGGATATTCTCCTGTCATAAGATACGATTCCGCTTCTGCCACGGAACCTGATAGTTATATAACATTCTGTTTTTATATAATTTTATTTATCCGCCGTCAAAAAAACACCATATCACATAAATTTTCATCAACCAAGCCCGAAGCACGACCGGGCCGATTTTATTGCCGGTGGCGTTCTTTTTTATACGCCGCGCAGAATATGTTTTTTTCCTTTTTCGACAGCAACGCATCAATTTGTCGGTTCAACGGCTTCATGTCCCGGTTTGTCTGCCGGACCGTTGTCTTCCGCGGTCTTCGGAGACCGCTGCGCAAGGCCAGAAAAAGGGAATAATTTTCTTCTGCCCCCGCTACGCCGATATGGTTCAAATCAAGATCGCCGTGAAGAAAGCCCATAGCGTGGAAGCGTCCCAGCTCCGCGCCCAGCCGCTGCAAGAGCCGTTCTTTTTTTTCCGGAAAAGCCGAGGAAAGGGTTTCCCAGATCGAAACAAAAGAAGCCTGGCCGGTCTCGTCAAAAACCAGGTATTCATTTCCCGCCCGCAGTCCGGCCGCATGAATCCGGGGCAAAGAAAAACCGCAGATTCTCATGCTCAGAGCCATGGACAGAATTCCCCGGCGTGGCAGCCGCCGTTTGCGAAAATAGCCCGCTTCTTGGTTCAAACGGATAAAGGCGCGGGGAGAAAGAATACACCGCATTGCTGTATCCGGGCAAAGGGCCTCAATCCGGCCGGAACGGGAGGCGGTTCGCTGCCAGCCTGCCGGAATTTTGCCGCCGGCCAGTTTGTCAATCACCGGGCTGATGTCTTCCGTTTCTGCTGCCGGTGACCAGCCCCCCGCTTCGTATTCTGTTTTCCAGAACTTTTGAATCAAGCGGCTTGCAAAATGATGCCGGCTGTCGTTAAAGGCCGACAAAATATGCGGCAACATTACCTGCCGGATTGCCAGATCGTTTTGCCAGTTGTGCAGAACAATAGACCAGTCCCGGGCCATGGACCGCTTTTGCAGAATGTTCCAGCGGTAGCGGCGCACGTCATCCGGATCGATCAGAAACAGTCCTTCTTCGCCGACAATAATATTGGAAGCTTTGGGGTCGCCATGGGTTACGCCTTGCCGGTGCCAGTCACGCATCAGATGTATCAACGCCAGCGCCAGCTCCGTTTTCCGGGCTGCGGAAATATCCGGACGCACAAGACAATGATTCAGCAGGGGGCCGGAAATATCCGCACTTACCAGAAAAGAGCGTACCCGGAAAAAGAACAATCGGTCTTCAATGAGCGCCAGAGGAACGATGGACCGAAGCCCCCTGGCGGCCAGGAACAAACCGTTGTGCCAGCTCCGGGCCGCCCGGCTGGGCCGAAGACTTTTGCGCACAAACCGCAGTCCGGTACCCGGGTTTTCTCTTTTGACCACCACCTTGTCGGTATCAATGCATATGCGAATGACCGTGGAAAAATGATCATCCTTGAGGATTTCCCCAGCGGAAGCGGCAAAATAACGATCAATGGTACGGGCCATTTCGGCTGAAAGCGGTGCCGGGGTTGTAAGGCGGGATAAGCGGATATGCCGTTTTATCATTGCGGGCATGCGCACCGACGCGGTGGTAAAAGGAACGGGATTGCAGTCATGTGACCGGTTCATGATGGCAAACTCTTGTCGGCAAAGATCAATCTCTTTGTCAGCGCCTGCTCCAAAAAAGCGGGCAACCGGTGTTTGATGACCGCCCGCTGCCATCGCCGTTGATATCGTTTCCACAACTGCCTTGTGCTTTTCGTGAAAAAACGGGCGCGATCAAAATCAATAATATAGACGGCTTCCCGATCGTCAATCAGAATATTGCCGGGATGCAGATCCACATGATAAATGGCACCAAAAATCAGTTTCCGGATATTTTCCGCGATCAGTGGGAGAAGCGCCTGCGCCCGGTCCGGATCGACCCGGCTCAGTGCCGCCAGGGTCTGTGGATCGGAAACCGCCCGGCTTATCAGCCAGGCCCGGTAAAACAAGGCGCCGCGAGTGGCAAAGGCCACCGGTTCGGGTACGCTCACCCCGGCGGCAGCCGCAGCCTGCAGAAACGCGAATTCTTTCCGGGCACGTGAGGCACCCAGCCGCAGGTATTTTTCCCGGTTCAAGTGACGCAGAACACCACCGCGGGCATAAAATTTAACAACCACCGGCCCGGTTTCCGGCAGATCTGTCTTGAGAACGCTCCGCCGCCCCTCCAGCGGCATGGGTGTCCGTGCGGGGGAAGACTCCAGAAGAGAAAGGAGACGGTCTAACGTCTTCTGATTCGGTGCAAAAACGGTTCCCAGCCGATAGGAATGATAGGACTGGTAATGAACAAAATCAGTCATGCCCCCCCTCCGCCGGCGGCTTACAGCCAATCCCCGGTCTGCGTGTTTTGCATGGTCACCAGTTTATAATATTCCCCTTTTCGGGCCAGGAGGGTTTTCTGATCCCCTTCCTCCACGATCTTTCCCCCGGCGATGACGATGATCCGATCGGCAAACTGTATGGTCGACAGGCGATGCGCGATAACAAAGGTGGTTCGTCCCTGCATCAGGTTGCGCATGGCCTTCTGGACAATGCTCTCCGCTTCCGCATCAAGGGCGGAAGTGGCTTCGTCGAGAATCAGAATCGGGGCGTTTTTCAGCAGCGCCCGGGCAATACACAACCGCTGTTTTTCGCCGCCGGACAGCCGGTTGCCCATCTCACCAATGGGGGTTTCCAACTGCTGCGGAAATCGCATGATAAAATCATAGGCATAGGCGTCCCGGGCAGCCCTCTCCACCTCTTCGTCCGAGGCGTCCGGACGGCCGTAACGGATATTTTCCGCTATGGTGGTGTTAAACAGGATCGGCTCCTGGGTGACAATGCCGACGCGACTGCGCAAAGAATAAAGGGAAAATTCTTTGATGTTAATTCCGTCAATCAACAATTCCCCGCTGGAAACGTCGAAAAAGCGGGGGATCAGGTTGACCAGGGTGGTTTTGCCGCCGCCGCTCATTCCGGCCAGGCCGATGATTTCTCCGGGGTTGACATGCAGCTTGATATCCTGCAGAACATTTGCTTCCGATTCCGGATAGCGAAAAAAGACATGGCGGAAGGTGACACTGTGCTGCCGGGCAGAAAGCGTTCGAGGGCTTTCGGTTTCTTTTACTTCAATCGGTTGTTCCATTACATCGAAGACCCGGTCCACCGCCGCCAGGCCCGCCTGAACCTGGGCATTCAATTTGGCGATTTTCCGCGCGGGATTATAGATCAGCAGCAGCGCGGTTAAAAAGGACATAAAAGAACCGGTAGTGGCTTCACCGGAAACCATTTTGGAAAATCCCAGCCAGATAACAATCACCACCCCGATACCGGTCAGAATTTCCATAACCGGAGAAGTCCGGGCGCTGGCCAGTAGCTGGCGAATCTGGGATTTGAACACCCGCCGGTTGATGGCCACAAAGGTTTCATTGGCCGTGCTTTCCCGGCAGAAGGATTTAACGATTTTGGCACCGATAAACGTTTCCTGGATAAAGGCGTTCAGCACCCCCATGGATTGTTGAAATTTCGTGCTGTGTTTGCGGGAGCGGCGGCCGAAGTAAACCACCGGATAAATGGCGAAGGCCAGAACCCCCAGTCCCAGTATGGCCAGCTGCCAGTCCCGGTAAATGACCACCCCCATCAGGCAGATGATGGTGCAGATATTGGTGATCAGATCCGTAACCGCGGTGGACACCATGGTCCGAATGATATTGACGTCATTGGTGATGCGTGACATGAGCACGCCGGTCTTTTCTTTTTGAAAAAAGGAAAGGGACAGGCCGGTAATGCACCGGTAAAGCATGTTGCGCAGCTGCATGACAATATGCAGCCCCACATACCCCATGAAAAAGGCCTGGCCGAAAACCGCCAGGCCGCGCACCACAAAAATTCCGAACACCAGGGGCAGAAGAACCTGCAGCATGGCGGCGTCTTTGGCGATAAAAATGTCATCGAGAATGTCTTTTAAAAAAAAGGCCAGGGCCGCAGTGGAGCCGGAGTAGGTCAGCATGCAGATCCCGGCCCCGATCAGCATGAGTTTTTTTTCCACAATCAGGGCCACAATCTGGCGGTGTCGGTCGCGGAAACGGGGAAGAAACAAAAACTTCATGCGGTGTTTTTCTCTTTCATATGTTTTTTTTTATTCCGGTTCGATTCATCCGGTCTGACAGCGCAGGCTCAAGCCGATTTTGCTGCGGACGAACGTTTTTTCGACGGCCAGGCGCTGTAAGGGCGATGTTTCCAGCGCTTATAGATCCAGTTGTACTGTTCCGGATAGGTCCGGGCGATCTCTTCAATCGCGGAGTTATACGCCTGGGTGTTCTGTTCGATGTCCCGGCGCAGATCCCCGGTTTTCTGCAGCGGGATTTCCGGTCCAATAATAATTTTATAGCGCTTTTTTTCCCGAACCAGAAACAGGGGAAGGACAGGAGCTTCTGTTTGAAGCGCCAGCATGGCCATACCCTTGTTGGCAAGCAGGCGTCGCCCGAAAAAATCCACCACCACCCCGCGCTGAGGTCGGACCGTCAAATCCATGAGCAACGGGACCGGTTCCTTTCGTCCCATGGCCGCCAGAATTTGCTCCAGCGCTTCATGCAGCGGAAATTTGTTGGCCCCGAAGCGCAGGCGGTAATCGGCCATCAGCTGGTCCACGGCTTTAAACCGGGATGGGTTGTACACACTGTTCCAGGTCAACCCCTCATGGGCGAAAAAAAAGGTCAGCAACTCCCAGATGCCCATATGGGCGGTCAAAAAGAGATAACCCCGGTTTTTTTCCCGGGCCTTTTCAAAATGCTCCCGCCCCTCTACCGTAAACCACTGTTCATAATCCTGGAGCTTTATGTTGCGGCTCCAGAGAAAGTCGAAAACCATCACCGCAAAATGCTCAAAGACTTTTCTGGCGCGCCGCCGGATCTGGCGCGGGGTCAGCGTCCCGCCATAGGCCCGGGAGAGATTGTCGATGGCCACAGACCGGTTTTTGGCGCCCAGCAGAAACCAGAGGTCGCCCAGCCGGGAAAAGAGCGCCATTCCCATTCGGCGGGGGATCCAGCTGATCAGTAACGCCAGTCCTTTCAACAGATAGTAGGTCGCTTTTTCCTTGCCGGTCATTTCCAGTCGGTCGGCAGCTTTCATAGTCATCCTGTCTGGGTTCGCATCCGCCGGGCGAAAAATACCACCACCGCGCCGCCGGTGCAAAATCGATCTTTCCGGTTTCAGTGCAATTGTTTTTTCTTTTATCCCAGTTGTGACGGCCTTGTCAATCCACCTCTTTCCGGAAATCACTCTGCTTCAAGAGGATCCACGATAATCCGCAGGTCGGCCACCGTGACCCCCTCGCCTTGCTGGTGAACAATCAGGGGGTTGATGTCCAGCTCCACGATCTCGGGATGATCCATAACCATATCCGACAGACTGACCAGCCTTTTTTCCAGCGCTTCAATATCGCCCGGGGGGTTGCCCCGGAATCCGTCAAGCATGGGATAGGAACGGATTCCCCGGATCATGCGAGCGGCGTTATTCCTTCCAATGGGCGCCAGACGAAAGACCACATCTTTAAACAGTTCCACAAAAATGCCGCCCAGCCCGAACATGATCAGATGCCCGAACCCCGGATAGCGGTTCACGCCCATAATTACTTCCTCGCCGGAAGGTGCCATCTTCTGCACCAGAACCCCGCGGATGTTTGCTTCCGGATCGTATTTCCGGGCATTTTCAGAAATGGCGGCAAACGCGGCCGTAACCCCGGCGGCGGTCTTCAACCCCACCCGGACGCCCCCGGCATCGGATTTGTGAATAATCTGGGGAGAAACGATTTTCATGACCACCGGGTAGCCCATGTCTTCCGCAAGCTGCACGGCTTCTTCTTCCGACTGGGCCAGCTCGGTGGGCAACACCCGGAAACCGTAACAATCCAGAAGGGCGTTTCCTTCCAGTTCGCCGATGTAGGTCTGCCCGGCTTCCCGGCAGGCAGTCAGAATTTCGCCGGCCCGGGCTTTGTCATGAGAAAAGGAGAACTGGGCCAGGTGCTGCCGGTGTACCCAGCGGGCCGAGCGGTACAGCGCGCCCAGGGCGCGGGCGGCGTTTTCCGGAAACTTGTAGACCGGGATATGCCGTTCCTGCAGATAGGCCACCCCCTCGGATACGTCAATCACCCCCATAAAAGCACACACAATCGGTTTGGCGGTGGTGCGGGTGATTTTGGCAATCACCTCCGCGGTTTTCATGGCGTTGGTCATGGACTGCGGCGTGAGAATTACCAGGGCGCAGTCCGTGTCCTCGTCCTTGATAACGGCCGACAGGGCGTGATGATAACGGTCCGGATCGGCGTCTCCGATAACATCCACCGGATTATGAATATTGGCGGTGGGCGGCAGATGACTGGATAAGACCGCGGTTGTTTCCCGGCTGAACCGGGCCAGGGCCAGACCGCTCACTTCCGTCATATCCGTGGCCACAATGCCCGGACCGCCGGCGTTGGTTACAATGGCTACCCGGTTTCCGGCGGGAAATTTTTTGGCGGCAAAGGCCCCGGCATAGTCAAAAAGTTCGTTGACGGATTCCACCCGGATGATCCCGGACTCCTGGAATATGGCATCGTAAACCCCTTCGGAACCGGCAATGGAGCCGGTGTGGGAAGAGGCCGCCGCCGCGCCGGCGCCGGTCCGGCCGGATTTAATGGCCAGCACCGGCGTGGGATTTTTGCCGGAGGTGATTTGGTTGACCTCGTCGATGAATTCCTGCCCCCCCCGCTTCAACTCTTCGATATACATCATGATGACGTCGGTGTGCCGGTCCCGGTGCAGATAACGCAGGATGTCCAGCTCGTCCACATCCGCCTTGTTCCCGGTGGAAATAAACTTGGAAAAGCCCACCCCCATTTCCGCGGCAAAATCAAGGACCGCCGTACAGAGCGCGCCGCTCTGAGAAATGAAGGAAATATTACCGGCTTCCGGCATATGCGAGGAAAAACTCGCGTTTAAGCGCACTTTGCCTACCGGATTAATAACCCCCAGACAATTGGGGCCCACCAGGGGAATCTTCGCCTCTTTGGCCAGAGCCGCAATTTCCGTTTCGATGGTCTTGCCCTCGCCGCCGACCTCCTTGAAGCCGGCCGAAACAATCACAATTCCCCGCACTCCCTTTTCTATGCACTGGGCCACGGTGTTTTTGGCCGCCCGCGGGGGCAGGATAATGATGGCCAGATCAATGGTGTCCGGAATGGACGGAAGATCGGGATAGGCTTTGACACACAGAATAGCCTCGGCTTTGGGGTTCACCGGATAAAGGGTGCCGTTGAAACCGCCGGTTAGAATATTTTTAAACAGATCGTGGCCCACTTTGCCGGGAGTCGTAGAAGCGCCGACAACTGCGACTTTTTGGGGAGAAAAAATAGCGTCAAGTTTTTTCATGGTGGTTCTCTTTGATAGCAGATTAAAATTGCGATGGTACGGAAAGCCTGCTTTCGTGCTTTTTATCAGCGGCGGATATCCCGCGGTCTCAGGCCGGGGCAAAAGCGGTCAGAATGGCCTGGCACAAGCCTTCAATGGTATAGTCTTCAGCAGCAATATGCACGGTCAGGCCTTCTTCCGCAGCCGTTTCGGCGGTAATCGGCCCGATGACGGCGATGGCGACGCCCGCCAGCAGACGCTCCGCCGCCGACTCGGGCAGCAGCGACCGGAAATTTTTTACGGTGGAAGAGCTGGTAAAGGTAACCAGATCCACCTCCCGGTTTTCCAGCGCCGTCAGCAGCTTGTCCGCCGCGGAACGGTCCCGCCGGGTGTAATAGACCGGAACTTCATCCACCGCCGCCCCCATTTTGGTCAACTCTTCCGGAAGAACGGGTCGGGCTTCCGCCGCCCGCGGCAGAAGAATTTTCCGCCCTTCCAAGGGATAATCCCGAAAGGCGGCAACCACCGCCTCCGCCCGGTAACTGTCGGGAAGAATATCGGCGGCCAGACCGTATTCCCCCAGTTTCTTTTCCGTGGCCGGACCGATCACCGCCGTCTTCAGGTGACCCAGGGCCCGGCTGTCCAGGCCCTTTTCCCGCAGGCGGTGAAAAAACCAGGCCACCCCGTTGACACTGGTAAAGGCCAGCCAGTCGTACTGCGGCAGGACCTCCAGGCACCGGTCCAGCAGGGACCAGTCGTCGGGGGGCGCAATCCGGATGGTGGGGCATTCCAGACACTCCGCGCCATATTCGGTGAGCAGCCGGGTTAAACCGCTGGCCTGGGGACGGGCCCGGGTGACCACGATTTTTTTCCCCAGCAGGGGGCGGTCTTCATACCAGTGCAGGGTTTGACGCAAAGAGACCACACTGCCCACCACAATAATACAGGGGGCGGTAAAACCGGAACGGGCCACCTTCTCGGCAATATCGGCCAGGGTTCCGGTCAGGGTTTTCTGGGCCGGGGTGGTCCCCCACCGGACCAGGGCCACCGGGGTGGTTCCGGGCAGGCCGTTTTCCCGGAGGTTGGCCGCAATCTGCGGCAGATTTTTGACCCCCATCAGAAACACCAGCGTTCCGCCGATACTGGCCAGAGCTGGCCAGTTAATACTGGATTGCTCCTTTTCCGGATTCTCATGGCCGGTAACCAGGGTCACCGCAGAGGCATGGTCCCGGTGCGTCAAGGGAATCCCGGCATAGGCCGGGGCGGCAATGGCCGAAGTCACCCCGGGCACGATTTCAAAAGCAATGTTTTCCTGCACCAGAACTTCCGCTTCTTCTCCGCCCCGTCCGAAAATAAAGGGGTCTCCCCCTTTCAGGCGGGTGACGACCCGGCCTTCCCGGGCTTTTTCGACGATCAGGGCGTTGATTTCGTCCTGGGACAGGGTATGATCGCCGCCCTTTTTGCCCACATAAATGGTTTCCGCCGTCCCGGAACAGTCGGCCAGCAGTTGCTCCGCCGCCAGATAGTCATAGATAACCACTTCCGCCCGCCGGATGCACTCCCGGCCCTTGACGGTAATCAGGTCCGGATCTCCCGGGCCCGCGCCCACCAGATATACTTTGCCGCTCATATTATTCGCCCGAATCCAGCAAGGTCTGTAAAATTTCTCCGGCCCCGGCGGCCAGCAAATTTTCCGCCAGCGCCACCCCCAGTTCCGCCGCCCGGTCTACGGTACCGGAAAGGCTGTCTGTAACCACTGTTTTTCCGGAAAGATCCGCCACCAACCCCTCTATGGTCAGGTGGTCGCCGGCCACCTCCGCATAGGCCGCGATCGGCACCTGACAGCCGCCTTCCAGCCGCTGAAGAAAGGCCCGTTCCGCGGTAACGGCCAGCCGGCTCTCCCGGTGATCCAACGCTCGCAGAATTTCCGCGGTGGTGTGGTCGTCCTGCCGGATCTCCAGACCCAGCGCCCCCTGGGCCACCGCCGGCAAGACAACGCTTTTGTCCAGCGATTCGGTAATGCGATCCCCCATTCCCAGCCGCAGGAGACCGGCGGCCGCCAGAATAATGGCCTCCATCTCTCCCCGGGCCAGCTTGCCCAACCGGGTATCCACGTTGCCCCGCAAAGGGACAATGCGCAGATCCGGGCGCCGGTGCTGCAGCTGGGAAGCACGCCGCAGGCTGCTGGTGCCGATCCGGGCGCCCGCGGGCAGAGCGGCCAGACAATCATATTTCTCGGCCACCAAGGCGTCCCAGGGAGTTTCCCGCACCGGCACGGCCCCCAGGGTCAACCCCGGCGGCAACCGGCCCGGCATATCCTTGAGACTGTGGACGGCCAGATCAATAGATCCCTTCTGCAGGGCCTCTTCAATTTCCTTGACAAACAGTCCCTTACCGCCGATTTTGGCCAGCGGGGTATCCAGGACCATATCGCCCCGGGTCTTGATAACCACAATCTCAATGGTGTTTTCCGGACAGTGGTCCGTCAGCTGCTGCTTGACCCAGTTGGCCTGCCAGAGGGCCAGCTGGCTGCCGCGGGTGCCGATCTTTATGGAAGGGGCGGTAGCAGGCATGGCAATTTCCCGTAGAATCAGCCGCAACTCGAACAGGAACTGGCGGTACACCCGGCGCAGGCCGAGGAACCGGCGGACCGGCTGACCGTTTCTCCGCCTTCGCCCTTGGATACAAAGCCACAGGCGGACAAAATCCGCTTGATTGCCGGTGCCTGGCAGTGCTCACACTGCTTCGGCTCCCGGCCGCCCATCACCAGGGACTCAAAATTTTTCCCACAGCTCTCACAGTGGTATTCATATATCGGCATGATTTTCTCCTTCATCTTCAATAGAAGCCAAAACCGCCTCCACGGCCTCGGCGATAACAGAAAGTTCGCTTTCCGCAACGGTTCGCATATCCAGCAGAAAAACATCGTCGTCAATACGGCCGATAACGGGCGGGTGACTTTGTCGCATCCGGACTTCCAGTTGCGCGGCGGACAGCCCCGCCACCTGCAGGGCCACCGCCATGGTGGGGATTTCCTGCAGCGGCAGCGAGCCTCCGCCGGGCCGGGAAAAGGTTTGCTGCAGCGCAATCGTAAGCTTGCCGGAACAATTCTGCAGGCGCTGCCGCAATTGTTCCGCCTTGCGGGTAACCGTTTCCAGCGACATGGTGAGCATGTTCAGCGTGGGCAGGGTCCGCACCGCCTTCTCCTTGTCCTGATAGGCGCGCAAGGTCATTTCCAGGGCGGTCAGGGTCAGCTTGTCGATGCGCAGGGCCCGGGTCAGGGGGTTCCGTTTTAAACGGTCAACAACCGCTTTTTTCCCCACAATAATGCCCGCCTGCGGCCCGCCCAGCAGTTTGTCGCCGCTGAAGGTAATCACGTCGGCGCCGGCCGCCACCGTCTCCATCACCGTCGGTTCATACTGCAGGCCATATTTCCGGAAATCAATCAAGGTGCCGCTGCCCAGATCATACATAACCGGCAGGTGATGTTTTTGGCCCATCGCCACCAGTTCTGTTAACGAAACCTCGGCGGAAAACCCGACAATGCTGTAGTTGCTGGCATGAACCTTTAACAGCAGGGCCGTGTTTTCGGTAATGGCGTTTTCATAATCCGCCGGATGGGTCCGGTTGGTGGTGCCGACCTCGCATAAAATTCCGCCGCTTTTACTCATGACATCCGGGATACGAAAAGAGCCGCCGATTTCCACCAGTTCGCCGCGGGAAACCAGAACCTCCCGGTTTCTGGCCAGCGATTCCAGGGCAAGCAGGACCGCCCCGGCATTATTGTTCACCACCAGTGCGGCTTCTGCGTCGGTCAGCCGGCACAGCAGCGATTCCACACAGGCATAGCGGATGCCGCGCCGGCCCCGCTCCAGGTCGAACTCCAGGTTGGCGTACCCCCTGGCCACGCGAACCAGGTGCTCGATGGCCGCCGGTGCCAGCGGCGAACGGCCCAGGTTGGTGTGAACCACCACGCCGGTGGCATTTACCACGGCATCCAGCTTGGGGGTCATTTCCTTTAAAGCCAGTTCCCGCGCGCGACAGTAGACGATCTCCGGCAGCCGTTCATTATTGTCAAATACTTCCGGTGTTTTCCGGATGGTTTCCCGCGTAAAATCCACCGCCTGGCGGGCGGCGGCCGTCAAAACCGAAACCGGGGCCTCCGCCAGGTCTTCATGGCCGCTGATGTTTCCCAGAACCGTATCCACTCCCGGCAAGGCCCGCAGAAGGGTCTGCTGTAATTCAGTCAGCTGCAACTTGTTCTGATGGTTCTGTTTCATGGCAAATCCGGCCGGAAACCATTATGCTGCCTGGCGCCCGGTCAAGGTTTCTCCTTCCGTATTTTATGGAAAGCAGCCAGTATTATTTTGATAATCTTATTAAAATACCACAATTAAATGCAAAAGTCAGTGGTTTTTGACCGTTTCCAAAACCGGATCCAAAAAAACAATTGCTTTAATGAAAACACGATGGTAAGTTGATCTTTGTTTGTTTTTCCGGTTATGGGCTGGAAAAAAAGATACAATGATTTAAAATAGTTAATCCGCCACATCGGCGGTTACAGATACATTTTGGCAAACAGCAAAGGAAACAGGTAAAAAAACCAAGATTAAGAACGTAGATTAAGTAAGGAGGAATTATGGCTTTTGATGCGGTAAATATGGAAGACTGGCAGATTTCCGAAGAAGCGGAAAAAAACATGCCCACACCGGACGACTGG
Source organism: uncultured Desulfobacterales bacterium (assembly GCA_964632805.1). Classification (GTDB taxonomy): domain Bacteria; phylum Desulfobacterota; class Desulfobacteria; order Desulfobacterales; family Desulfosudaceae; genus CAZWCS01. The sequence goes on from CAZWCS010000011.1 coordinate 49,578, forward strand.
CAGGAGAAACTGGGGCTGCAAAAAGAAGAAATGCTGCCCATGGGGCGGCTTTCCAAGGTTGATTTTCTGAAAATTATCAACCGGATGCAGGACAAACCGGACGGCAAATACATCGAGGTGACCGCCATCACCCCCACTCCGCTGGGGGAAGGCAAAAGCACCACCTCCGTCGGCCTCATGGAAGGCCTGGGCATGCGGGGGAAAAACGTCGGCGGCGCCCTGCGGCAGCCGTCCGGCGGGCCGACCATGAACGTCAAGGGAACGGCGGCCGGCGGCGGCAACTCCCTGCTCATTCCCATGACCGAGTTTTCCCTGGGGTTGACCGGCGACATCAACGACATCATGA
>CAZWCS010000012.1:0-48668 GCA_964632805.1 uncultured Desulfobacterales bacterium
CGGCTTCCATCATGTGGTAGCCGCTGATGCTGATGGTGTTGTATTTGGGAAGGTTGTCGGAACAGTATTTGATGATGTCCGAGACAATCCGCATGGACTGCACCGGGGGATAAATATAGGTATTCCGGGTGAGGTACTCTTTGAGAATGTCGTTCTGAATGGTGCCCCGCAGGTCTTCCTGCTTGACGCCCTGTTCTTCCGCGGCCACGATATAGGATGCCAGAATAGGCAGAACCGCCCCGTTCATGGTCATCGACACGGTCATTTTGTCCAGGGGAATTTCATCGAAAAGCACTTTCATGTCTTCCACCGAATCCACGGCCACTCCGGCCTTGCCCACGTCGCCGGACACCCGGGGATGGTCGGAGTCGAAACCCCGGTGGGTGGCCAGGTCAAAGGCCACGGACAGGCCCTTCTGACCGGCGGCCAGGTTGCGCTTGTAAAATTCGTTGGATTCCTTGGCGGTGGAAAACCCGGCGTACTGCCGGATGGTCCAGGGCCGGCCGGTGTACATGGTGGCCCGCACGCCCCGGGGAAAGGGCGCCATGCCGGGAATGGTATCCACGAAATCCAGGTTTTCCAGGTCTTCCCTGGTATATAACGGTTTAATAGTAATGCCTTCCGGTGTCTGGCGGTGCAGGGTGTCCACCGGTTTTCCTTTCAGCTCTTTTTCCGCCAGTTCCTGCCATTTTTTAATATCAGCCATGGTCCCTCCTTCTGGACGTTCTCACACACATTTGAACACATCAAACGCTCAACTCATAAAACTCTGAACTCATCAAACTTAATCCCGCTCACACAGCTCCACCAACACCCCGCTGGTGGCCTTGGGATGCAGAAAGGCGATGCGGGCGCCGCCGGCGCCTTTGCGGGGCTGTTCGTCAATCAGGCGGATGCCTTTTTCCTTGAGTTCCGCCAGGGCTTCGTCAATGTTTTCCACCCGAAAGGCCACATGCTGGATACCTTCGCCCTTTTTTTCAATATATTTGGCAATGGGGCCGTCGTCGGCGGTGGATTCCAGCAGTTCCACCTCGCTTTCGCCCACCGGCAGAAAGGCGGTGGTTACTTTTTGTTCTTCCACGGTTTCCGTGCCTTCAAAGGACAGGCCCAGGGCGTCCGTCCAGAAATTTTTTCCGTCCTCGATACTGTTGACCGCAATGCCGAGATGATCGATTTTCAGCAGTTTCATAATAACCTCTCCTTTTTTCCCTGTTGGTTTTTATACTTTTTTTGTTTCCGGTTTATCATTTGATCGCAGCCAGGGTTCGGGCGAACCCTTCTGCGGCGTTGGCAATGGTGGCGTCGTCCACGCAGAACGACAGACGGAAGTAGCCCGGCCCGCCGAAGCCGCTGCCCGGCACCGCCAGAATCCGCTCCTGCTGCAGCCGGCGCACAAACTCCACGTCGTCGGCCAGGGGAGAGCGGGGAAAAAGATAAAAAGCGCCCTGCGGTTTTTCAAATTCATAGCCGGCGTCGGCCAGGATGCCGCAGAGATTTTCCCGCTTGCGGGCATATTCGTCGATATCTACCACCACCCCCTGGGTTTGGGCCACCACCCGCTGCATCAGGGCGGGAGCGTTGACAAAGCCCAGCACCCGGTTGGCAAAGGTCATGGCCGCCAGCAACTCTTCGGCATGTTCCGCCGCCGGGTTGACGGCCGCAAAGCCGATGCGTTCCCCGGCCAGGGAGAGATCCTTGGAATAGGAGGTGACCACCACGCTGTTGGCCCAGGCCGGAAACACCGGGGGAACGGCAATATCGTCGTAAATGATTTTGCGGTAGGGCTCGTCGGCAATAAGGTAGATGATCTGGCCGTATTCCGCGGATTTTTCCGCCAGCAGCCGACCCAGGGCGGTGATGGTTTCTTCCGGATAGACCGCGCCGGTGGGATTGTTGGGGGAGTTGATAATGACCGCCCGGGTGTCCGGCCCGATGGCTTTGGCCAGGGCCGTCAGGTCCAGGTCGAAGCCCGCGGCGGTGGGCACGGTTTTCAGGCTGCCCCCATGGTTCTGGGCGTAGAACTTGTACTCCACGAAAAAAGGCGCCGGGGTGAGCACCTCTTCCCCCGGGTTGAGCACGGCCTTTAAGGCCAGGTTCAAACCGCCGGCGGCGCCGCAGGTCATGATGATATCGGTTTCGGACACCGCGGTCTGCTGCTCGGCGCTTACCTGTTCGGCCACTGCCCGGCGGGTTTCGGCATAGCCGGTGTTGGGCATATAGACATGGTTGATGGCCGGATCGGCCACCACCGCCTGCAGGGCTTCCCGGAAGGCCGCCGGCGGCGGCACGTTGGGATTGCCCAGGCTGAAATCAAAGACCTTGTCCGCCCCGTAACGGGCCTTTAAGGCCGCGCCTTCCTCGAACATTTTGCGAATCCAGGAAGCGTCGGCCAGGCACTGGCTGACATGTTGTGCAATCGACATGGTTTTCCTCAAACCTTACCGCAACGATTTTGTTTCCAGCCGTTGGCGCGCCGTTGTTCGGGTTCAGCAAGATACTGTTTTTGTTTATTATACCGCTGAAATCCCGACCGCTGAGAACCAACCGCCCGCCGCCGGAATCGGGAAATTCCAGCGGGTCTGAAAAAATGCTTCCATCAATCGATGGAGAATATGGCATCCAAAACTTTTTGTCAATCTTTTTCGAAATCGGCTCAACAACGAAAGCGGGAAAATTTTTCGGTAGATAGTGCCGGGAAGCCATTTCAAAACCCTGGATCAGGGTCAAGCGCCAAGGCGCGGGACGACAAGAAAACGCAGCATACACAAGGAGTATGTGAGTATTTTGAGCCGGACCGCAACACCGATATTGGCCCTTAGATGCGGTTTTGAAATGGCTTCTATCCAGAAAACGCGGTTATCTGAAAAGAGCCGGCTGATGATTTCATAACTTTTCACGGGCAAGGCGGGCGCCTTCGCCGGTGCCACCCCATAAAGGGTATCTTGTGTTGACCGGGTGCCAGGGGCCAAGACAAGGTTGCCCGTGATATTTTCCGGCACCTGAATTCACAGGGAAATCGGACAGGGGCGCGGAAAACACCTGCCCCGGGCGGAAATCGGATGGAGGCCGAAATCAGCCTACGTTTTCCACCGTCTCCACGCCCGGCACCTTTTCTTTCAGATAGCGTTCAATGCCGTCCTTCAGGGTGATCTGGGACATGGGGCAGCCCGCGCAGGCCCCCTGCAAGCGCACCTTGACCGTGCCGCCGTCCACTTCCACCAGTTCCACATCCCCGCCGTCGGCCTGCAGCTTGGGGCGGATGTCCTCCAGAAACTGTTTTACCTGTTCTTTCATAGGGCGTCCTCCTCTTGCCGGTCGTAAAACGTTTTTCGAAACGCCGCCAGCCGTCCCTCACAGACAGCGGCGCGGATCGCTTTTACCAGGTTCACATAATAGTATACATTATGTAAGGTGGCCAGTCGATAGGCCAGCAGCTCCCGGGACAAAAAAAGATGGCGCAGGTAGGCCCGGGAAAAGTTGCGGCAGGTGTAGCAGTCGCAGGTTTCGTCCACCGGCCGGGGATCGGTGCGGTGTTCGGCGTTGCGGATGTTGATGGCCCCGGAACCGATAAACAGCTTGCCGTTGCGGGCGTTGCGGGTGGGCATGACACAGTCAAACATGTCCGCGCCCAGGGCCACCAGTTCCACCAGCTCAGCGGGCGTGCCCACGCCCATGATATAACGGGGCTTGTCTTCCGGCAGCAGCGGCAGGCAGGTTTTGGCCACGGTCAGACGCGTTTCCACCGATTCCCCCACGCTCAAGCCCCCCAGGGCGTACCCGGAAAAATTCAGAGCGGTCAGTTCCTGGGCGGATTTTCGGCGCAGATCGTCGAACATGCCGCCCTGGATAATGCCGAACAGCCCGCTGGTCTGGTCCGCCCCGGCTTGGCGCCAGCGGTCCCGGCAGCGTTCGGCCCAGCGGGTGGTCAAATCAGCGGCTTCAGCGGCCGCGTCTTTTTCCGCCGGCCAGGCAAGGCACTGGTCCAGGCACATGCGGATGTCCGAGCCCAGGCAGTCCTGAATGTCCATGGCGCTTTCCGGTGTCAGCATATGCCGGGAGCCGTCCAGGTGGGACTGAAAGGCGGCGCCCTCTTCGGTGATTTTGGCCAGCCTGGCCAGGGAAAACACCTGGAACCCGCCGCTGTCGGTCAAAATCGGCCGGTCCCAGCCCATAAATTTGTGGACGCCGGAAAATTTATCGATCACTTCGCATCCCGGCCGCAGGTAGAGGTGGTAGGTGTTGCCCAGGATGATCTGCGCCCCGCAGGCCCGCAGGTCTTCCGGAGACAGGGACTTGACTGTGGCCAGGGTGCCCACCGGCATGAATACCGGCGTCTCCACCCGGCCGCGGGCGGTTTCCATGATCCCGGCCCGGGCCGTGGTGTCCGGACAATCGGCGGTTTTGGCAAAAGAAAACATATTATGGTAATGACGAATTCCTAATTTTCAATTTTTAATACCTACCCCCTGAAAACCGAAAATCCTGAACTCCTATTCAATCAGCATGGCATCGCCATAACTGTAAAACCGGTAGCCTTGGGCCATGGCTTCCTGGTAGGCCGCCAGTATCCGCTTGCGTTCGGCAAAGGCCGCCACCAGCATCAACAGGGTGGACCGCGGCAGGTGAAAATTGGTCAGCAGCGCGTCCACCGCCCGGAATTGGTGGCCCGGATAAATAAACAGATCGCATTCCCCCGCCCCGGAGGCGATCCGGCCGGAGTCGTCGGCCAGGTACTCCAGCACCCGCACCACCGTGGTGCCCACCGCCACCACCCGGCCGCCGCTTTCTCTGGCCTGATTGACGGCTTCCGCGGTGGTTTCGGGAACCGTAAACCGTTCCGCATGCATGTGGTGCTCCCGGATGTCGGTTACCCGCACCGGCAGAAAGGTACCGTGGCCCACGTGGAGGGTGATGGCGGTGGTCTTCACCCCGGCCTGTTCCAGTTTTTCCAGGACCGCCCCGGTAAAATGCAGACCCGCCGTGGGCGCGGCCACCGCCCCCTTTTCCCGGGCATATACGGTTTGATAGCAGGTCTGGTCGTCGCAATCAACCGTCCGGCGGTTTTTTTCAATATACGGAGGCAGTGGCACCCGGCCCACGGCCTCCAGAACCGCCCCCAGATTTTCGGTATCCAGCCGCATCGTGTAAAGGCCGTCCGCAAACCCGGTCACTTCCGCGGCCAGGGTGTCTTCAAAAGTCAGGACGGTTCCCGGCTTGACCTGTTTGGCGGCTTTCAGCAGACAGCGGCAGGCCGTGGCCCCGGCTTCCTGGTTCCCGGGATAATCCAGCAGCAGGGCCTCCACCCGGCCGCCGGTGGCCTTGCTGCCCACCAGCCGGGCCGGCACCACCCGGGTATCGTTGCGCACCAGCAGGTCTCCCGGCCCCAGTATCCGGTCCAGTTCCCGGAAAGGCCGGTGACTGATCCGCCCGGTGGCCCGCTCCAGGCAAAGCAGCCGGCTGGCATCCCGGGGAGAAACCGGCGCCTGGGCGATGCGGTCTGCCGGCAGATAGTAATCGTAATCGGTTATGTCGAAATGGTCTGTATTTGTTTTGCTCATCAGAGGTAGATTTTGCCCACATACACCAGGACAACGCCAACGGCCATCAGGGTCAGACCGAACACCCGCAGCACCGAGGGGTCCATCTCCAGCACCTGCAGCAGCACCGCTTTGAGTTTTTCCGGAAAGGCGAAATAGGGCAGCCCCTCCACGATCATCACCATGCCCAGAACACAGAGAAAAAATTTCACAAGCACATACTCCCGCTGATATTCAGTTGTCTTTCGGTTTTCAAAAGTCCAGTTGCTTCCACCTAAAATTCAAGGATGGAGACCAATTATAGCGGCAGGGAAAAATTTTTGTCAAAAAGTATCTCCACCGGCCCAAATGCTGGAAACCGGATCGCGCCCCGCCTTTGGCGGGACTTGTCCGGAATGACGATTGGGCCGAACACAAATCAATTGACAGCCCTTCTGGAGGTTGATATAGATGACGATCATAAAGATTTTTACAACTGTATTAAATTCCATAATAAGGAGTCCAATCCATGAAACAGGCGGAAATCCGGACGGAAAAAGGGGTGATGAAAGTCGATTTTTACGCGGACGACGCCCCCAAGACCGTGGAGAACTTTATCTCCCTGGCGCAGAAAGGCTTTTACAACGGTCTGCGCTTTCACCGGGTGATCCCGGACTTTGTCATCCAGGGCGGATGTCCCTATTCCAAAGATCCGGACGATCCCCGGGCGGGCACCGGCGGCCCGGGCTACACCATTAAATGCGAACTCAGCGGTGGCAACCAGTATCACGACCGGGGGGTGCTGTCCATGGCCCATGCCGGCCGGGACACCGGCGGCTCCCAGTTTTTCATCTGCCACGGCCGCGACAACACCGCCCATCTGGACGGCAACCACACCTGTTTCGGTCAGGTGGTGGAAGGCCGGGAGGTGATCGACAAAATACAGGCCGGCGATTTGATCCAAGAAGTGGTCATTACGGAATAACGCACCGGCGTTTTTATAATACAGGGGGCAAACCGCAAAACCTTTAACTTCAGGGGGACGATATGAGCTTTTTTAAAACACGCATCACCGAACTGCTGGGCATCAAGTATCCGATTATCCAGGGCGGCATGGCCGCGGGTTATGTCAGCACCGCCGAGCTGGCCGCGGCCGTGGGCAATGCCGGGGGAATCGGCTTTATGTGCGCCATCCAGTGGCGGCACGGCGACCTGTCGGTGCTGGAGGACGAAATCAAAAAGGTCAAGGACATGACCGACAAACCCTTTGGCATCAACGTGACCCTGTTTGCCGAGCTGGAGCCGGCCTGGTTCCACAAAGTTTTTGAAATTATCGGCAAGCATGAAGTGCCGGCCATAGAAACCTCGGCCCGCAATCCCGAGCCCTACCTGGATCACATCAAGCAGACCGGGGCCAAATGGATTCATAAAGCCGCCCGCATCCGGGACGGCGTCAAGGCGGCCAAGCTGGGCGCGGACGGCATTACCATAATCGGGTCCGAAGAGGGTGGCCACCCCGGGGCGGAGCGCAACGCCACTTCCGTGGTGGGGCCCCTGATGGTGGATTCCGTGGACGTACCGGTCTGCATCGGCGGCGGCTTTTGTGACGGCCGCGGTCTGGCGGCGGTGCTGGCCCTGGGCGGCGAAGCCCTCTACATGGGCACCCGCTTCTGTGCTTCCAAGGAGTGTATCATCCATCCCAAGGCCAAAGAGGCCATTGTGAACATGAATTACAACGAAACCGACTACATTCTCATGTCCATCGGCGACCCCGTGCGCTGCGTCCGCAACAAGCTCTCCCAGGACGTTCTGGAAGCCGAGAAGAATAACGACTCCAAGTCCCTGATGCGGCTGCTGGGCCCCATGCTGATTATGGACCAGGAAGGCCGCATGCCGGTCAACTCCGGAAACATGGAAGAAGGCATCGCCCCCTTTGGCATGGTGGGCGGCCGCATCAAGGAGATCAAATCCTGCCGGGAGATCATTGACGAGATCGTGGCCGAGGCCGAGCAGGTGGTGAAAAAACTGGCCGAGGGCAAATACTGGAAGGCGTAATTCGCAAACCGCTTATTCTGATCTGCCTGCCGCCGGCCCGGAATTTCCGGGCCGGCGGCATTGTTAACAGAAGCCCTGTCCTATCCCGCTACAATACAGGCGCAGACTTGTTGATCCCAATTAAAAATGAATCTGCCGGCACAGTTGCTCTGCTTTTGGGCCAGCTCCGCCAACCCCCGTTCCGGTTTTGTCAAAAGCGCTTGGATCTGTTCAATCCATAAAGCAGCATCATCGAGCGGAATGAGAGAACCTTCCGGCAATATTTCCCGGTGTTCCGGAATATCGCTTGCCAGGACCGGTATATTCCGGGCAAGCGCTTCCAGAACGGCATTGGGCGCCCCTTCATGCACAGACGGCATAAGCAGCAAATCCACCTGCGGCCACAGGTCTTCCTGGTTTACCCAGCCCATCAGAAAAACGCTGTCGCCCAGCCCCAGGGTATTGATCCGATGTTGGATCTTCGCCGCCAGCGGCCCGCTGCCATAAAATGACAACTGTGCCTGATCCTTACCAATATTTTTCATGATATCCAGAAGAAACAGCTGATTTTTCCCTTTATCCAGAACACCGACGCACGCCATACGGATACAGCCCTCCGATCCTCTCCATCTGCTGCTGCTTTTACCAGCCGCAAAAGGTTTGAGGTCGTTACGCAATACGGAACTGCTTCGGGGCCGCAACCGACTGTGTCGGCGCACGACCCTCTGTACCAGCTCCCGGGAAACTCCGTGGATTCTTGTATCATAAATGGCAAGTCCTTCCATCCATGACTCCAGCTTCAAAAGCCACTGGGAACGGCCCTGTATCTTATGGTTTTTCATGGGATCACCCCGCAGAAAAAGCGTCAGGGGTAATCTTCGCAAGATTTTCAGGGGCTGTAATAAAAGGGCATAGGTGTGACCAAAGGCGAACAGGTGGGTGATATGATGCTGAAAACCCAGGCCAATGAGCAAAAAGGGGGCCAGAAAAATATAGCACCCCCAGAAAACATACCCTTCTGTTTTCCGCCAGGGCCAGGGAAACCGATGAAAATGACAGCGGGGGTGCGCAATCGGAAACGGCACTACAGACAGGTAGTGAACGGTATGTCCCGCATGCAATAACGCTTCGATCGCACGAAAGAAGCGGGTGCAAAATCCGCCCGGCTTGGGCCGATAATAGGATGTCAGGACGTTTGCCATGGTTTGTGATGCAACCAGAGTAAATAAATATAAATATTCCAAAGACGATAACCATGATCCCGCTTGCCGGCCTGGTGGTCACGGATCATGGCTTGGACGCTTTTCTTGTTCAAAGGCGTATGAAGATGTTCCAGTAAAGCAACCAGCTGGTTGCTCAACTCCCCTTGAAACCATGCGTGGATGGGAACACCGAAGCCCTGTTTCCGCCGCCGCCAGATATCCCGCGGCAAGTATGACGAAAAGGTCCGGCGCAACATGCGCTTGCCGGAAAAACAGCGACGGTGCCACCGGTTTGGCAGGGAAAAAGCCAACTCCACCACACTCTGATCCAGATAAGGCGCCCTGGCTTCCAGGGAATAGGCCATACTGGCCCGGTCTACCTTGGCCAGAATATCCTGGGGCAGATATATGAGCGCATCGGCGACCATCATACGGCCGATATCTGTTTTCTCCGTTTGTCCGGGGATTGCCGGCGGATCATGGCCTTTATTGCAGAGGTCGGGCAAAAGATATTGAAAGTCGTCATAGGAATACAGTACCGGCGCTGTATAAGGTGTTTCCACCTTCTGCCGTTTTACAATATCCACAAAAAGATGGGCCTTCTTCAAAATACTCCTGCTGTGGTGGGCCATTGGTTCCGGAATTGCCTGCAGCAGTTTTTCCCCCTGCTGGCGCAGTGAATATGGCAGGCGGGTATACCAGCGCAGCAGAGTTCGGGCCATATACCGCTGATAGCCGGAAAAAAGCTCATCGCCCCCGTCACCGGAAAGCGCAACTTTAACCCGCTCGGCAGCCACGCTGGACACCATGGAGGTAGGCAGAATCGAAACATCGGCAAATGGTTGGCCCGCATGGGACAAAATCAGATCCACCAGTTTTTCCCGGTCCCACTGGTAAAATGTTTTCGCAAAATGATCGGTCTGAAACAAGGTTGCGACCCGCCGGGCGTAAGCACTTTCATCGTATGAGGCTTCTTCAAAACCAATGGTAAACGTTTTCGGCTTCAGACCGAATTCGCGGGATAAAATGGCAACAATCAGGGAGGAATCAATGCCGCCGGAGAGAAACGCCCCGACCTCCACATCCGCTACCAGGCGCCGTTCAACCGCCCGGATGAGTCTCTCCCGCAGTTGCTCGCAAGCCCCTTTGAAGGAGCCGGAATAGCCGCCGACAGGTAAAGACCAATACGGAAATTGCTGCACGCCCGCCCGGACGTTCCAGCGCAAGGCGTTTCCGGGCAAAACCTCATAAACTCCTTTATAGGAAGTTTTTCCGGGAAGATAGTAGCCAAAACGAAAATAATCCGCCGAACTGTCCAGATCTTCCTCCCAGGGACCTTGCCGTAAACAGGACAGCACCATCAGTTCCGAAGCACAGGCAAAACCGGTGGCGACCGGCTGATAATAAAGCGGTTTTTTCCCCATGCGATCCCGGGACAAAAGCAGTGTCTGCGTCTGCGTATCCCACAGGGCAAGCGCCCACATCCCTTCCATTTTGGAAAGAAAATCAACCCCCTGGCAAACCAAACCAGCCAAGACGACCTCGGTGTCGCCGCGGGTAGAAAAATGCCATGCAGGCCGGAGCGCTTTTCGCAACTCCTTGTAATTATAGATTTCGCCGTTGTAACTGAGCATATACCGCTTTTCGGGGTCCGCCATAGGCTGGCGGCTGCCGGCGATATCAATGATGGAAAGCCTGCGGTGCCCGATTACCCACGGGGGCTCACAAATCACCCCTTCATCATCCGGACCCCGGTGGGACATGCGATCCAGCGCGCGGCCGGCCGAATTAAGCAGGGCCGCCTTACTCTTTCCTTCCCGCAGTAAAAACAATATGCCACACACGGTTCTACCTACCTGTTCAGGTACTCGTAAAAATTTTGATAACGCTCCGCTGTTCGTGACATGAACAAACCATTTTCAAGAATATACCGTCTGCCCGCTTCACCCAGTTTTTTCTGTAAAGCAATGTCGGAAAGCAGCTGTTCCAGTTGAGCCGCAAGCCCCTGCGCAGAACCAGCGGGGAAAAGCAGGCCGTTTTCCCCGTCGGAAATCAACTCTTGAATACCGGAAATAGCCGAAGCAATAACCGGCAGTCCTGCGGCCATAGCTTCCAGAATAACATTGGGCCGTCCTTCACTGAAGCTTGCCAGCATAAAAACATGACCGGCTTCAAGATAAGACGGCATGCGAACTGGAGGCACATCACCCAAAAAAGAGACCTGTTCATAAATGTCCAGTTCTCTTGACAGCCGTTGTAAATGCGCCATGCACGGGCCGTCTCCCAGCACCTGTAACCGCAGGCCAAAATATGGCTTTATCATTTTCACCGCCTGCAAAATGATATGCATACCCTTCTGCGGGGTCAGACTGCCGGCGGTCATTAATACCACGGGCGAGCACTTCCGATAGGCTCTCCGGATATCCAGAAATTCTTGCCCGACCCCATTGGAAACGGTAATAAATTTATGCTGCTGGGAGGGGAACTGGGCGACCAATACATTCCGGATGGTCCGGCTGACCGCAATCAGTCTGTGATTTAACCGGACACACAGCCGCAACAAGAAACGATCCAAACGGCTTTTCTGCGCCCGCTGGATATCACTGCCCCGCAAGGTGGTCATCACCGGTTTCCTCAAAATCATCCCCACCAGACCGGCGATCAGACCGTTAATAGACCAGTTGGCATGAATGACATCAGCCTTTCTGGCCAACAGATAACAGTTCAGACTCATACTGCCGAGCAAACATGGAAGCAGGAAAAACAAGCGTTTCTGATACTTTAAGACAAAAGGAAGACCGCCGGGCTGGTGTGCCAGAATCTGCCATTTCCGCGGCGCATAGGCGAAACAGTGCAAACGAAAACTTTCCTCCTTATGAAGATCGGCATCGCGGTACCTTACGGTGGGTGTAAGAACCGTAATTTGAATATGCGAGGGCAAATGGCGGATCATCTGCCAAATAAAAATGCCGCTTTTGGTCCCTCGGCGCAACGGAAAAGAAGTCGTCAAAAGTAAGACCTTTATGGCTTTTTTCTCTTGCAATCCAACCCCTGTACTTATGCCTTCATGAAATACTTTTTAAAATGGGACATCAAAACCTGCGCTGATCCAATAACAAAAACAGCGTCCAATAATTATCAGCAATATAAACAGGGCAAACTCCGGCGGATAGAAAATCCGGGGGCCTGTCCAAAAGGTGATCCCGGAAAGCAAAGCAAAATAGAAACAGGTCAGAACCAATGCAGAAAAAAGATAAAAATGAAACTGAAAAAAGGCATCGGTTCCATACAATCTTCGCCACCATGGCAAACCGCATAAAGCCAGTAAAACCGCAAGATAAACGATTTTCAGCAAAAAATTGTGAAAAGCATTCAGTACGTCCAGGAGCTTAACAATAAACGCCTGGGGCGGCAAGTTCGGCGCATAAAAAGACCATTGGTTCGTTCGGCTGATATTTTCAAAAATATTCTGGCTATAACACATGTACGTGGTTACCAGGTTGGAAGATAACACTGCCAGGCTTTCGTTTAATTGCTGTTCATAAATTGTTTTCAAACTTTCCCCTGATTGCAGGGCTGCCCGAAGTTCACGATTCTGCTTTTCCTTCTGTTTCTGGATGGCCCTGACAATTTCAGCATGAGGGGAGCCCTTCCCTGCTGCCGCATGCACTTGAACCTTTACGGCAAGATAATGACGAAGCGTCTGCACACCGATGGTAGAAAACGTAAAAACACCTCCCGTATAATAGTTCCGCAAACTCCAGCCCCCAATTATGACAAGCTGGATCATAACAAACAGTACCAGAACGGCCCCGTTGATATTTGCCTTTCGGGCTTGCGATAAACAATAATAGATCAATATCGAAAAAAAAGGCCAAAAAAGCAGTATCGGTTTAATGAGAGCACTGCCACCGAACAGTAAGCCCGCAATAAGGATGGCCCAGATTCTCAGGCGAGAAATCCCCCACCACAACAGGCAAAAAGCTGTAATAAAGCCCAAGGCGAACAATAAATCCGCCAGTATTTCACCGGTTAAAAAAATACCGGTGGTAGAAACCGAAGACAGCAAGCCCGTAATACAACTTGCTATCAAATTTCTGAACAACATAAAGGTTAAAAGGACGACAAAAACAGATATGGCAGCGCCAATAACGGTTTGGGCCCATAAAACGGAAACCGGGGCACCCCCAAACCATTCGAAGAAAGCGTAAAACAGCGGATAACCGGGGGTACGTATGAGGGACAGATACCGCGACGCCGCCCTTTCCCGGGCATATTGCCCTGAATGAACAATATTTCCGGCTAACGCCATGTATCCATGGCTGTCCGGATTTATCGATATCTTCTTATATCTGTTTTCCCTTACAAGCGTATCTACATAGGCAACCCGGAGAAAAAGCGAAAACATACCGATAACAATAAGAATTGTCAGCAAAAAAAATTTTTTCTTTTTTGTATGCCCGGGGGTATGCAATCAATCACCTTCCCTTTACTGACAAAATGAGGGGCGGAAAGCCTGGACTCATTTTACGCCAACGGAATGATTTTCCACTTTTCCTTTGCGCCGGGGCAAAAAAACAGCAGCCATCATTCCCGCCCCGAGGATACCGACCAAGCGGTCCATAACCGTGACGATTACCGCCAGGCCGAAGGGAAATCCCAGGGCCGCACTCAATCCGCCCACAATTGCTTCCCTTACGCCGAGAGCACCGGGCGTAATACTCACCAGGCGCGTCAGCATGGCACCGGCGGCAAACACGACACAAGGGGCAAAGCCAATATCCTGCGAAAAAACCGCAAAAAGAATCCACAATCTCCCGGCGATAAACCCGGTTCCCGCCAGTTTCAGGACGATAATCAGGCCTACTGCAGCCGGACTGTTCGTTATAAACCCCCAGCCAAGACGGGCGCTGCGCAAAGGATAACGCCATCGCCGGGGGATAAGACGTGCCAGAGGCAAGATAAAAACCAGAACAGACAGGCAGAGACCGGAAAACCCCAAAAAAAGATAGACTGAAGGCCAGGCGCCGGTCAGACCCAGAAAAAACAGCGCCAATAACCCGGCGATGCCGTTAGCGGCCATAAAAAGAAAATACAAGGCCACGGTAGCGCTCAAATAGCGGTCATAGGAAAGACGGTGACGCTGTTTCAAATACATTCCCTTGCCGATCAGACCACCGGAAAAGGGCAGCAGATTGCCAAGAATATTGACTACCGCCAGGGCGATGCCTTCAAACAGGGTGACCGGGCAGTCGATGCGCCGGTATAAAAAATAATTAATCGCCCCTGAAGAGACAATAATGCCAAAAGTAAAAAGAAACAGAAAAAGAATCGCCCGGGGAGACAGGGAGAAGAGCTCGGCCAGATGATGCCGCTGGTCAATCACATACACTGCAAAAAAGAAGACAATGGCAATAACCAGGAAAAGATTCAAAACACCGGTCACGCCTTGCCACCATTTTTTTTCCGGAGGCATATTATCGGGTAAGCCGCTCATGCCACTCTTTTTCCTGACCGTATCCGTATTTTTGCATCAAAGGGCCGCACATCCTGTCCAGAACATTGATGTATTCATCCGGCCATTCCGGCCAGGAAGGAAAGTTCCCCTGGGATGCGTTCCGATCTGCCGCGGTAACCAGAGAAGGCAAAAGCGCTCTGCCCTCGTCACAGGGATAACCGGCGATGTCCAGCATCCGGTTGAGAAAGTGTACCGGATCGGCTTTCAAATCCTCAAAATAAAGCCGGGAATAGTTCGACACGATATTTTCAAGATCAGAATAGGCTGTATTGGAGGCATACCAGTTCCAGGCGGCAATTCCGAAGATTCTATCGCGGGCGCTTGTCCCTCTTGCTCCGGCAACAAACGCCGGCGGTTTTTCGCTCCAGAACGGCATATGCAGTTTAAACCAGCGATTTACCGGATGTTGTTCCGCCCAGTTGACCCCGCTGCGAACATGATCCCGGGGATCCCGAACAATATGAACAAACATTGCCTCTGGAAAACAGGCGGCAACGGAGGTCAGAAAAGAACGAAGGGGTAAATTTACTTCCCAGTGAACACAGTCAATTTCAAGGGACTGCAGACGCCGGCGCACCATCGCCGTTCCGATTCGACCGGCAATGTGGACCGGCTTCCCGTTTCTTATAACGTTCTGTAAAATCCGTAAAATCTTAGCATTGCGCTCGTGACAGGTGGTAATTCCCGGACATTGTCCCAAGGCATCAGAAATAAAAACCGTACCGCAGCGTCCACAGGTCAAAACAAATCCCATCCTTTGTGTTTTCATTGTATCCCTGATACCCGTTATTACTTCTTACACCTATGGAACCATTCCGGTTCCTGCCCATAGCCAAATTGCCCCATCAAATCTCCACAAATCGCATCCATCTGTTTTGCCCAGGATTCCGGCCAATCCGGCCATGAAGGGAAACCCTCTTTTCTGGGGGCATGAATTTTTTCCTCCAGCAAGCCTGTTGGAGAGTTATACGGAACAACCGTGCCATCTGGAAAAGCTGTCAAAAAGTCCAGCAATTCAGAAAGATTCTCATATCGATTTTCCGCATAAAAAATATCTTCAAAACGCCACAAGCGAGCGGTTGGCGTTTTTTTCACCGTCTGTACTCCATGGCTGTATATTTTCCACCATAACCAGCATTCTTTCTGAAACTGAGACATCCTGGGCCAGCAATCATGCCAGGGATCTTCCGGCAACATGCGGGCGTTTAATCTACCCAAACGGGCCCGATAAACGTAATCCCGCCAGCCATAAACACCACCCGACCAGTTGTGGCAAGACTTTATCCAATCCCTGGGGTCGCGAATAATAAAAACAATCTTGCTGTTGGGAAAAGCTTCGGGCAAAATATCAAGCAAACCGGCCAACTGCATGTTGGCTTCGCCATATATCTGCTTGGGAAGACCGCTGACAAAAGCGCTGCGAATCTTAATAAAGGCTTCCGTTGCCCCTGTTTCCGAGATCCGTCCTCTTGCCCGGGCGATGGCAAGCAGTCGGCAGCTCCCCGTTTTTCTGAACTTATTAACAAATACATGGGCTGGGCCAAACCGCGTCACTGTCTCCTTGAAACTGCGTATATAAGGCGGAGAGATCATATCCGGCTCGTGAAAAACATCGGCCTGATGAATCACCCTGCTCAGTAAAGTTGCAAAAAAAAGCGTTCCCGAACGTAAAGCAGAGGTTACAAATATCGAGGGTTTTGTTATGCTCTCCAATCTTACTCCCGCTCTTCGGTAACGTTATACGGTTCCAGCAGCAATGATTTTTCGTGAAACGCCCGCATATCAAAGAGTAAAAACTACATCGCTTTTTTATTAACCATGACCAGGGCAATCATGTGCCCCCATTTCGGGGCAATAACCGACAACATTTTATCAACAGGTCGCCCGATTAAATAAACCGGATAGGTTATCAACGCCGGTAATCGATACTTTCCTTTTCCAAAAGGCGGATAATACCATAATCCTCTTGTTCGCATTACTTCAAATCCTTTTGATTGCACTTTTTCCAGCAATTCGTCCGGTCTGGCCCAGGCATCAATGGGTTGGTTGTCTGCTGTCAGCGGCTTGCCGGTAATTCTTTCTCCGACAAAGCGGGCCAGCCCATAAAAACTCCACCAATTGGGGGTGGTTAAAATAAATGTTCCGCCGGGTTTGACGATTTTGGCAACACTTGCAAGAAACCCGTTCTGATCCGGAAGATGTTCAATTACTTCGCTGCAGACAACCACATCAAACGTGTTTTCTTCAAAGGTCATGTTACTGGCATCCATGACTTTATAATTGTATCCGGGAAAATTTTTCCGGGTCTTTTCAATCGCCAGTTCTGAAATATCAATCCCCCAGACCTCGCTGTGAATACTGGAAGCAAGGGTCATTTCCCGTTTCGATCCACAGCCGATCACAATCAATTTCCCCGGGAAATTTTCCACTTCTTTTTGTAAAAACCGATATCGCACATCTTCCATTATCCGGTTGAGCAAATGATTCTCAAGGGAATGAAATTCATTATAGAAATCTTTTATTTCGGACATAATAAAAACTCCAGAGGCGACCATACCTATCTGCTTACTGACTGAAAAAAATCAGCATACGCCGGCATCAAGTTATCCCAGCAATACCGATTTTTTACAGCGGCAGTGATCTTCGCCGGATCACAGAACCGCCTGTTCTCCAGAATCATTTGAATCGCCCCGGTCATTGCCTCATAATCGCCGGGAGCCACCAGAACCCCCGATTCATCAAGGACGGCATCCTTGATACCGCCTGTATCAAAGGCCACTGTCGGCCTCCCCATAAGGCCCGTTTCAATGGCAACAATGCCGAACCCTTCAACGTCACCCGGGGTCGGTATAACCGGGAAAACCAGGCATTCGCAATACTGATAAAGCGCGAATTTCTGTTTTTCCGCCACCCACCCCAGCAAATGCACCCTTTTCTGCAGACCCTGTTTATATACACAGTCCAGTATCTCCTGTTTGTATCCTGCCCGGTGATACATCGCTTCGTCGGGCTCTTCCCCTGCGATTAAAAAGTCCACGTCGTCGTATTCTTCCGCAATATGACGAAAACTGCGTTCAATAAAGGCAACCAGGCCCTTTCGCGGGACCAGACGCCCCACACTCAGAAGATACCGGCGGCAATGAGGCCGATCTGTATTGGGCGGATAACAATCGCTTTCCACTCCGGGAGGAATAACGGCAACATAACCTGTCTTCCCGAATTTCTGCAGCAACAGTTCCCTTGTATTGACGCTATTGCATATAATACCGTCCATCATGGGAATACAAATTCTGAGAATTGCCTGATACAAAAAATTGTCATAAATGATATCCAGGCCATGGGCATACACAACGCAGGGAATACGAAAGAAACACTTTAAAACGGCCAGAACCGGCAGTACGGTCAAACTCCCCCCGAACGCAATATCCGCTTTCTCACCAACAAGCAGCCGCAATCCCTTTACGATGGAAAAAACAACAAAATAGAAAAACCCGCCTTTCCGCGGCCGGTAAATATCCGGAAGATGTTTCTCTTCGCCTCCAGGAGCCGGTGCCAAAACCGCAATTTTATATTTTTTGCTAAGATGAGAATAAATATCATATAACAGATTTTCCATCCCGCCATACTTGGGCGGAAAATTCCAGGTGATCATAAGAATCTTTCCCGGAAAAACGTTTCTTTCCTTTGCTCGCCATAAATGCATCTAATCTGTACTTACCGATTTTTTAAAAATTTTCTTCTTCTCCAGATAAAGCAGCTTGTCCTGATTCTGGCGTACCCGATCCAGCATGTCGGCCAGCAGACCGGTTACAAAAAACAGCAGACCAAACAACAACAGAAATCCTGAAGAAAACCCCGCCCAAAGGTACTGGGTAAATTTTCCCGTCTGGATATAGTGATTAAAAAACAAAACTCCCAATACCAGAGAAACAAAAAACAGCAAAAATGAAATATAACCAAAAAATTTAAGCGGTTTATAGTCTCTAAAGGTTCTCAGAATAATTTTGGCCGTGTTCAGCGCATAGTTGCCAATACTTTTGACCACCCGGGATTTTCCATCCGCCCTCTCTCCCTTGATTTGAAGGGGGATTTCAACAATCTTCATATTTTTAAAGGCCAGATCCAGAAAAGACTCCTGCGTATAAGTAAACTCGCCCATCAAGTTTAACCGCAACACCGTCTCTCTGGAGTAGGCCCGGAATCCACAGGAAACATCATAAAATTTTTCTCCGATCAGAAAACTGATCAAAGCGGACATGGCATGATTGCCCCATTTCTTTATCCAGGACATTTCCGGAATCAAGCTTTTGTCTTTAAACCGGGAGGCCGTGACAAAATCCGCTGTACCCTGTAAAATTGGTTCGATCAGTCGCGGAATATCACGACCATCAAATTGACCGTCTCCGTCCATATTCACGACAATATCCGCCCCGAGCTCAATCGCCCGATTAAGACCACTGTGAAAGGCGACGCCCACCCCGGAATTTTTCGTATGGGAAAGCACCTCCACACCAAGTCCGGCAGCAACCCGACCGGTATTGTCAGTGGAACCGTCGTCCACCACCACCACCTCGGTGCGATCGATTCCCGCCATCGCCGACGGAATCGAAGCCACCACCTGCGGAATAGAATTTTCCTCATTCAAACAGGGAATTATAATCACCAGATGCATGGCAGCCGCCTTTCCTGCGCTTTCTCTCATAATGAACAGTCTTTTTTAAACCAACCAAACCCATAAACATCAAAATTGCGAAAAAACGAAAAAGCCCTAAAGAATCCGATAGGCTCCATAGCGGGCCACGCGTTTTACCAACGTTGTCCGCCGCATGAAAAAATCCATAACCATCGATTTCTCCGGGTCAGAAAAATTATTGTTTATCCAGCTATTCACCAGATCATACCGTACTATAACATGGGTAAAGCCTTCTTGTTTCAATTTTTGGCCAAGTTCTGCAGAAGTTGCTGACTCTGTAATGTATTTGGCCAGCAACGCTCTGGTAAAACGCACCTCCTGATCAAAATAGTACCGCCGGTCTCCCAGAAAAACCGCCAGCACCTTATCCCCGGACCGGGTTGCGGTGTTCAGTTCCTGAATAACCGGGTACTCCGGACGATAACGAGCAATATACTGATCCCTGGTGAGTTCACCGGACAAATACGATAAGGGCTGTATAAACCGAAACTGCTGCACCATATATTTTATATTGAATGCCAACAACAGCGATACAACAACGCCGGAAATCACTGCCGCGGTTTTCTGTGATCGAAAAAACAGAACCGGCAAAAAACGGTTTCTCAGATTATAAAGGCCGTACACCGAACCGATGACCAGTCCGGGAATTGCCGGGGCGATATACCGCACTCGCATATCCGCCATAAAGAAAACGATCAGAATGAAAAGTACCGAAAAAAATATCCACCACGCCAGATAACGCCTTGTCTGTTTTTTTCTTTTTACAAAAGCCAAAAACGGCAAAAAAAACAGAAAAGGAGATAGAACCCCGTCAAAGTATTCCGGGTCATTGTCTTTACCCTGGAAAAAAATTCGTACCGGAATAAGCATCGTCTGCAAAACCTTTTCCTGGTAGACGTATTTTCGGACGACAAAATGCGTTGATGATGAATAACCCGACTGCGCAGAAGCCTTATTTTTTTCTTCCATGGGAAAAACATTCGGGACTAAGGGATAAACCGGGTTGTGCGTCCAGATATAATTTCTGACCATCCACGGCGAAAAAACAGCCATTGCGATCCCAAAAAACAAGAACGGACAAATCAGCGCTTTCCAGGACCGTTTTTGATCACCGGGCATTATCAGAGGCAGCAGCAGGGTTAACAGCAAAACAATGATAAGCCCGTTATATTTCGTACCGGCGGCCAATCCTGCAGATACGGCGGCCATGCACAGCGGTTTCCCCGAAAAGCGGCTTTGCGGCCATTTATAAAACAACAGGTACATAGCGACGGTACTGAAGAAAACCATCCCCAAATCCACGTAAACCGATATACTCAGCTTTACGATAACCGGGATCGTCAGGAAAAAAAAAGCCCCCAACCATCCGTATGCCCGCGATAACGTATTACGTAAATAAATGTATATCAACCAGCCCGTTCCCAGGGCGAATAGGAAGTGAATATATTTGCAGACGATATCATTCTGAAAATATAAAGGAACACAATAGAGTAAATCCAACAGCTGAGGATAATAGGAAACAATCATATGAGGCAGTTCCACGATACCACCGGCCTGAAGATAAAGTTTGGGAAGTGCCAAATGATGGGTCAGCGCATCCCGGCTTACCGGCGGGACGGATGAAAGCAGAACGATCGAACCGGCATATATAATCGCAGCCAGAACAAGGCCGATATTCCCTGTCCGGCGCCAGGATATATTAAAATCTGCTGTAACCATCTGGACGGCCTCGCTCCCCCTGTCTATTGTTCCGGAATAAATGCAAAATCCGGAAAATTCGTATTTTCCCCGCGACACAAAAAATTTTTCACTTTTTCCCGCATCATTTCTTTTTGCGAAAACGGTACCATGTCAGGATGCGTCCCGGCCATTTTTTTACAAACCCGGGCGACCTCGTGGTTTGGGGTCAAATATAAAAATTGTTGAAGATATTGATCCCCCTGGGCAGATTCACCGGCCAGGTAGCGGTTTTCCGCCAAATACAGGTATACCGGCGTAAAAAGAGGCTCTGTATTCAGGGCTTTTCGCAAATAACGGCGGTAATACCAATAACCACGGGAAATATAACCGCTGGCCGTCATGGCCTGACCAAGGGGTAAAAATACCTGCCAAAAACCGGGGGCTTTTTGAAAAGACTGCTGCAAGACGGTCAATGCCTCACTATAGCGACCGGCCTGCATAAGCAAAAGCCCTTTTTTCTTGTCATAACGAGCAGTATGATGCAAAGCGATCGACTTATCTATATAAACAAGGGCTTTCCCGATATCCATATGGGCACTGATCTGGGCCAGCACGGAATACACCTCGGCAAATTTTTTCCGAACGGCCGTATTGTTCGCAAGAAAAGGAAATCTGTCGATTTTTTCCTGATACAAATCGCGACTTGTCAGCGCCAGCTGTCCGGCCTTCCCAAAATCCCGGCGCTGTTTATAGACTCTGGCCAGATTGAGCCACAGATCCGCTCTTTCAAATTTATTATGATAAGATTTTTTGGTAGTGCCTTCCCGGAACAAGGCCGCCGCCATATCCAGATTCCTGCTTTCCGGTCGTGTGTAGTACCATCCCAGCCCCAGATAGGGCCGTATCAACTCGGGGGTCGCGGACAGTTCCTTCTTCCAGAAAGACTCCACTGTCCGCCAGTCGTGATTCCGCCCATGGGTTACCAGCCCCAGAAGAAAAATAACGGCCGTCATAAAGGTCACCGCCGCTCCCCAGACCCAGCGACTGCGTGGCTTATAAAAATCCAGAAAAAGAAAAAAGAAAAAAGAAAGCGGTAAAAACAGAAACAGCGACGGCAGGTAGTTGCGATGTTCATAGACAATTTCCAGAGAAAAAACACTGGATTCCAGCAGATGATGAACAACAAAAAACAGGACCGGAAAACCCAACAGCGGATACTTGGAACCTGGAAAGAAAGACAGTATGACGGCAACCAGAATGCCTCCAATTGCGCCTGATGTTGTCAGCGGCAGCAACAATGACTCGGACAGCGGGATAAAATGAAACATGGCAAACCGCTCGGCAACGGGGTAAAATAACTGGGAAACATAAAAAAACAAAACCCGGGGTTCGGTCAGCAGGCGTTGTTCAAAAGTAAACGGCCGCAGCGCATAAGAATCAGAGACAGCGGTTTTCAGGTTTACTCCCAAAAACAGAACCCCCAGCAGCAGAATCCCGGCGGCCATCAGAATGCCGACACAAAGGGCGGCAAAGGGATGCCTGACCGCCCTTTCCAGGCCCTTGAAAAAAAACAATTCGACCAATATAAACCCCAGCGGCAACAGAATCGCAATCTCCTTGGAACAAACTCCGGCCAAAAACGCGAACAAAACCGGCAACAGCCATCTCAGAGGGCTGCCCTTCTTTCCCGCTTGCATTTCCATCCGACCACGCAGATACCCCCATAAACCGATAATATAAAACATGGTTGCCAGAGAAGTCATCCGCTGGACAATATAGGTAACCCCGGTGACCTGAATGGGATGCGCCGCCCACAGAATGGTCGCCAACCCGGCCACGCACACCTTTTGATCTTGCCGCAGGCGGTTGTCCCCCAAATATAGAAAGAGCAACATGGTTTTATACAGAAAAACGGTAACAATCAGATGAATGGCGATATTCACTGCATGATACCCGCTTACGGCATGTCCACCCACATAATAATTGAGGGCAAAACTCAAATAGCTGAGCGGTCTTATGATTTTCCCGCCCCGGGTAAAGGTTTCAACAATTGCTTCCGGAGATAACCGGGTCACCTGCAAATCTTGCCGGTCAACAATATTTTGCCGGTCATCAAACAAAAACGGCACCTGCAGACTGTTGCCGTAAATAATGACCAAATACAAAACAGCAAAAACCAAAACGCCCTTCGTGGGAAGGTATTTCCAACCGTTACTGTCCATGCTTGATTTTTCTTCCTGTTTTCAAAACCGACAATCCGATATTAAAAACGGTTCTCCAGCTCTGTTCTGCCCCAGTCACAAAGATGAGAATAAATTTTATTCAGCATTTTTCTTTCGTCCACAAAAGGGACAATGTCAGGATGTCCCTGAACAAGACCTTTTCGCAAGGAAGCAATTTTCTGGCAATCGGACAAACGGATATACGCCCGGACATATCGATCCCCCAAGGCGTCCTCTCCGGCCAGATATCGATTTTCCGCCAGATATAAAAACGCCTCCGGTTCCGGTTGACGGCTTTTGGCGAGAAACCGCCTATAAAACCAGTAGCCGCGACGATAATTTCCGGTCAAGGTCAACGCCTGAGCAATATGCAAATCATCGGCCCTGTCCTGCGGAACGGTTTCCAGCAATTGCTGCAATGTTTTCAAAGATTGCGAATATTCACCGGCTTGCATCAGATACAGCGCCCGGGCACGATAATAACCGGAAAAATCATCAAACAGTAAAGCCTGATCAATGTAAGACAAGGCGCTGTGGATATCTTCGGGGGCACATATCCTTGCCAGCAGGGCATACACTTCGGCAACACGCTTTTTAACACCCTGCCGGTTTCCCATCTCCGGTTTCTTCTCCAGCCAACCGCGATAGATATTCAGACTGCCGAGGGCCGCTGTTTTGGCCTTTGAAATCTCCCCCCTTCGGATATGAATCCGGGCGATACTCCGCCACACATCCGCTTTATCAAAAATAAAACTGTATTCCGCCCGTTCTGCGCCCTGGTAATAATACCACAATGCTTTCTGCAGATTGTATACGGAGGGACGGGTATAATACCATCCCAGGGCGGCATAGGGACGAATCACCTCCGGTGAAACCCGTATCTCTTTTTTCCATAACGACTCCGGCGACTGCCATTCCCGATTTCTACCATGGGTCGCCATTCCCAGCAGAAAAACAACAGCCGCACCAAAAAAGAACAAAACCCCAAAAACCAGTTTACTTTTCTTTTCATAAAATGACAGAAGCTTTATCAAAGCCAGGGAAAACGGGAGAAAAAAAAACAGAGAAGGCAGGTAGTTTCTGTGTTCATACGCCAGCGACAAAGGGAAAATGCTGGATTCCGCCAGATGATGAACAAGAAAAAAAAGTGCCGGAAAAGCGAGGAGAGGATGCCGGCGGCCCACGAACAGGAAAAAGACAAAAACGGCCAATACGCCCAAAATCGCCCAGACCGTCGTTTCCGGAAAAAACAAGGAAGTAGAAACCTGAAAATAATGATCTATGGAAAAACGGGCGACAACCGGATACAATAACAGGGAAACATAGAAAAAGAAGACCCGGGGTTCGGTCAATAAGCGTTGTTGTAAGGTAAACGGTCGATTATCATAACCGGTGGAAAAAAGACCGTTTTCTCCCCACAATTCTACCAGAAACCCTGCCAGCAAAAGAGGAAGCAGCAAAAGGAAGGCCCCTTTTATCAGCGGCGGCAAAAAATGCCGCCGACTCTTTTCCGGTTTGTAGAAAAAACAGTATTCCACAAGAACAATAGCAGCGGGAAAAAGAGCGGCATTGGGCTTGGACAATAGGCCCCCCACAAAAGCGACCAGAGAAAGAAGCAACCATCGGCCTTGCCCGGTAACAACTTGACCATTCTGGATATGCCGATACTTCAGATATGCCCACAATCCGCAGATGTAAAACATGGCGGCCAGCGCTGCCATCCGCTGCACAATGTAGGTAACCGCCTGCGTCTGGATGGGATGCGCCGCCCATAAAATCGTTGTCAAACCGGCTACGGCCGCCTGCTGCCCGGCAGTCAAAGGAATTTTCCCGAAAATCAGAAGACGCCGAACGGTTTTATACAAAACATATGCGGTTATTAAATGGATAAGCAGATTAACCAGATGGTAGCCGGTAACCCGATGGCGGCCAATATAATAGTTTACGGCGAAACTGAGATTGCTGAGCAAGCGGTTTATTCCTGCTTTTTCCGCAAAAATCGCAGATACTGCATCCGGAGAAATACGGGTCCAGTGCAAACTTTTCTTTTCCACAATGCCATAAATATCATCCCAGACAAAAGGAACATGAAAGGTGTTGGCATAGAGGATAATCACATAAATGAAAATCAAACCGGGCAACCAGCGACCGGTGCGATTGGGGCTGATTTCCTGACGCACTTGTCGTCTCCTTTGCGGGCACCAATCCCCTGACTCCTTGTTACGAGCCGACAGGATCCCCAGCAGGCCCTGTTTCCCGCTCCGCCGTCCCCTTTAACAATTGAAAAGCATGGTCTAAAACGGTTTCCGGAGGGAGGGATTGCAAGCAAAGATTATTGCCGTTGCAGGGCGAACGTCTGTGATTATAGGCCGTCAAACAGGGAGAACAGGCGTAGCCGGCGAACAGGTTTACGGCATACTCACTGAGAGCCCCGTACAGCAGCGGCGTCTCCGGGCCATACAAAATAATTGCCGGTGTCCCCGTCAAGCCGGCAAAATGGCCCGGTCCACCATCGTTGGTGACCAGTAATCGGGAAAGACTGAAGACAGCCAGCAATTCCCGGATAGAAGTGGTCTCCCCGATCATTTCCGCACAAAAAGAGGTGGCACAGTGCTCCACAATCATCTGCCCCAACTCCCGGTCTTCAGCCGGTCCAGTCACGATCACGCTGTAGCCGGCCTCCAGTAAAGCAACCGCCACCGTACAATAATGTTCCGGCGGCCAGGCCCGAATCGGCAGCAGTCCTCCGCCCGGATGGAGAACCACCAGAGGTCGGTGCAAAATCTCTCCGGAAAGTGACTCCAATTTGTTGGCCATTCGTTCTTTTTCCCGCGAAGAAATCCGGAAAGTCGGCCGGGGCAGTTTATCAGCCGGCGCTGGACGCTTGCTTTTGGGCACCTCCGGATCATCCAGCGCTTCCGCCAGATGAACAAATTGACGGGAAATATGCAGGTAAGGGTTATACAGCACCGGACGATTCATAAACGTTCCACGATAAAGGCCCTCCTGTGTATACCGGTAAAATCCTGCCTTGACAGGGGCTTTGGACAAAAAAGAATAAATACTGCTGATCCGGGAAAAGAGTTCTCCGTCGATTACTGCGTCCGGCGCATACCGTCGTATTCGCCAAACCGCTTTGCAGCTGTCCAGGGCCAGCCTTCCCAAAGAGATATCCCTTATCCCCACCACGCGATTATTATCCACATAACCCAGAATATCAATAATTTCCCGGTTTCTCTCAAAGGTCAGCACGGAAAGGGTGGCGTCGGGGTATTTTTGTGCAAGCCGCCGCATCATGGGATATGCCAATGTCAGACTCCCCATTTCCGACAATAAAATAATAAGAATCCGTCTCACTTTCCCTGGCGCACTAGGTCTCTTCCGAAAAGCAGCCACCACTGAAAACAACCGGCAGATAAAGGTTCCGACAACCCGATCAATCATTCTCTGGGTATCAACTTGCACAACCTCTCCCTTCGCTTACAAGCAATACTCACAAAAAGGTGAGCAAGGGGGAAAAACGCCGGCAATCGCACTTGTCGGCGCAAAAGCAACGATTTGCGTATATCAATCTGTTTGTTGTTTTCCATCTCCTCATTGGCAACCGGCTACCGCCCTTGTTTTCCCGCCAGGCGGGTGCTCTTCCAGCGTTTGTAGCCCACAATAACGTACGACTCCAATATGTCCGGTGACAGGCTCAGCCCGTATAAAGCCGGCAGTTCTTTTGTCTTCCCGTCCGCCTGATACAATCGGGTCAAGGCCTGCACAGCCGGCCAGTAACCCGGCATAATCTTCAGCGCCTTATGATAAAACTGGATGGCCATGGACTTCTGATTGTCTCTATCATAAAAATTCCCTTTTTTATAATAGTAATCTGCCTGGGAAACATTTTCTTCCGTAAGGTTTTCCTGCTCCCAGATTTTTTCCAAGCTGAATGACAAATGGCTGACAGCCGCCGGGATATCTTTGAAAAACAGCATCGCGCAACCCAGGTAAAAACCGGGCTGGGGGTGATCCGGCAGCAAAGAGGCCGCCCGGGAAAAACAATTTACGGCCTGCCGCCAGTCGCCGGTTCCTGCCCGCGCCCGCCCCAGCTTAATCCAAAAGGCCGCCTTATCCGGACGCAGCCAGGCTGCCCGGGAAAAATGGAACACAGCCAGTTGCAAATATCCTTTTTTGGCAAAAGTTTCCCCCAGGGCATGATGGGCCAGATAATTGTCTTTTGTCACTTGTAGAGCATGGGTATACAGGGTCTGACTGTTCCGCCAGATCTGAACCTGAAACCAGGTACGGGGTGCATAGATTCCGAGCAGCAAAAAGAAAACACCGATCAACCACCATCGTGACAGGGACAGATGCTGAAACAGTAACCGCAGGCCGCCGGCCAGAATCAAAAAAAGCCCCAGAACCGGCATATACATAAAACGATCGGCCATAAAAAAATCCCCGAACTGCACCAGCCCGATAACCGGCACCAGTGTCCCCAAGAACCACAACCAGCCCACCCAAAAAAAACGCCGGCGGCGACCGGCCACCCAGATCAGACTGGAAAGCCCCAACAGCAGCAAAACGGAAACAAATACCGCGCCGCTGTCTACCTGCTTGTCTATCGGATAAAAAACGCTCAAATCCGTCGGCCACAACGTGTTTTTTATGTAAAGCGCATAGGCGACCAGGGCGTTGGCCAGCCTGACCACGAAAGATGTTTCCGCCAGCGAAACAACGCCACCGCCGGCTTTCCGAGCCCACAGGGTTATGCCGATACCGATAAGCGTCAGCAACAATAAGGGGACTTTTTCCACCAGCAACCCCCGCCAGACGCGTAACCGCGATTGCGCCTGCGACACCGTCTGCAAATCCCGCTGAAACGGCCAGAAGTCCAGCACCAACAAAAGAAAGGGGAGGGTAATAATCATGGACTTGGCCATATATCCCAGCACAAAACAGACCGCTACTGTCAGGTATCGCTTCCATCCCGGAGATTGTACATAAAACCAGTAGGATATCAGGGAGAGCAGCCAGAAAAAGGCGCTCAACAGTTCTTTTCGTTCCGAAATCCAGGCCACGGCCTCCACATGAAGCGGATGAAGCGCAAACAAGGCCGCCACCACCATGCTTTCCCACGTTCGCTGAAATAACAGCCGGAACAGATAAAACACCAGCACGGTATTTACCAAATGGAGCAATACATTGGTCAACAGATACCCTCCGGGCTGTACCCCGAAAAGCTCGGTATCTATCATATAGGAAATCCAGGTCAGCGGATGCCAGAATTCGGCCTTGCGAGTGGTCACCGCCCAGTGCCAACCATCCCGGGAAAGACCTGAAATTACATGCGGATTCGCAGTCACATAGACGACGTCGTCCAGACTCAAAAACCGGTGATGTCGCAGTTGATAATATACCAGAAAAGTCAGCCCCAGAATAAAGGCGAGACCGACCAGGGATATCACCTGTTCGGTACATATCGCCCGCCCGCTTATGGTCTTTTTCCAACTCAATCGATCACCTGATTGATTAGTCCGGGCGGAATAATGCTTTCATGGATTTGACCGTTAATAACATAAACCGGGGTGCCGGTTATGCCCAACTTTATGCCCCGGCGAATGTCCCGGTTCAACAGACTCCGCACCTCTTTGCTTTTCAGCGCCCAGGCCAGCCCTGCGGCCGGAAGGCCCGTCTTGCGGGCAATCGTTTTGACATTGAAATCCGCTTTGGCTATTTTAAACAAAACATCATTGGTTTCCCAGAATTTTCCCTGGCCCAGGGCGTAAATCGCCAGCAGTGACATATTCCCGGCGCCGCCATGAAACTGCTCCTCCACAACAGGATTAAAACGGGCGTCCATGGGAAAATGTTTATGAATCAGACGGATTTTGTCGGGATGGGCCTGGATTAACTCCCGCAGATAAAAATGCATTTTCCGGCATTGAAAACACATATAATCGCTGTACTCCACGATCGTCAACTCCGGGGCAGCAGCGCCGATCCAGGGATGCCCTTCCGTTATTCCGCGGGGAATGTCATAACGCAATTCCACCGCCTGCACATCCCAGTAAACGGGAAACCAGAAAAAAAGAACCGGAACCGTAGCCGCGATGCTCCCCAGAATATACAGGCGGTGCCGGGCTCCCAGCACAAACAGAATATCTCTGAAAAACCCCCATCCGAAGCTGTCCGCAGAAAACCGGCGCCGGGTCAGCCAGCACAGAAACAGTAAGGCAAAATTGATGATATAACTGACAATGCACATAATACAGTAACTGTGAATCAAATAATTGGAGATTAACGCCAGAATAACACTGTACAAAGAAAAAACAGCCGAGACAGTCATCAACAGCGTCCAGCCGCGTTTTTCCCTGCCGGCGTCACTTCCGGCAAACAGAACCAGCACTGTCAGAAAAAAGTAGCCAATAACGCCCCAGATCGGCACCGGCACTCCCAGAAAAACGGCATAGGTACTCTGGGAAACCGTATCACAGTTGATTGCCCGGGAGACGGCGCAGAAACTCTTATACGAAATATCCGTATGAACCCGATAATGGGAAACAGAAAGATATACCGAATCAAAAAAACCCGCCAGCGCCAAAAGCAAAACAGGAGTGAAATAAACGGAAAAGGGCCTGGGCTGTATTCGTTTTGAAGATTTCATGTTAAAAAATCTTCTTTGCTGTTTCTTCCCGGCCAAGATGACCTATTGCGGAATAAATAACCGGCGCAATTAAATTTTTCTCAAGCGGCACCGTTTCCCGCTGAAATTCCATGAAGCGCAATTTCTCCAGCACGGAAACAAGATTGAAAGCAGCCAGCAGTTTTTTGGCGTAAGCCATAGATTTTTCATGGTTTCCGGATCGCTCGCTGTTTTCAATCAACAGGAAAAAAGGAATCATATCCGGGGAATATCGTTTTCTTCCTTTATGAAACCAATAGTTGTAAAACCACTCCGCACGCGCATAATGTCCGGCCCGGCTCAGGGCACAACCGGTATTCAGTATAATATTGGGAAAGTTATACGGATCGATATCCAAAGCCTTTTGAAAAAAATCAAGCGCTCGGGCGGGTTTTTGCTGCCATAACAAAAGAAAGCCGTAAATATTATAGTAATCCGGATTGTTTTTCCCCGCCGGATGGTCCACCAGCTTTTCTGCTTGCGATAACGCTTCTTCCAACCGCCCCAGCCGAAACAGCGGTTGAATCAAATCACAACGGTTCTTGACAAACCCCGGATCAGCCTGCAAACCTTTTTGGTACAGTTCAACGGCTCTTTCATAATTTCCCCAATGCAGAAAAAGTGATGCCATATTGCCGTAAATTTCCGCCGACAGATCCTCGCGATGAAGATTCAGCTGCAATGCCGTTTTGAGCAAACCCAGGGCTAGGCGCTTTGTCTTCCAGGTGGCATCATTTCCCCAAGCCAGCGTAAGGGCCATGTTCGCCACTGGCCGGGCATCCGTCTTTGTTTTTGATAGCGCATCCATCCATAAAGTCCGGTGACTTTTCCAGGCCCGATTCCGGTCATAGGTAAATCGTCCGAATCCGATGACCACAGCCACCAGGCATACCACTACAGCTCCTGCCACCACTTTGTTTCTGTCCCGGTAAGTCTGCACCAGATAACGGACACCGGCGGTCACCGGCAGAAAAAGAAAGAAAGACGGCAGATAATTTCTGTGTTCAAAAATCAACTCCAACGGCACTACCGTGGACTCCACAAAATGATTGACGAAAAAAAAACAGGCTGCAAAAGACAACAGCGGATACCGCCGTCTGCAGCGCCAGGCCAGAAAAAAAACGAAAAGGATCATTCCCAGGGACAGACTGGTGGTCCAGGGAGAAAACAAAGATTGGGACAATACCACGTCATGAGCGACGGACAAACGGGCGGGCACGGGATAAACCAGGAGGGACAAATAAAACCAGATTATCCGCGGCTCCGTCAGCACCCTTTCTCCTAAAGTGAAAGGGCGATTTTCATACCCGCTTAGAAAAAAAAACAAATCGCCGTCTTGAAAAAACCACAGCACGGTCAAAGCCGCTATCCCGGCGATCCCTCCCCAGAACCCCAGAAGTCGCTTCCACTTGCCGGTTTTCCCGTTTTGCGAAAAGAAAAAAAGCTCCACCAACCCCAGGGACACCGGCAACATCACGGCATTTTCCTTGGAAAACATGGCGCAAACGAAACTCCCCCCCACCAGCAGAAAATAGACGGCCCGCCGGAACTTGCGCCTTTCGAGGCGGGCTTTTAAATAAAAAAACAGGCCGGCCAGGTAAAAAAAAGCGGCCATAAGCGCCATTCGTTGCACAATATAGGTCACCGCCTGGGTTTGAACCGGATTCACCGCCCATAAGGCCGCTCCGAAAAAAGCGATAAAAAAAACGTCCCCCGGCCGATATGACTTTTCAAGAGCCGGGGTCCGGAACAAATACAGCAGGGTTAAATATAACAAAAAAGCGGTCCCGATATGAAAGGATACATTGACCAGATGATAACCGAAGGGGTCTTTGCCGCCGGCATACCAGTTCAAGGCAAAGCTCAGATAGGGCAGAAAGCGCTTGGTGTTGCCGGACCACACCTGTTGAATCGATTCCGGGCTGAGAACGGTAATATGAATCTTGTTATTATTAAGAATCCGGGGCCGATCGTCAAACTGCCAACCGGCATGGAAGGCATTCGAATAAATCGGCAGAACCAGCAGAAGCAACAGAAAAAAACTGTTCAGCAAGCTTTTCTGAGTCTGTGTAGCAGAAAATGCACTATCCACGACTGAGGGCTCCAGTATAAACACCAAACACCGGACAACGAATTACCTGCATCTCTTTACTGCAAGATACTATAGAATTCAATAAAAATCGCTTTTTTAACTCGCTTTCAGACAAACTGAAGGGGTATCCCGGCATTTTTTTTCATCCCCGGGAAAAACGACATTGCCAGCTTTTTCACGATATCTGTAAATCATATAAAAAAATATAAAAAAAAAGGACAGACACAACGTGTCTGTCCTTTTTCTTCACAAACATTTTATCATCCAAGAAAGCGATGACAAATGAAAAACGAGACTGATTTACTGAACCCGGATATTGTTGGTAATAACGCCGGCTGTATTACCAACGCCACCCCACTCTGAACTCGGACGGGTATAATCGTCCGGGCAACGACCGGAGCCGTCCGTAACCGTAATGGTGATGTTGACGTTGGGATCTGCACCAGTGACTGTTCCGGTGTTTCGTCCGGAAAACATAAATGAATTGTAGTTGTTCAACTGGCTGACACAAGGCGTGGTGACGTGATTCGGCATGGCGAAATAATCGCCGATAGACGCCGACAGGTTCTCGGCATCACTTTCCGTTTGGGTACAGAAACTTTTGTTTCTGTAAGCGATAAAGTTGGGAATAGCGATAGCCGCCAGAATACCGATGATCGCGATAACGATCATCAACTCAATCAAGGTAAAACCTTCTGTGCGGAAGTTGGGTCTCAGTTTCCGTAGCATGATAACTGCCTCCTTAGTTTTATTTTTTTCTGTTGTTTATTTACCAATAACACCTGCTCTGCTGCTCACTCACTGTCTTTCATCACCCCCTTTTGCTGTTCAGTGTTCCAATTTTTATGGATTTTTAAGAATCCACCACTTTGACTGGCGCATCACGGTTTTTATTGCACCATATCATTTCTGTTTCAAGTATACAGCAAAACACATGCCATCACTCACCTTAACCGCTATATTCAAGTAAAAAATTGATTTTATACGCTTTTTTTTAAAAAAGGGGTTTTGTGAAAAGCCCGCCTTCGAAAAAATATCCCGGTGATTACGTATTTTGTCATTTGTTGCGACAAAAATTGTCAAACATGTCATGCCGAAATTGCGTTTCAGGATACCCCCTCGTTACCGGGGCGTCAAATATCAAATCCGACAGCCTTTCCCTTTGCATGTCAGCCGGATATAAAAAAAGTGGTTCGCTATGCTGAGCCAGAGAAAACACCAATATTTCCCTCCGGAAAATCAATCAATAAAACACACAATCAATACTACCCTTCAATATCCAGTTTGTCAAGACGATAGCGAAAAGAACGAAAGCTGATCCCCAGCAGTTCGCTGGCACGATTCTTATTCCCCCCGCTGAACTCCAGCGCTTTTTTCAGATAAGCTCTTTCAATCTCCGCCAGGATATCATCGAGCAGGACGCCGTTGGCCACCTCGTCCAGATCAAACCGCCTGCCGGGCACCCCTTCAATCCAGCGTCGCTTATGCGTGGCCAAAGACAGATTTTCCGGCAGCAAAATCTTTGTGGAAGAAAGCGCCACACTGCGTTCGATCAAATTTTCCAGTTCCCGCACATTGCCCGGGAAATTGTACTTCTCCAGGATATCCAGCGCATAGGCGGAGATTTTGGCCATACCCCGGTCCATTTCCCGGGAAAACTTATCCAGGAAAAACTGGGCCAGCAATGGAATATCGCTCTTCCGCTCCCGCAAAGGCGGTACTTTCAACTCGATTACATTCAAACGATAAAACAGGTCTTCCCGGAACCGTCCGGCTATCACTTCTTCCGACAAGTTTTTGTTGGTGGCCGCCAGAATCCGGGTATCCGCCGAAAAATCCTCCGTCCCCCCCACCATTTTAAACACCCCGTCCTGCACGACCCGCAGCAATTTGACCTGCAGGGGTAAACTCAACTCGCCGATTTCATCCAAAAAAATTGTTCCCTGATGGGCCAGCGCAAACAATCCCTTCTTTTCGTAAGCAGCACCGGTAAAAGCCCCCTTTTTATGGCCGAACAACTCGGTCTCCATAAGATTTTCCGGAATGCCCCCGCAATTAACCACCACAAAAGGCTTATCGGCGCGAGCACTTTGTTCATGTATGGCCCGGGCAATAATTTCTTTGCCGGTACCACTCTCACCGGTAATCAACACCCGGGTTTTGGTTTTGGCCACCTGGCGAATCAGTTTGTAAATATGCTGCATCTTGGGATGGCTGCCCACGATCCTGCCGAAATACAGATTTTCCTCGAGGCTTTCACCGATAACCTGCTTTTCCTGTTCCACCGTTTTTAACGCCAGCGCTTTGGCAATGGTCTGTTTTAACTCGTCACTGTCCAGAGGTTTGGGGACATAATCGTAGGCCCCTTCGTTCATGGCTTCGACTGCCGTCTCCGTAGTGGAATAAGCGGAAATCATAATCACCACCGTATCGGGATTGGCCTGTTTGGCCGCCTTCAGCACCTCTATACCGGAGACATCCCCCAGGCGGACATCGGATAAGACCAAATCAAACTGCATCTCTCCAATCATGCGAATGGCCCTGCTGCCATTCTCCGCACAGGACACGCGGTAGCCTTCCCGGGTGAACATAAGCTCCAGAAGTTCCCGCATGCTCAGTTCATCATCTACAACCAGAATATGTGCGGATTTTCCCGCCATCAATCTTCTCCCGGAGCAAATCCGTCAAATACGATTGTCCCCCCGACAATGGTCATCACAGCCCGGCCCGGAAGCGCCCATCCTTCAAAAGGCGTATTTTTCCCCAAAGAACAAAAATCCGCCGCTGTTACCGTCCAGGGATCGTCCGGATCGATAATGGTCACATCAGCCGCACCACCGGGATTCAAGCCACTGGACAACCCCAGAATACGGGCCGGTGCCAGTGACATCCGCTCGATCAGGTCTTCCATGGAAAGCAATTTCTGATGGACCAGCCATAAAGCAAGTCCCAGTGAAGTTTCCAGCCCGCTGATGCCGTTTGCCGCCAGCGCAAACTCCCCTTCTTTTTCCAGCACCGAATGCGGCGCATGATCGGAAGCAATGGCATCAATGGTGCCGTCTGCGAGGGCCTCTCGCACCGCCTCTCGATCAGCGGACGCCCGCAAAGGGGGATTCACCTTGGCTGCGGTATCATACTGCCCCACCGCCTCATCCGTCAAAGCCAGAAAATGGGGCGCCGTTTCCGCCGTTACCCGCACTCCGCGCTGTTTGGCCCACCGCAGAGCCCGGACCGACTCCCGGGTACTGACATGAGCGATATGCAAATTCCCCCCGGTCAGTTCGCACAGGGCAATATCCCGCTCAACCATAGCACTTTCGGCAATATTGGGAATTCCGGGCAAACCCAGTCGAGTGGAAACCGGACCTTCGTTCATGGCTCCGCCGTCCACCAGGGCCAATTCTTCACAATGCGAAACCACCGGGAGGCCAAAACCTTTGGCATATTCCAGCGCCCGCCGCATCAATTGCCCATCCGATACCGGACGACCATCATCGGAAACAGCCACCGCGCCCGCATCCTTCAAATCACCATACTCCGCCAGTTGGGCGCCTTCCAACCCCCTGCTGATGGCGCCTACCGGCCGCACCCGAACACCCACGCCGCTCTTTACCGCCTGATTCTGGATAAAACGGCAAACGTCGGCGCGGTCATTCACCGGATTGGTATTGGGCATGGGACAAATCGTTGTGAAGCCTCCGCGGGCGGCGGCCCGGCAACCTGTCGCCACCGTTTCTTTGTACTCCTCCCCGGGTTCCCGCAAATGTACGTGCATATCAATCAGACCCGGGGCCACAATTTTCCCGGCGGCATTAATCTCCCGGGCCGGGGCGGATTTATTCTCCGGATTCGCGCCGGGAGAAACAACATCAACAATGATACCCTCCGCCACAAAAATATCATAAACGCCGTTCAGATGTCCCGGGTCAATAACATGGCCGCCTCTAATGACCAGCATCGCGCTGTCCTCCCAACACCAGGTAAAAAAGGGCCATGCGAATGGCAACACCGTTTTCCACCTGTTCCAAAATCACGGATCGCTCTCCATCCGCCACCTCCGGCGCCAGTTCTATCCCCCGGTTGACCGGTCCGGGATGCATGATCAATGCATCTGGGCGGGCGTTTTCCAACATGCGGGCAGACAGGCCATAAACCATAGAATATTCCCGGCCGGTGGAAAAAAGGAACGATCGCTGTCGCTCCTTTTGTATGCGCAGCACCATGATCACATCCGCACCAACAATGGCTTCCTTCACATGATAGGTCACCGCCGCGCCCAAGGTCTCGATACCGACGGGAATCATGGTGGGCGGGGCCGCCACCACCACCTGTGCGCCCATCTTGACAAATCCTTCTATATTGGACCGCGCTACCCGGCTGCGGGCGATATCTCCGATGATCGCCAGCCGCAGCCCGCCAATTTTTCCTTTCTTTTCCCGAACAGTCATCAGATCCAACAGCGCCTGGCTGGGATGGGCATGCATACCGTCTCCGGCATTAATCACCGGCACCGATACATGCCGAGTCAACAAATGCGGCGCTCCCGCCGATGGATGACGAATTACGAGGATATCGGGCTGCATGGCTTCCAGATTCTTCGCGGTATCGATCAGGGTTTCGCCCTTGGCCATACTGCTGGAAGAAGCCGTCAAGGAAAGGGAGTCTGCGCTGAGACGCTTGGCTGCCAGATCAAAGGACAGTTTGGTACGGGTGCTGGGTTCATAAAAAAAACTGACGATTGTCTTGCCCCGGAGGGTGGGCACCTTTTTGACCGGCCGCAGGGATATCTCCTTCATGCTGCGGGCTGTGTCCAAAATCAATTCAATGTCGTCCGGTAAAAGAGACGCCATATCCAGAATGTGTGGTGTGGAAAGTCTCATGCCGCCTTTATTGCTATTGGATGATATCTCCTATTCGCCCCCATCGAACATGTTCCGGCAAAGAATCCGCCCGGGCATTCCACGACCAGTATATCATAAATGCACTTCCCAGAATGTCTTTTTCATCCACAACCCCCCAAAACCGGCTGTCATGGCTGTTATCCCGGTTGTCTCCCATAACAAACAAACTCCCCTCGGGAATCCGCACCGGCGCCAAATTATCCCGCGGAGAATGCACGGAAGGCAGAATTCTCTTATCCGCATGGACAATGTAATTTTCCTCTATCCGTTCCTGGTTGACATAGACCTGTTTGTCCTTGATTTCAAGAACATCGCCGCCCACCGCAACCACCCGTTTGATAAAATCCTTCTGCGGGTCTTCCGGATACTTGAAGACCACAATATCCCCCCGCTCCGGATGTTTGCCGTCATATACCGAAAGTTGCAGAAACGGGATCTCCAGGCCGTAAACAAATTTGTTCACCAGGATATGATCGCCGATTTTCAATGTATCGAGCATGGAACCCGAAGGAATTTTAAACGCCTGGACCACGAATGTACGGATAAACATGGCCAGCAGAACGGCAATCAACACAGCTTCGGCATTTTCCCGGAATCCACTCCGTCCCCGGCCTGATTTTACCCCGGCGCTACGATCTTCTCCCAATGATCTACAATCCTTATATCTGAAGGTACGGTCTTGTCTGCAAGGGCCCCTTATCTATCCCGAAGCGGTTACCGCCTTTATTTTGGACATAATGTTGTTCTCAATCCAGGAGGGATCCCACCATTCCACCGGATTTACAAAAACGGTCTGGACCAGCATGCCGAAATGAAGATGATCGCCGCCGGCCAGTCCAGTCATACCGGAATTTCCGATTATCTCTCCGGCACCGACCATCTGCCCCGCACTTACGGAGAGATTGCTCAAGTGACCATATAAACTGAACAATCCCATCCCATGATCAATGATAACGGTTCTGCCGTATATGCCGATTCTGCCGGCAAAAGCCACCCGCCCTCGATTGGCGGCGGGAACCGGCGCGCCCGCTACGGAAGCCAGATCAATGCCCATATGAACCGCACGGCCGATGGTTTCCCCCTGATAGACATAACTGCGATGGTCGGCAAAACCCGCTTTCCGGGCGGAATTCGGAAACCGGATAAATTTTCCCTGCCAGTGCCGGACAGCATCCGAACCTTGACATAAAGAACGGATTTTATCATTATCCCGCTTGCGGAGCTTGGAATTGACGGCCACAAATTTTTCCACCAGCCGCTGATGATCGCCCGGGATCTCGAACTCCGGCATTTTCATAGACAAAAAGGAATCCGAAATCACCATTCGCTCGGAAGCAAACTGCTGCGGTTTATTCAAATGGGAGAACCCCCTTTTGGCGGTATTGCCCGCTTTGTCCCGGGCCATGACAAACATCGGGGTCTCCTTTCCCTGATCATAGGCCAAGGCGAAAAAAGCCAGAAAAATATCCGGATCGGGGAACCCCCCCGAATAGCCTGGAAAAAAATGGTCGCCGACTTGCACTCCGCTTTCGAGATTTTTTTCATAAACCCGATAAACCACCAGGCCGCTGCCCCCCTGATTGACATAATGACGCCGACTTAAAACCTCCAACTCCGGCTTCTGGGTATCAATGGTTACCGTCTTTTCCAGATATGTCAGATTGCCCTTCAACCAGTTCCGCCAGGAACAATCTCTGGCCATGATTCGCAGGGTCGCCTCGCCGTCGACAATTCCCCTGGCCGCCGGTTCTATACAAACCCGGAACCGACTCTCTTCTTCAGCCGGGACACGATTATCCGCAGAGAACCGGTTTTCAATCAGAACAACCTCCTGGCCGCCGGTAAGCAGACCGGCCCAGATCCGCCGCAATCCGCTGGTTTTATCGGAGACAACAATTGAAAAACACGCAGATTCCCCCACATAAGGCTGAAAACCCTCCAGTTTGACCAGAGGAGCGGTCCCTTCAAGCCTGGGCAGCAAACGCCACCCCAGCACCATCACAACGATAAACAACGGCAGGAGAAGCAACCACCACCGCCGCCGATTTTTTTTCTCCCGGTCCCGCATGAAAAAAACGGACTCCTTACATTGTGGTTTTGCGTTGTTTGGATAAATACTCTGAACAGGTAGCCTATCAGGGAAACAGCCTGTATTCAAGACCTATTTTTTGGACACGGCAAAATGTCCAATAAGAAACTTTCAGAAACAACAGGTATATCTGTATTGATTTCGCCCCGCGTCAATGGTAAAGATTATACTCAATGAACGAATATAAAAAAAACGCCCCGGAACAACAACCGAAGCTGAGCATTTTAATTCCGGTTTATAATGAAGAAACAACCATTGCCCATCTGATTGATGCGGTTTTGAAAACCCCTTATGAGAAAGAAATTATCATAATCAATGACGGTTCGACTGATAATACCCCGGAGATATTAAAACAGATACAATACCCGGAAGTCTTCACGATCCATCATAACCGGAATACGGGTAAGGGGGGGGCCTTGCGAACCGGCCTGGCGAAGGCAACAGGGGATATTATTCTGATTCAGGACGCAGATCTGGAATATGATCCGGCAGAATATCCCATCCTTTTGGCACCAATTTTACAGGGGAAGGCGGATGTGGTTTATGGCTCCCGGTTTTATGGCCATGGCGCCCATCGGGTAATTTATTTCTGGCACTATATCGGCAACAAATTTTTAACACTGCTTTCCAATATTTTTACTGATTTAAACCTGTCCGACATGGAGACCTGTTTTAAAACCTTTGCCAGAGAAGCTTTGGACGGCATTGCCATCCGGGAGAACCGTTTTGGATTCGAGCCCGAAATAACGGCCAAAATTGCCAAAAAAAAGCTTCGCATTTATGAAGTACCCATTTCCTATTACGGCAGAACCTATGAAGAAGGGAAAAAAATAAACTGGAAAGACGGAGTCTGGGCAATATGGTGTATCCTGCGCTATAACCTATGGCTCTGAAAAAAGGAACAGGTACCCGTATATCAGGTCCCCAGACGATACGGTATTATTAAAAATTCTGAAGGTCTTTCATACCTTGCACAAAACCCGGTCTATTAAAACCACTTTACACAGCAGCATCTGCGATTGGGGGAATGAATAATCAAAAAAACATATTGCAGACTGGTGGGCTGTGGGTATTTCTTATACTCAGCCTTCTTTGCCTTGCCCTTTACGCCGGTTCGCTGAATGCACCTTTTTATTTTGATGATCATCCGAACATTACGCAGAACCCCCACATCAGAATAACAGCGCTCTCTTTTCATGAATTAATAAAAACCACTGCAAACATTACTCTTCACGATGGGAAAACCACACTGGCCGCCCACCGCCCTTTACCCCAGATTTCCTTTGCCTTGAATTATTTTTTTCATGCTTATGAAACGACCGGGTATCACCTTGTAAATATGGCCATTCACGTGGTCACCGCCTTCCTTGTTTTCTTGATTACCCGGCAAGTCCTGTTTCTCTGCAATAGGAATAACCAGCACGAAACTTTTGATAACAAATGTATTCCTTTTTTTGCCTCTGTGCTCTGGATGATAAATCCCGTCCATATCCAATCTGTTACCTATATTGTCCAACGAATGACCAGCATGGCTGCGCTCTTTTACCTGCTCTCGCTATGGCTTTATATAACCGCAAGACGTATACAGATAAAGCAAAACCGGCAAGCAGTCCCGGCCGCTCTTTTTTCTGCTGCTGTCATCTCCGGTTTGATGGCCTTTTTTTCCAAACAGATAGCTGCTACCCTGCCTTTTTTTATTTTTTTCTTCGAATGGTACTTTTTTCAGAATCTGCAAACCGCCTGGCTGAAAAAGCAACGCAAATGGATCGGATTGGCCATTTCGACTTTTATCCTTCTGGGTTATATTTATACCAAGGGAAAGCCCCTTGAAAATTTCTGGATCAGCTATACCAAACAGAATTTTACGCTGCAAGAAAGGCTTCTTTCCGAACCGGGGATCGTCATATATTATCTCTCCCTGCTTTTTTATCCGCATCCGGACAGACTCCATCTGGACTATGACTTTCCCCTGTCCACCTCTTTCTTTTCCCCTTCCCATACTACCCTGGCGATAATAGCTCTGCTTGGGCTGCTCATCGCCGGATGGACAACCGTCAGGAAGCACCGCCTGCTCTCCTTTGCCATATTCTGGTTTTTGGGCAATCTGGCTATTGAATCCTCGTTTATCGGTCTGGCGCTCATCTATGAACACCGGACCTACCTTCCGTCGATTTTCCCGGTGATTGCACTGGTCTCATTACTGCCTGCCATAACAACATCCAAAACAGCAAAGCTGCTGGTCTGTTTTTTTGTCTGCCTGGGCTGCTTCTGGACATATCAAAGAAACACCATCTGGCAGGATCATCTTTCGTTTTGGCGGGATATCGCCCGCAAATCCCCCGGCAAGGCACGTCCGCATGCGAACCTGGCCGTCGCCTTGGAAGGTAGGGGGCAACTTGCCGCCGCTATTCGAGAAAACCGAATAGCGATACAACTCGCGCCCACGTATGCTTTCGCACATTTGAACCTGGGAACCGACTTAATCTCGGCAGGAGAATATCAAAAAGGAATCGGGCATATAAAAAAAGCGCTGGCCTTTTCTCCGAAAATACCCAATGCTTCCGGTAATCTTGGCCTGGCTTATCTGCAACTGGGAAAAATCCGGAAAGCAATCCTATCTTTTAA
The DNA here is from genome assembly GCA_964632805.1 of uncultured Desulfobacterales bacterium. Lineage (GTDB taxonomy): Bacteria > Desulfobacterota > Desulfobacteria > Desulfobacterales > Desulfosudaceae > CAZWCS01. The sequence goes on from CAZWCS010000012.1 coordinate 41,243, forward strand.
AAAAGAATTATCAGCAAATCCGCAAAACAGACAAACACGCCGGCATCTTCGGTTATCGAAAGAGCTGTTTCGGAAACTCCGGAGAGAATCTGCCACCCTGCAAAAGACTATCGAAAAGACTGTGGAACAAAGAAGCGGCAAAAGCCCGGAAGAAAAAATTCATCTGCTGCAGCAGGCCAAGGCCGGCCTTGACCGTGTTGTTGCCGAATATATACGGGCTCTTTCCCATCAGCCCGGATTCAAAAAAAATCAATTTTCCGCCACAGACATTGATATCATTCAACCGGTATTGGAAAAATATTGCACCGCTTTGTCCCGGCTGGAAAACCAGCGGTTGCCAGGATTGTAATCTTTCCTTCGTGATTGGCAAATCATTTGATGCGGCAGGACAATGGAGCAAAACATGATTCGGATTAACAAAATTGATATTTTTGTATCTGTCTTTTTAATCGTTTCTATATTTGCTGTTTATTTTCAGTTATCCAATTATGATTTCGTCAATTATGATGATAATGAATATGTCACAGAAAATGAATTTATAAAAAAAGGAATTAATACGGATTCCATTACCTGGGCACTCACGCATTCCCATTCTGCCAATTGGCATCCCCTTACCTGGATTTCTCATATGGTTGATTATGCGCTTTTTGGGCTCAATGCCGGCTGGCATCATGTAACCAATATCGTTTTTCATCTTTTTAATGCGTTATTGCTATATGCAGTTTTTCGCAAAATGACCGGTACAATTTGGCCATGTGCTTTTATCGCATCGCTTTTTGCGCTTCATCCGTTGCATGTGGAATCTGTTGCATGGATTTCAGAGCGTAAAGACGTATTGAGTACTTTTTGGGGCCTGCTAACAATTTTGCTTTATATTGAATATGTTCAAAAAAAAAATATATTCAGATTTTCTGGAGTCCTTTTATTTTTCTCATTTAGTTTAATGAGCAAATCTATGCTGGTTACCCTTCCCCTCGTTCTTCTTTTGCTGGATTATTGGCCGTTACAGCGATTACAAGTGCCGAATGGATTAAAATGTAATGACAGTAATTTTTCGACAAATATCGGTTTGCTTCTGGAAAAAACGCCTTTGATTTTTTTATCTTTTACAGCAGGTTATATCGTCTTCTTACATCAGCAACAGGCAGGTGCCATCCGAAGTTTTGATCAAATACCCCTTCTTCAAAGAAGTGCGAACGTGTTTGTTGTATATATAAATTATATTTATAAAACAATTTATCCCATAAATCTGGCTGTCTTATATCCATACAAAGGTATGCCGCATTGGTGGGAAATTGTCGCGTCTTTTTTTATCATTATCGGAATATCTTTTTTTGCAATCCGAAAAATAAAATCCCATCCATATTTTTTTGTCGGATGGTCGTGGTTTCTGGGCACACTTTTGCCAGTAATTGGTATTGTCCAGGTCGGTGATCAATTGATCGCAGACAGGTACACATATATCCCTTTGACGGGTTTATTTATTATAATTGCATGGGGGATGCCGCATATTTTATCCAGATGGAGAAATAAAGAAAAATTTCTTTTCCTGTTTTCTATTTTATTGCTTATGGTTTACATGACAATGTCCTGGAAGCAGGCATCATATTGGAAAAATGGCTTGACGCTCTCTCGCCGGGCAGTGAGTGTAACCTCAGGTAACTATATCATGGAAAACAATCTCGCCAATATGCTTGCGAAAAATGGGCGGTATTGGCCAAGTATTGTTCATTACATCGAGGCACTTCGGATTAAACCGAATGATGACATTTCTTATCATAATATGCTTTCTGTATTAAGGGCATCTTCGAACGATGGATCGCTTGCAGAAAAAATGAAGTCCGTCCTTTCCCTTTACCCTGTGGAGGCGAGTCTCTGTTTTATCGTAGGCAAAATGTATAGAGACGAAAATGAATATGCAAAAGCAATCGAGTTTTTTAAAAAAACAATCAGGATAGACAATCGCTTCGCCCCCGCATACTATAATTTATCAAAACTTTATTTATCAAATAATATGCCGGAAGCGTCTATTACAGTTTTAAAAGAATTGACCAAATTGGAGCCGGATTTGCCAGATGCCTACATTGAGTTGGCTCACGTTTATCGATTTATGGGAAATGATAAAAAAGCGTCCGAATGTTATCAATTTGCGATCAATAAAGGCCATAAGCCTTTATCCGGCGAACCATAGATAGCGCCGATCGATAAAAATCAAAATTACTGTATATGTCTGTCCACCAACTCAATGACGATAATATCCGGCTCTACGTCTCTGATTTGTTGTCTTGCTTTTTCAAAATCTTGTCTGGCATCCTTCGCATCATAATGCCAAAATATATTAAGATAATAAGAGATTATATAATAGAAGGTTTCCGCCATATATTCTCCCAGCCTGTTTTCTGCAAATGAATCATGGATAAGAAAAACGGTTTTTTGTCCTTTTTGATTTGTGTAATCAGAAAGCGCTCTCCCTTTTTCCACGGGATATTTTTTTTCTGTGGTTCTTGCATTTGGCGACCGGAAAACCACCTTGTTATTCCTGCTTAACAACCCTTCTGCTTTTCCGGACAGATTTGCAATATCTCCCTTATAGTCAGGAATTGCTTCGATATTTTTTATATCTGTTTTTATTTGCAAACGCCACCCGAGTTTTTCATTGATAAAAGAAATGATGTTCCGGTAGGCAATATAAGCCCCCCATCCGTTCCAATGTGTATCATACCGCATGTAGGTAGGCTTTTTTTCTTGTTTCAGGTCATCATATAAATCCAGAACAAAGACATCCTTTATCCTTTTCATTTTTTCTACGGTTTCAAAACGCTGCGAACTTCTTTGCACATATCCGGGGAGATTTTCTTCATATATAAAGGCTTTATTGGGAACAATAATGATAAAAACCGGTATGGCGGGGGAAATACTTTTCCTGAACACGGCAAGTTCATCAATGAAGCGATTAATCTTCTTTTCTTCTGTTTTTCCTTCATAATTTTCTACAGAATCTTCGTAATACAGCCAGTTGTTTTTGCCCGTCACAGCCTTGAATCCCAGTGTCATTGGCGGTGAGACAACATCATGTATTCTTAGATAAATTTTGATAAATATCTCCCGGAATCCAAAATGATCATTCAAATACAAATCGAATCTTTTTGTAAAAAATTTCAAATTATTGTCGGATAAATGGGGAAATGGCTGTAACGCTCTGTTTTCCGCTTTTGATATTTCTTTGTCCGGTGTTATAAAACCTGTGACCGGAATTATAAAAAGCAGGCCCAGAAAAAAAGAAATCAGAAAATATTTGTTGATCGCTGCAATCATTAGAACCTGAAATAAATAAAAGGATTGTATGTTCCCGCAGCCAGAAACGATAGAGAAACAATAAATACCAGGGATAAAAACAAATCTCTTCCGACTTGCATATATCTATTGCTGCTTTCCAGTATTTTATCTTTGAAAAAAGGGGTGGATCCGATTATGCCAAAAATCAGGCATATCTGGAGGAAAATATCTCTGGAATACTTTTCATAAACCGGTGAATATCTTCCTGCAAACAGGGCATCCAGCATATTGAAAACTTGCCCCAAATTTTCTGCCCGGAAAATAAGCCAACTGATCATCACCACAGTGATTGTATACAGCCAGGACAAAAAAGAAGGGGATTTAGCAAGCAGACGTCCCAAAAACATTCTTTCCAGAATAAGAAAAAAACCAAAATACAACCCCCAAATGATAAACGTCCATCCCGCGCCGTGCCATAAACCGCAAAGGAAAAAGACAATAATAAGATTCCTGCAGGTCTTTGCCTTTCCCCCCTTGCTCCCTCCCAAGGGGATGTAAAGATAATCCCTTAAAAAAGAAGAAAAAGAGATGTGCCACCGACGCCAGAATTCCCGAATGCTTTTGGATATGTAAGGGTAATTGAAATTTTCGTAGAAATGGAATCCAAACATTCTGCCAAGACCAATGGCCATATCGGAATAAGCGGAAAAATCAAAATAAATCTGGAAGGTATAGGCGATAACGGCAAAAATAACCAAAACCGTTGTCAGCTCATGGGCTGGCATGGCAAATATCTCATCGGCAACCTTTCCGAAGGTGTTGGCGATAAGAATTTTTTTCGAAAACCCGACAATAAAACGTCTTACCCCCTCCGTAAATTTTTCTAAGGTCACCGATCTGTTGGTTATCTGTTTTTCTATGTGATGGTACCGGACGATAGGACCGGCTATCAGCTGGGGGAACAAAGATATGTATAAAGCAAGATGGAAAATATTGTTTTGCGGTGAAAATTTTTTCCTTTCCAGATCAATTAAATATGTCATCGCCTGAAAAGTAAAAAAGGAGATGCCAAGCGGCAGGGAACCGGAAGGGATTGGGAAATCCCAGGGGAAAATAGCACGAACATTAACCAGAAAAAAATTGATGTATTTAAAATAAAACAGCAAAGACAGGTTTAAAAAAACGCCCAGCCCCAGAATAACTTTGCCATATTCAGACGCAAAAGCAATCCAGCGGCCAACCCAATAATTCATGCATATGGAAAAAAGCATGATAATGACATATACCGGTTCTCCCCAGGCATAAAAAATCAAAGAAGCTGCAAGAAGAATCATGTTGGCTGCTTTTATGTGATTTCGCGCCGGGAAATAACACAAAAGGAGCACGGGCAGAAAATAAAATAAAAAACTTATGGACGAAAACAGCATTCGTTTTTTTTATTCTTTAATTGGGGACAGCTTCACCTTTATCACAACTTACTACCAAGCGGGGCAGGCCTTTTTTATAAAAATTGGGGAGGGTCTTTAAAAGCCTCACGTCGCCCGTAAACGAAGATAATACTGATCCCGGTGCCGACGGGCGATCTCCCAGGAAACTGTAAGATAAGGATGGCATTATTTCCACGCCGCCAGTGCTCGATCAACACTCGAGATTTTTTAACGTATCAAAAAGCGCGCGATGGAGCAATTCATCTTTTTCTCTCTCTCAAGATGCCCATTGATCACGATTTTTTACCAGAAAAAGCTTGACATATAAACTTCTTTGATAAAAAAATAAAATCAGGCTTATGATAAGCTATACACGGAGGGGAAAATTTAGGGACGGAAAGCTACCGATATTTCATTATAGATGGCTGAGCTACCAAAAAACAAGAACGATGGATTGAAGCGCCGAACCGTTTGGGGGCAAAAGACGGTTCGGCGTTTTTATGTGCAAAATCAAATAGCTGCTGATATAACACCAAATCGATGGGAGAAAAAAATGAACTCTTCAAAATTCAGGGGCGTAAAAACCTTTTCACTGTCAAAGTGCGCAGTAATTGCAGGCGTTCTGTTATTCATTGCTGTGAACGTATGCGGGGTTCAATCCATACGAGCCCAGGAGATCGTTGAGAGTCAATACTTTTCCCTCCAGAAAGTAATTACGTCGGACGGCCGGCACCTTGAAAAATCCACCATTAATGGTCCCCCTGAACCGCCGGAAGGCTTTTTACGGCCCGTTGAATCCGTTTCCCAGGCCGATATTGTGCCCCATACGCTCAATCTGGTTTCTGATATACCTGCTTTTACTTGGTGTTTTGGGTGCTCTGCAACGTCGGCAGCGATGATTGCCGGTTATTATGATCGACACGGATACCCGGATATGTACACCGGCCCGACCAACGGCGGGGTAATGCCCCTGAATAATGATGCCTACTGGTCTACCTGGGTAGATGCCGGTGGTGACACAAGAAACAGGTGTCCTTTAAGTGCAACCCAAAACGGGCTTGACGGCAGAGTTATCAGAGGCCATGTGGACGACTACTGGATAGAGTATGGTAACACCGGTCCCGATCCTTTTGTTACCAACGGATGGACGGAACACAGCCATGGAGATTGCACGGCCGATTTTATGGGCACCAACCAGGCATCCGCTCCCATGGAAAATTCTGATGGAGGGACCACTTTCTGGAATTATGCGAATGGTCAGAAACTGACTGCGCAAGCATTATATGATGCCGGCCCCTCATATTCGGGAGACAGCGGATTATGCGGTCTTAAAGAATTTTATGAGTCCAGGGGATATACTGTGGTTGAAGCATACAACCAGTACATTTATCCTTATGCAGACAACATCCAGGGGTTTACCTACCAGCAGTATAAGGATGAGATTGACGCCGGCCGGCCGGTTCTTTTTCATGTAGAGGGCCATACCATGGTTGGCAGAGGTTATGACGATACCTCCGGCAACCTGATGTATATTCATGATACATGGGATCATTCACAACATTCCATGACTTGGGGCGGTACTTATGCAGGAATGCAACACTACGCCGTAACGATTGTTAAACTTGAAGAAACCGAAACTCCCCCGGCCGCGCCCACCTTAAATGCGCCTACCGGCACCATCGACCAGGCCTTTCCCGAGTATAACTGGGACACGGTAGCCGATGCGGACACATACAGACTGGTCATTAAAAACCGGTTTAAACGGAATTTGTTTTCCCGGGGGTATGATGCCGCTGTGGTGGACAATGGCGACGGCACCTGTTCCGTCATCCCGGGCCTGGCACTGGATCCGGGAGACTACTACTGGTTAATAATACCCGCGAACGAATATGGTCAGGGTGATGCCAGCGCACTGATGCCCTTTACCGTGGACACCACCCAGGTACCGCCGGCCGCGCCTGCTTTAAATACGCCTACCGGCACCACCGACCAGGCCCTTCCCGAGTATAACTGGGACACGGTAACAGACGCGGATTCCTATAAACTGGTCATCAAAAACCATTATCAACAGGTTTTGTTTTCCCGGGGGTATGATGCAACTGCAGTGAACAATTGCGACGGCACCAGTTCCGTCACCCCCGGAATGGCGTTGGCCCCGGGAGACTACTACTGGTTAATAATTCCCGGAAATGAATATGGCCAGGGCGATGCCAGCGCGCTTATGCCCTTTACCGTGGACACCACCCAGGTACCGCCGGCCGCGCCCACCTTAAACGCACCTGCCGGTACCATCGCTCAGCAACTTCCCGCGTATAACTGGGACACGGTAGCCGATGCGGACACATACCGACTGGTCATCAAGAACCGGTATAAGCGGAATGTGTTTTCCCGAGGGTATGATGCTGCTGCGGTGGACAACGGCGACGGTACCTGCTCCATCACTCCCGGCAAGCGACTGACCGAGGGGGACTACTACTGGTTGATTATTCCTGCGAACGAATATGGCCAGGGTGACGCCAGCGCGCTTATGCCGTTTACCGTAGATTTGCCGTAGTGGTGGTGTCTGCACAACTGGATCCCCATATGGCAACCCCAGACTGTTTCCGTTTGGGGACAAAAGATGTTTCGGCGTTTTTATGTGAAAAATCAAATAGATGATAATATAACGCCAAATCGATGGGAGAAAAAAATGAACTCTTCAAAATTCAGGGGCGTAAAAACCT
>CAZWCS010000013.1:0-3106 GCA_964632805.1 uncultured Desulfobacterales bacterium
CCGGATATTCTATTCGTAATGGTCTTGACATGATCTTACCTTATCGCAAAAGCCGCTAAGAGTCAAGAGTAGATTTGACCCCTTGAACAGGTCGGTCCGCTCTATGCCCGGCAGGATACCCAGGGGCAGCGGCGCCAGAAAGGGGGCTTCCTCACCGGGGCAAACGATGTATTCTCCCACGGGCTTGACCAGGCGGGTGGCCACCTTGGCCACCAGTTTATTGGCGGCCACCGACCAGGACGGCGCCAGCCCGAAATCCTTGTTCACCTGCTTCTCCAGGCGCCAGGCCACGTCCGGCGGCGGGCCGAACAGGCGGCTGGTACCGGTCACATCCAGAAACAGGTGGCCGTCTCCCTTGCCCGGCTCAATAACCGGCGTATAGGTGCGGGCGTATTGGGATATGGTCTGCATGGCCCGTTCATAGCGGGCCGGATAAAGCGGCAGCACCCGGCAGTCCCGGCACCTTTTCAGGGCGCTGGCTAGGGGCATGCCTTTGCGGATGCCGGAGGCAAAGGCCTCCTGGCTCATGTCATATACCGGGGTTCGCGCGGCCCCGGCCGGAGCGATCAGGACCGGCCGGTTCCGGAGACGGGCATCCAGCGCCCGCTCCACAGCCACGGCAAAGTGAGCCACGTCGATATGGATGATGGAGCGCTCCCGCAGACGGCAGGTCATGGCAGCAGCCCCTGCTGGATCAGCATCTGCGTGAGCGCCAGGGCGTTGTTCGGGGCCTGCGCCCGGACATGGTTATTGAAAAATACCAGACCGGTGGCGGCCTGCTCGGCCATTTGCGGAAGGCGTTTTCTTGCCCAGGGGGACAATTCTGCAGCCGTATAATCATAGTCAAACTGCTGCTGCATGCGGCCGGAGCGCCAGCCCCCGGCATTTCTTCCATGAAACCGGACATAAAACAGGTTCGGGTTGGTCACCACATCCACCGAGGGATACAACCAGGGCAGATCCGGCACGTCCACCGTCACCAGGGTAATTTTTTTTTCGGCAAAGGCGTCATACACTTTGGGCATTGCCCAGGAGATATGCCGAAACTCCACGGCCAGGGGCAGGTCGCCCATTTCATCCAGCAGGGCGGCCAGGTATTTTCTGCTGTCCGGGGTGCGCTGGAAAGAAGGCGGAAACTGCACCAGCACGGCGGCCAACCGGTGGGACTGCACCAGGGGAGATAGGCCCGCCCGGTACTGGACGGCTTCCTGCCGCCACTGGTTCGGTTCCACCTCATGGGTCAGCTTGCGGTTCAGCTTGGCGGCAAACCGGAAGGTCTCCGGCACTTTCTGACACATGCGCTCCACCGCCGGGGCCTTGGGCATCTGGTACCAGGTATAGTTCAGCTCGGTTGTGGAAAACCGGCGGGCATAGGCTTCCAGCATGCGGCCGGAAGGCGTGTCTTCGGAATAAAAGCCGGCGTCTTTCCATTCCGGGTAGGAATACCCGCAGGTGCCGATCAAAATATGTTGCTCAGGTGAAGTCATGGGCTGGCCGCCGGAGAAAATCAAGTAATGCCCCGCCGGTCCCGATGCAGGCCGATGACCTTGCCCTGGACCAGTACCTCGGTAAAAGAAAGTTTCAGCGGGGCGTAGACGGGGTTTTCGGGCTTTAGTTCAATATGATCCCGGCGCTTGAAAAACCGTTTTACCGTGGCTTCTTCATGGTTCACCAGGGCCACCACGATCTCGCCGTTTTCCGCGTATTGCCGGGGCTCGCAGACAACCAGGTCCCCGTCCAGGATGGCGGCGTCTTTCATGGAGTCGCCCTTGACCCGCAGGGCAAACAGGTTGCTGCCGGGAAAACTGTCCCGGTCCAGAACCAGGGTGCCGTCCCATTCCTGCTGGGCATACATGGGCAGGCCGGCGGTAACGGCACCGATCACGGGGACCTCCCGCCAGCGGTGCAGGCCGGCATACTGATTCCTGGAGTTAAGCACATGGATGTTCCGACTGTAGCGTCCCTGCCGGGTGATGTACCCCTTCTTCTCCAGCAGTTTCAGCGCCTGGGATATGGCGGTGTGGCTGACGGACAGGGCGTCCGCCGCCCGCCGCAGACTGGGTGATGCGCCGGTTTCAGCGATCTCCTGCTGGAAATATTCCAGCACCTGCTGCTGCCGGGGTGTAAGTGTTTCTCTCATGCCGCCTCCATGCAATTGTTTGCAAGACTGTTAATCTGGAGACAACAATACCCCGCTATAATGTAAATGTCAATGTAAATATAAAAATTTACATTGGCAGAGATGCCTCAGCGTTATGCGGCATGAAAATTGGGGGGGGAAAGGCGAAAAATACGAAAAAATCACTTTGTCACCCGGCGCAAGAGGGGCAAACACCGAATAAAAATATTTCGTGATCTTCCACAATAAATCCGTCTGGCGCTGCTTCATCTTTCTTCAGGGCACAGCCGGGAATCTCAAAGGCGCGGTTGCACTCATGGCAGTAAAAATGGTGGTGATGCCCTTTTCCGGTTCGTTCATACAGGGCCCCGAGAGACGGATGGAAGATCCGTTTCAACCGACCTTCATTGATGAGAATTTTAAGATTCCGATAAACCGTTGCCTGGTTAAGAGATCCCACGAACCTGCGGCCGTATGTAAGAATTTCATCCACGCCCAACGGCCTTTCATACCGCCTGAAGACTTGCTCTATGGCCATTCTCTGTGCAGTGTTGCGCTTCATTGGCTTAACCTCCTTTTGCAAGAGTTTAGTGTTTTCTTGCTTTTGTTGCAAGTATTTTCGCAATAAGCTTGACAAACGGGGTTGTTTTGTTTATAAATTGCAAATGATTTTGCATTTGCAATTTATGCCTATTCTATTTGAATTTTGGAGGAAAAAATGAAACCTGCTATCAAAAAACAGCTTTTGTTATTTGTTATTGCGTTGATTCTTCTGACGGTTTCCGGTTTGTCGCACGCCCAGGGAAGAAATGGTGATGAAAATTCTTCCTCACCTGATCCTCCTAAAAAAATATTCCAGATTGAAACTATCGTTGTGACCGCGACAGGGAGCGAGAAAGAGTTGTTTGATACGTCGCTGCCCGTGAATCTGGTGGAGACCCGCGATCTTGAAGAAAAGATCGCCGTAACCGTCGCCGAGATCTTTCA
>CAZWCS010000013.1:3116-48136 GCA_964632805.1 uncultured Desulfobacterales bacterium
GGCCCCGGCAGCGTCCACCCGATCATACGCGGGTTGAGCGGCGAGCGCGTGCTGGTGCTCGTCGACGGCATCCGCCTTTCCGAACAACGGCCGGGCGGAAACCATGTGTTCTCACTCGACCCGGCCCAAATCGAACGCGTCGAAGTCGTCCGCGGCCCGGCGTCGGTACTCTACGGGTCGGACGCAATCGGGGGCGTGATTAATTTCATAACGAAAGGAGCCGACGAAGAGACCGGGCCCGAAGCGCGTTTCGGCGGCGAAGCCGACGGGCAGTACGAAAGCGCCACGGACGGATGGAAGGAATCGGCGCACCTGCGGTTCGGGAAGGGCCGGTTCAACGGCTACGCTGGCGGGACCTACAAGGACACAGGCAACATCGAAACCCCGAAAGGCGATCTGGCCAACAGCTTCTACGACGGCTTCACTTTCTGGGGCGGCGGCAATTACGTCGACGACGGATGGAAGACCTATGTCGACTACTCGTTCATGGAGGCGGACATCGGCGTTCCCGCCCCCGACGCCTTTGCCGAAGACTATTTCAAAGGGGAGAAACACCATCGCCTGGCGTTCGGGGTTGAAGCTGCCAGGTTCGCCGGCGCTATAGAACGGTTCAACCTGGATTTCGGCTGGCAGCGGCATAACCGGCATCGCTACCGTCGCAAAACGGACGCCATCCCGGCGGTCGTGCAAGGCGACCTCGAAATCGACATCCGGGTCGATATCGACACCTATACGCTCAAGCCGCAGATGGTATTTGTTCCTAATGATGCGCACCGCGTGACGTTCGGTCTGGATACGTTCTACGAGGACGCAACGTCCAGCCGCTCAATCCGGGACAGCGCTTTCTCGTGGGTGAATCCCAAGTTCGACGGCGTTCCTGTTATTCCCGATTCGACGCGCATGGGCGTCGGGGCGTTTGTGCAGGACGAGATTGCGCTGGGCAACCGCTGGGTCGTCACGCCGGGACTCCGCGCCGACTGGATCGAGGCGCAGACGGACGGGCATCCGCGTCACCAGTTGACCGGCGAAGAGACATCCGTGAGCAGTGCGGTGAGCGGGAACCTGGGTTTGCTCTACAAGGTGAGCAACGAGGTCAATCTCTACGGGAACGTCGGCCGGGCATTCCGTGCGCCGACCCTGTTGGAGCTGTACTTCTACGGGCCGCACGATGTGGGCAACGATATCGGCGACCCCGACCTCGATCCCGAGACGAGCTGGAACTTCGATATCGGTCTGAAGACCCGGAGCGACCGGCTCCAAACGATGCTCAGCGTTTTCTACAACAAGGAGAACCAGGGCGACGGCAACTACCTCTACATGAACTACGCGGAGGTCTCGCTGTACGGCGTTGAAGCGGGTCTGGATTACGACGTGGGCGGCGGGTTCTCGACGTTCGCCTCCGTTTCATACGTGCGTGGAGAAAATGACGATACGGGAGAGGATCTTCCGGGCATCCCGCCGTTGAAAGCCCGCTACGGGGTGCGATATGAGACGACACTCGGCGCGACGAATGGACTGTGGGTGGATTTGGCCGGGCTCACCGCATCGGACCAGGACAAGACCGGCCCGAACGAGCGCGAGACCAACGAGTACACGCGCGGTGACGTGCGGATGGGGGTTGACCTCGGCGGGACGTGGAGCTTCGTCGCCGCGGTCGAAAACTTCACCGACGAGCTTTACGAGGATCACCTGTCCTCGACTTGGCAGGGATTCGGGCTAAACGACCAGGCCGGTCGGAACGTCAAGATGATGGTCAAGGCGAAATTCTGAACAAGTTCCGGCAGTCTTTTTCTACCACAACCATTGCAGGAGAGAACCTTGCGGCGTGGGACATCATAAACCTGCGCATGGGTAAATTTTTTCCCGTTTTAATACATATTTCAATGCAAAAGCCGCAGGGGCCTGCTGTTCTGAGAGCGATTTGTTCGCATTCAGTGCATTGTCAGTTGCTTCAAGGCAATGCTTATCATGACAATTGCTTGAATGACAAACAACAAGATAGCGAGAACGAATCCAGACCTGGCTGCGATTCGCTGGCAGCGGGACGCAAGAGCAAAATAGGTACGATGAGTGCCCGCAACGAAAAGCAGATACATGACATTCAGAATGCCGCCGACCATGAATGCGCCCATTGCGATAAGAATATACCCATATCCATCCATACAGCCCCTGTAATACAGGGCTTGCCGAATCGCGGCGACTATAAAGGGAACCGCAACGATTGTAAAGGGGATGAATCCCAAATATGCTCTCATCTCTTCCTCATGCGACATTCGTTATTAACAAGCCGGCTGCTTTTTGTCCCCAGATCTGACTCGATGGATATTTCCAAAAAAGCACAATTTTGAAATCAATGCAATAAAGATATATCTGTATATTTTTAAAAAAATGTTTTAAAATTTACAAACTTTATTCATATTATAATATTTCCAATGCGATTGAACGTCTTGATTCAGCATTATAGATTGCCGAAAACAGAACAGTCAGGAGAAGCCTATGAAATGCCATGAAGTTGATTATGAAATCTTTGGCGATGATATGCAGACAGTTGAGGTTGAACTTGATCCGGGCGAAACCGTGATTGCTGAAGCTGGAGCCATGAATTGGATGGAAGACGGCATTGGGTTTGAGGCTAAAATGGGAGATGGTTCCGAACCTGATAGCGGTTTTATGAGTAAACTTTTTGACGCCGGAAAACGTGCTTTCTCCGGTGAATCAATTTTCATCACTCATTTTACCAATGAAGGACAGGGGAAAAAACGAGTAGCATTTTCTGCACCCTATCCGGGAAAAATTATTCCTATTGACATGGCCGCATTTGGCGGAGAACTGATTTGCCAAAAAGATGCTTTCTTATGTGCGGCACTTGGCACAAAGGTAAGTATCGCCTTCAATAAGAAATTAGGGGCAGGCTTTTTCGGCGGTGAGGGATTTATTCTTCAACGTTTGGTGGGTGATGGCATGGCCTTTGTTCATGCCGGCGGGACCATTGTAAAAAAAGAATTACATAATGAGACGATACGTATCGATACTGGCTGTATTGTTGGGTTCCCTCCAGGTATCGATTATAATATTCAACGGGCCGGGAATCTGAAATCCATGTTCTTTGGTGGAGAAGGCCTGTTCCTGGCAACGTTGCAAGGAACGGGAACCGTCTATTTACAAAGCCTTCCATTTTCAAGACTTGCTGACAGGGTTATTCAACATGCGCCCAAAATGGGAGGCACGGATAAAGGTGAAGGCTCCCTTCTTGGCGGTTTGGGAAGACTGCTCGACGGTGATTAATGAAAAAAGGCAACTATCTGTGATTTCCCATGCGCTCTCCGTTTTCATCAAGAAGATGGAAGGCAAAAAGCCATGCATAGGTGTTATGCTCAGTGCGAACAAGACAGACCTTTCGTCCGGTATTATTGTTTTTGCAATCAAGAACGGATACGGTATCCCCCAATTGAATTGTCACCGTCCGGGGTTTGTCTCTATAGGTTTCCGTTGAGAAGGCCATGACTGATTCCGGGATATAGTCTTCCGTAAACTTGTCTTTTCTCCAGCTCTCAGCAAATGATCCGTCGTATGAATCGAACATTACCGCCATGAATTTCAGATCAGGCATGCCGGCATCGGCAATGACTATTTCTGACTCCCAGAGTGCAGGCATTCCATGAAGCGTTTCGACTCTTTTTTCATCTTCTCCCTGGCTGCATCCCGCAAAAAACATAATAAGAATGAGTAAAATTATTTTTTTCATAACTTTCCCCTTTCAAATAAAGATTCAGCATTGAACGCCAGCCACCACAGGCGAGCAGAGTTTGCAGACCAGGCAAAACGGCAATTCAACACCGAGTTTGGCCAGAGCCGAGGCGGCCCGTCCCCGCGCGTCTTTTTTTTGATTCATACACAATATAACCCGGGAAAACATGTACCATTCTTACCGGGTCCTGGATGTATTTTTCCTTATTTCTATTAAACTTTTGGCTATAGAACATAATACCAGCAAAACCGTACAGCCATAAACACCTGCGAATAAAAACAAAAGAAAAGAAACCAGATTGCCTTGAATTAACGAAAAAAGAGCGGCGGATGCTCCTGCAATGAAACTCAGCCACGCCAAGACCGTTAATACTTCAATTGCAAAATTTTCATTTGACGCAATTTTGCTTCTATTATGGAATTTGTCTATTCTTGCAATATAATTTTTTACTTCATCGGCTCGATTACGGTCGAACGAATTTTCCAAAACCTCGGTAAACAACGCCTCAGCTTGTTTAAACTTAAACCTGTTGAAAGCGTCTACCGCCTGTTGAAAGGTCGCCTCCTCAATATATTTATGTGCTTCGTCTGCTCTTTCAGGAAATTCCGTTTGAAGCTTGATAAACAGTTCAACAGCATGTTCCAGCTGATTGGAATGAAAAGCAGCCACGGCTTCTTTAAATGTTGCTTCTTCAATATATTCTTTAACTTTTTCGTCTTCCGAATATTGTTCCAGATGCTTCCAAAGCAGTTTTCTGGCTTTACTGAAATTATTCTTCTTGTATTCGTTAAGCGCTTCATCCAGCGACAGTATTTTTGCTATCTCATATTTCGCAAAAACAATCCCGCAACAACTGCATTCTGTTGCTGATTCCCGGTTTTTCGTATAGCACTTCGGACAAACAAATGTTTTGGGGGCATGTTCCATTGTTGCGCTATATTTTAATAAAAAACGGTAATGCCACCAGAATAAAACCGGTGATGACAAAAATGTATATATTTGAAATAAAATAGGGAAATATCATCAGCCCCAAGCCGCTGAAAAGCGGAATGACCGCTTTTTGCCTTTTGCCATAAACAAAAAAACCCAAACCGATTGATCCAAATATCACTGCCCCGAATATAGTTATCGTATTCATTTTTATTCTGTCATGGAATGGACAAAAAGCAGCGGCCAATCGCCGCCAAAGCTATCTCCGGCTTGCCGAGGGATTATTATGGTTCACAGCGGTTGTCCCCCCATTGTATGATTCCGCTGTATATTTCCCGCGGCCCACGCGTTTGATTTTTCCCAATTTATTAAGCCGGAAAACGATATTGCGCACTTTCTTTTCATCGAACCCTGTTTTTGTCTGCATTTCCGGTGCGCCAATTCCCTTTCTGCTTTTTTTGATTATCTCCAAAACGGTATTGGTCGCTGAATCACGACGCTTCCCGCCGCTTTTGATGCCAGCCGTTCTTCCGGAATATTTTTGAGCGGCAGAGACGTTTTTCACCATTTTTTCGAGATTGTTGATCCTTGAAAGAAGCTTGTCAAAATCCTTCTGCGTGGCTACGCCAGTGTCCCGGAGGATAGACTTCATAACGGCATCCAAAGAAACCTTTTTTGCTGGTTTGGCCATAACTTGTTCTCCTGTTGTTCGTGTTAATTTCCAATGGACCGAAAAACAGGGATGGCGAGGAAAACAGGCGGGATTATTTTTCGATCCGACGAAAAATGTATATCATAAAGAGCAACCTTTTTGCAAGCTGCAGATTAGGCCGTGATCACCTGCCCGGCAAATGTTTCCGGCAGGTATTTTCCCTGATCCAGGACAATCCGCCCGTTCACTGCCACATATTCCACACCCTGAGCGAAACGATGCGGGTGTTGGAAAGAAGCCCGGTGGCAAATTGTTTCGGGGTTGAAAATACACAGATCGGCAAAGGCGCCTTTTTTCAGTTCTCCTCTGTCTTGCAGTCCCATTTGCCGGGCCGGCAAAGAGGTCATCTTTCGCACCGCCTCCGCCTGTGTCATTCGTTTTTTATCCCGGGCCAGATACCCCAGAACCTTGGCAAAAGCGCCATAGGGAACCGGATTCGGTGATTCGTAGTCTGCGCCAATAACGTCTGTCATTATGGAACAGTGCGGATCTGTAAGATAATCTTCAATAATCAGGTCCCCGGCGGGATCATCGTATAAACCATCCATGATAAACAGCCTCCCCTGCTCTTCCAGGATCAGGTCAAAAAAAGCGGTAAAAGGATCCGTCCGGCGTATTTCAGCGATTTCCTTTAAGGACAGATTTTCCAGGCAAAGATTATCTTGCCGCCGGAAGCCTGACAGGCGGGCGGAAAAGCTTAAAAAGTTGTCTGTCCAGTAGCCATGCTCCCAGTTGGGCCATCGGGGTTTGACCGTGCGAATTTCTTTTTCCACACGCCGCCGCATATCAGGGGACTTTAAGCGATTGAGCCCCTGCGCAGTGCCGCCGGCAAAAAGCAGGGGCGGCAACAGCGCCAGAATGCTGGTGGGGCCGCAGAGCCAGGGCATGTTATCGCACCCGATGGTTACTCCCCGCTCCCTGGCCCGGTTGATCACGCCATCGGTGCGTTTGCGGACAAAGTTGGTTCCGGCCACGATCTTTTTAAAGGCGGTTTTTCCCAGACAACGCAGTGCCCAAAAAGCGGCCCGGGTACCCGGTCCATAGACGGTCATGAGTTTTACGGGAAGCGAATGGCCGCCTGCGTGATGGGAAAGCTGCAAAGGCACCTGGTGTTCCTCAGCTACCCCGATCATCTCTTCTACAGCCAGATCATAGGTCTGGGACAGCCCCCGGGTGTGGACTGCCAGCGGCTTGCCCGAATCTTTGAAAACAGCGGCCAGGGAACTGATTTCACTGGTATGCGCGAAGGTGCCGGGCAGATAATACAGACCAACTGACAACCCGATGGAGCCTTCGGCCAGAGACGTTTCCAGGCTCTGTTGCATCGCCAGAATCTCTTTTTCTCCCGCAAAACCGGCCCGACAGCCCATGGCGTTGTAACGCAACACATTATGTCCGGTGAACATGGCCACATTCAGGACCTGTCCTGTTTCGCACAGCACCTTTAAAAACGATCCCATATCCCGCCAGGTCATCTCCAGACCGTCCCGTGGCAGCGCACAGTCCCAGTAGGTGGTAAGAAAATCTGTTGTTTCCGGCGTTACCGGCGCCGGAGAAAAACCGCAGTTTCCCGCAACTATGGTGGTGACGCCCTGCCGGACCCACTTTTCCAGAATCTGCTGGCGGCGGGCATGCGGTAATATAAAGCCCAAATGGGTGTGAGCGTCAATAAACCCCGGACTGACCGTCAACCCGCGGGCGTCCAGTTCCACAGCCCCCCGGGCTTCCGGATAATGCCCGATATCCATGATACGCTTGCCCCTGACCAGCACGTCTGCTTCCACGGCCGGAGCGCCCGTGCCATCCAGAACCCTGCCGTTACGTATGATCAGATCGCACGTCCCGCTCATATGCCCCTCTTTTGAAGTTCTTCAATGATGTCCGGGGCCTCCCAGGACCGGGAAACCAGAACCAGTTCGTCGGCCCCCTTCATGCGCGGGCTGCAGAGCGGCGCCATAATATCCAGAAAATCGTCCGGCGGAACCACTTTCTCCGGCGCGAATACCCCGGGAGACGTGATTTTTCCTTTATAAATCAGTTCGACGCCCGCCGCCAGAGGCACCCCGGTTACACCGGCCATGCCGCCGGAGGGCGCCGAAAGCGCCATTGCCCCCACAGAGGCGTCATGACCGTCTTTTTTCCCCCTGGCAAGCGCGAACAGCGGCGGCAGTCCCGGTTTTTTATACAGCGCCTTCTGGCGATCGCTCCAGTCATCGACAACGCCTGCCGAGCCCTCAAATCGTTCGCCGATCCAGGCGGCCCGCTCGATGGACAGGAGCCCGGCGTTTATCAGAGCGATTACCAGCTTCAAAGCCAAAATGGTCGACGCCGGCGCGATCATAATATTCTGACTGATACGCAAATCTTTAAAATATCCGGGCATGGTGACCGATTCGGGATGGCCGATCGTCCAGGCCGTATGGCGGCCCAGGCCGGGATAGTCGACTTTCAATTTCCGGACCGGCTTTGTTTCGACAAAACGACCGTACCGGAACACACGGATGCTGCCGGTCATCTGATGAAAACCATGAATGGTGGCGGCGGAAGGCTTTTTCCCGATTTTTTCCGGGATCGCGCTTTCCAGATCCCAGCCGGTGTAGATTTCCGTCACCTGATCAAGTTCCTGAGCGGCTTTCCGAGCCAGTATATTGGTAAACCCCGGGCTTGCTCCCATCCCGATCAACGCGGTCATGCCGGCTTTCTCCGCCTCCTCGTAAAGCGCCAGCATATCCAGGGTTGGTTCCCAGTCGTCACAAATGTCCACATAGTGACGACCAGCGGCAATGCACGCCGACAAAACAACTTTTCCAAACCGGAAAAACGGCCCCACCGTGCTCATGACCAGGTCGGCGTCGCGAATGGCTGTAAAAAGCGTCTCTGCATCGGTAATATCCAGCGCCAGTGCTTCGGTTTTCCCGCCGCATACCGCCGCAAAATCCTTCGCATTCTGTGCATTTATGTCGGCAATAACAATTTTTTCGCAGAAATCGCGGGTCAACAAAGTCCGGACCGCGTGCCGCCCCATTTCACCGCATCCACCAAGAGCAAGGATTTTCATATTTGTCTCCGCGATAATATTGTTGCTTTTCATTCATAACGTGATATATTTGCACAAGTACTCCCTTTCAGGGCCGAAGTCAATATAAAAGGAGCGTTGCTCCTTTTTTTGCATGGAAAAAAATAACGGTGGAAAACGACAAACTGAAACTCCGGGTGGAACCGATCCAGCTCAGGGCAAAAGAAACGGTTGATCTCATTCTGGAAAATGCTGCCCAACTGCTCGAAGAGGTGGGCCTCGACGGATTAACCACGAAGGGGATTGCCGAACGTGCAGATATCAGAGTCAGAAATATTTACCGTTACTTTGAAAATAAGCAGGCGATCATTTGCGCCCTTGCCCAACGAATGGCGGAAGAACAAACCCGATTCATAAATGATTTTGAATACCTTGCCGCAGCGGACATTGAATGGAAAAATGCCGTCAATATGTCAATAGACGCTTTTGTCTTTGGTTTTGCTTTCCAGGCGGGTATGCTTGCCATACGAAAGGCAATGCAATCGACGCCCGAACTTCGCGCCATTGACGAAGAGCAGAACAAGGAACTTGCACAAAAGCTGGCAGCGGCGCTACGGAAGAGAGGCGTTACCATAGAGGAGGCAAGGATGTCTTCTTTTTGTTTGGTCGTGCTCGAGGTAACAACAGGCCTTCTTGACCGTGCGTGCCTGGAATATACCCAATCCCAAGACATGCCCAAAGCTCTCGAAATAATCAAGGAACTCAAGGAAATACTTTGCAGCTACCTGGCCCCGTATATAAGGGCATGAATAACCGCGAATACGATCCGGCAATATCAAGGAAATGGCCCAGAAAAAGGCATGTTTTCCGGCTCCCCCCCAGCAGGTTGCCGCCAGCTACCGGGCCACCATCCAGCGGATTCCCCTGGCCGTGCAGCAGGTGGAAGTTCCCACCATCAGGGAGACGATTATTGCAGAATTTTAGGGTCTTACGATTGACAGCATGGATTATACGACGTATTGTTTGTAAACGGTAATCCGAACTGCTTGCCCGTGCCTGAAAATCCGGAGGGGTATAATATCGCGGCCTTAAAAAAGAAAACGTTTACCAAAGGATTTGCAAAAAGGGTTTTTACTCGATTTCATATGAGCTTGATCCTTATGAATCCATTCAAAGACAAAATCGCGATCATCACCGGCGGGGCGTCCGGAATTGGCCGGGCCGTCGGGCAGCAGCTGGCCGGGCACGGCGCGGTGGTGATATTGGCGGACAGGAATATTGAGTTGGCGAAACAGACCGCCGCGGAAATTGAGCAGGCTGGCGGCCGGGCCAAAGCCTATGAAGTGGATGTGGCCGACCGGGCCGCCGTGCAGACGCTGGTTGATGAGACCGTGGCGGAATATGGCCGGATTGATTACATGTTTAACAACGCCGGCATCGGGGTTTCCGGCGAGGCCCGGGATTTCGCCTATGAAGACTGGAAAGACGTTATCGATGTCAATCTTTACGGCGTTGTCAACGGAGTATATGCGGTTTTACCGGTGATGATTAAACAGGGTAGCGGGCATATCATCAACACCGCCTCCATGGGCGGGCTGGTTCCGATACCTTTTCTTGTTTCATATGTCGCTGCCAAATACGGGGTGGTGGGGATGTCCCACGCCCTGCGGATCGAAGTGGCACACCTTGGCGTCAAGGTCAGCGTGGTCTGCCCCGGCCGTACGGACACACCGCTTGCGCAGACCGGTAAAGTAATTAAACACGACCGGGAGGCGCTCATATCTTTTCTTCCCAAAGCGATTACGGCGGACCGCATGGCCCGGGCGGTTCTGCGCGGGGTCAGGAAAAACCGGGCCACGATTACCGCGTCGATTCCAATGTGGTTTGCCTGGCTGTTCTGCCGGTCGTACGTGGAACCCACGCTCTTCTATTTGCAACGGATGGCCAGGAAAACCCTGGCCGGCAGCAACAAATAGCGGACAACGCAACGCCTCACCCTTTATCTTTCCTCCTCCCAAACCATGCTATGGTGATGCCTTTGTAAACCACCACAGGCGGACGGCGTTGCATTACTGTAATGAGACGTTAGACGCTTTTTTGATATGGAACTGAAACGATGACTGACCTGACCAAACTGACCGATAAAGGCCAGATAACCGTCCCTAAAGCCGTGCGGCAGGCACTAAAACTGCATCCCGGCGATAAACTTGAATTTATCATAAACAAAAACAATGAAGTTTTGTTTAAGCCGGTGGCCAACAGGGTTGATGATGTTTTTGGAAAACTACACAAGCCCGGCCGGAAACCCGTTTCCGTTAAGGCAATGAATGCCGCCATAAAGCCAAAGATGAAAGAGCGTACCAAATGAAGGCATTGAATACGAATGTATTGATTCGTTTCCTGGTCAAGAAGGCGACTCGCCCGAAGGGTGAAATTTTTCGACCTGCAAGGGTGTACATTCCTTACATCGCTTATCACAGTTTGTATTTTATTGGGTGGCACGGGCGGACGCCACCCGCCACTCCGGGCTCCATCTCCTCTTCCGTCGTCCCGGACCCCGATCCGGGACCCAGAATAAGAAGGCGTTTTCCGTTTTATTCTGGATTCCGGCTCACGCTCCGCTTCGCTCCACTGGCCGGAATGACGAAGGCCGGGTGCCGCGGGCACAGAACGACGGTCTCAGCCAAAAGGCCCTTTGATGGGTGTCACGGGCCCCCGAAGGTTGCCTGTGATATTTTCCGGCACCTTGATTCACAGGGAACATAGCGATATGTCATTCTACTGCTCCCCGGCAGGCCGTCCACGGTAACTGCCAGGCCCTCTTCTTTTTTCTTTCTCTAACAAATATATTGACATTGGCATAATTTGATTTTATTATTGAATCAGATTCAGTATATGAATTAAATTTTGTTGCCGGATGTCAGGTTCAGGGCATAAGATACAACTATACGATCCGAATTCACGGCGGATACGGCCTGAAAACAATACAAGATAAAAAATTTTACCTGGGATCAGAAGCTTCCGGATATCAGGGAGGGGTGTCCAAACGTACAGCAGATTGTGCTTTATCGGTATATCGGCTGTTATCGGAGCCTTTCTGAAGGCGCATTCAAACGGAGGATGTATGGAAGAAAAGGAACTGCTGGTTGAGGAGAAAGACAGTATCGCCTACATTTATCTGAACCGGCCCGGGGCGATGAATTCATTTAATTTCAATATGCTCAATGCCCTGAATCAGGCAATCGAGGATATCCGCTTTAAAAAGGAGATCCGGGTGGTTATCATTACCGGAAAAGGGGAGAAGGCCTTTTGCGCGGGGGCGGACCTGAAAGAGCGGGCAACCTTGAGTGAAATCGAGGTCAAGCGGTTTATCCTGACCATCAGAAGCGTTTTTACGGCCATTGAATATCTGCCCAAACCGGTTATCGCTGCCGTCAACGGGGTGGCATTCGGCGGGGGAACGGAACTGGCCCTGGCAAGCGATATCCGGATCGCATCCCAAACCGCTTCCATGGGGCTTACGGAAACCAGGCTGGCCATTATCCCGGGGGCGGGCGGGACCCAGCGGCTGCCCCGGCTGGTGGGCAAGGGAAAAGCCAAAGAATTGATTTTTACCGGAAAACGGGTGGATGCCAAAGAGGCTGAAAAAATCGGCCTGGTGAACCTTGCCTGTGAACCGGATCAGCTTATGGCGGAATGTGAAAAGATGGCGGCCATGATTTGTGAAACCGGCCCGATTGCCATTGAGCAGGCCAAATATGCTATCAACCAGGGGTTTGAAACCGATATTCAGACCGGATTGGCGATTGAGTCCAATGCCTACTGGTTGACCATTCCCACGGAAGACCGGCTGGAAGGCCTGGCCGCTTTCAGGGAAAAACGAAAACCCGTGTACAAGGGGAAATAAAGCGGCCGGATGCATTTTTAAAAACACACATCGCAGGGACGGGGATTATGAGCGGGCAACAGGAAAATTCATTATTCTGGAAAGAAGAAGAAAAAAAGCTGGAAGAACTGGAAGCAAAGGCCTTTTTTCCCGGGGGAGAAAAAGCGGTTGAACGACTGGCCAAACAGGGGAAGCGCCCGGTCAGGGAATTGATTCAGGAGTTGATTGATCCCGGCACCCAATATTTTGAACTTTCCAAGATCGCCGGTTTCGGAATGGATTACCCCGGGGTGATGGATGTCCCCTGTGGCGGGGTGGTAACCGGGCTGGGCAAGATTCACGACAACTGGACCATGATTATTGCCAATGAGAGCCGGGTGAAAGCCGGTACCTATTTCCCCATTACGCTGAAAAAGCATATCCGCGCCCAGGCCATTGCCGAACGGTGCGGCATCAACTGCGTTTATATTGCGGATTCCGGGGGGGCCTATCTTCCCATGCAGGCGGAGGTGTTTCCGGATGACCAGCATTTCGGGACCATGTTTTACAACATGGCGAAAATGTCCGCCATGGGGCTCAAACAGATTACCCTCAGTACCGGTGGAAATACGGCCGGCGGCGCCTATATCGTCTTCATGGCCTGCGAGTCGATCATGATCGACCAGAAGTCCTATTCTTTTCTGGGCGGGCCGCCGTTGGTGAAAATGGCCACCGGTGAAGAGATTTCCGCCGAAGATCTCGGCGGCGCCAGAGTTCATACCCATATCTCCGGGGGGGCCGATCATTTTTGCACCAGCCAGGAGGATGCCATCGCCCGGGTAAGGGAAATCCTCTCGCTCGAGAACCCTTCCCATCATCCGTTTTTGCGATATCAGGAAAGACCGCCCAGAGAGCCTGCGGAAACCATTTATGAAATGATGCCGGCCGCCGTTAATCAGGGAATAGACGGCCGGGCGTTCTTGCGGGCCATATCGGATGACGGTTATTTTGTGGAATACAAAAAAAATTACGCCCCGGGAAGAGGGGACAATATTCTTGCGGGAAAAATTCTTTTAAAAGGCATCCCCGTGGGCGTGATCTGCTCTAATGCCGTTGGGATCATTTTTTATGAGGCGGCCAGAAAAGCGGCGGAATATATTGTCCGCTGCTCACAGGAAAAAATCCCTCTTTTGTTTGTCCAGAACGCGCCCGGTTATATGGTGGGCTCGGAGTCGGAACATATGGGGATCGGGAAATACGGATCCAATATGGTCCGGGCGGTCTCCTGCGCCCAGGTGCCGAGAGTCCAGATGGTCATCGGGCCGGATAACGGCGCCGCCAATTACGGGATGTGTGGCCGGGCCTACAAACCGCATTTCCTGTTTACAACCATGCGAGGCCGTACCGGCGTAATGAGCGGTCGGAGTGCCGCCGGAGTGCTGCTTTCCATTGAGGAAAAGAAACGGGCGGCCGCGGGAAATCCCATGACCGATGAAGAAATTCAGGCATTCCGGCAGAAAATGATGGATAAATATGATGGTGAAGCCCATCCCTTTTACTGCGGTGCCAGATTGTTAAATGATGGTGTGCTGAAATTTTCTGAAATTCGCGACTGGCTGGCCATGGCGTTTGAAGTCAGCCTTTTGAAACCCATTGGCGATCCGTCGTTCGGCAATTTCAGATTTTGATGGCTTCGCAAAAAGCTCAATTTCTTTGTTGCGCGCCACCTCTCGGAAAGTCACGTACAACCACGTACGCTCCTTTCCTCGATATGCCGCGACGCCTTGAACTTGAACTTTTTACTTTGCCATCCGTAGTTGCGACTTTTTCCCCGCTCGTTCCCGCGCGCCTGCGCGTATTATGTGGGAACGTACGAAAAAATCGGATGAAGGCGCAGTTGTAGGGGCGATCCTTGTGATCGCCCGAAAACAGGGGCAGGAACAAGACCTGCCCCTACATTAACAAAAATTTTAAAATAAGGAGATACACTTAATATGACCGAATATGATTACTGGAAAATTTTTCCCCGGATGCCGAAAAAAGTAACCGTAGGTGATATTACGATACGAGACGGTTTTCAGCACGAAGAAAAGTTCATCTCCACCCGCGCCAAAAAATTTTATCTGGAAGAACTGATTTTCGCGGGCTGCCGGGACATCGAAGTTACCAACCTGGGCAATCCTTTTTTAATGCCCCAGTTTGAGGACGCGGAAGAACTCCTTGCCCACCTGAGAAGCGATTCCTTTAAAAATCGATGCGCCAAAAAAGGGGTGAACTATGACGACATCTGCCTGACGGCGATTACCATCCGGGAATCGGCTGTAGACCGGGCGATCAAGCTGAAAGACCAGGGTATCGGACCGGACCGGGTCTTGATGATGGTCTCCACCGAGGAACAGCACCATTTTGCCAATGCCGGGACAACGCTGCCCGAGTATTGGAAGGAAGCGGAACGGTGCATCAAAAAATGTACGGACGCCGGGATCAAAATGTGCGGCACCGTCAGCACCATCTGGGGAAGCCCCATCGGCGGTGCCACGGAATTAAAGGATGCGGTGGAATTTACCAAACGGTGGCTCCAGATCGGCGCTCACGACATTGAGCATGCGGATCACGACGGCAGCGCCTCCGCCCATGAGGTGTACCGTTATTTTTCAATGATTCTGGATGAAATGCCGGATCCGAAATTGCATATCGCCCATTTCCATGAAACCAAGCGCATGGCCTCCGCCTCTATTCTGGCATGTCTCCAGGCCGGAATAACCCAGTTTGAGGCCACCCTGGGCGGTCTCGGCGGGCAACCCGCGAATTTCCTGGACGATGCGCCCACCAAGGGAACCGGCGAGTATTATTACGATGATCCGCGCTACGTCGGGTTGGTTTGCCTGGAAGATACCCTGGTGCAACTGGATGAAATGGGAATCGAGCACGGCTACAATGTAGACCGTATTCTCTGGCTCGGCAA
Organism: uncultured Desulfobacterales bacterium; assembly: GCA_964632805.1. Taxonomy (GTDB): domain Bacteria; phylum Desulfobacterota; class Desulfobacteria; order Desulfobacterales; family Desulfosudaceae; genus CAZWCS01. The sequence continues at coordinate 18,353 of CAZWCS010000013.1, forward strand.
GCAGATGGAAAAAACCATCGGCCGGCGGCTGCGGTCGGAGGCGGTGATCAACGGGCGGACACTGAAAGAAGGGCACATGGAGTATGCCCGGCCGGGCCTGGCCAAATTAAAGGAAAAATTTGGAGAAGATCCGGACCAGAGTTTTCCCAAAGAGTGGTCGGAAAACGCCGAACTGCCGGCGCATTTAAAGAAATAGATCGCGCTTATCGGAAAAGCCCGCGTTCCCTGGGAATCAAGGTGTTGGAAAATATCACGGGCAACCTTAAAAAAAATCACGGAACTTTCGGACTGCGTGTTTTCTTCGTTTCCTCAAAACGTAAAACTGGTGGAAGTGGCCTTGCGGGACGGGCTGCAGAATCATCCCGCGATTATCGCCACAGCGGATAAAAAGGCTTTTTTTGACAAATTGCTGGCTGCCGGGTTGACCGACTTTGAAGTCACCAGCTTCGTCAACCCCGCCAAGGTTCCGCAAATGGCCGATGCCGAACAGTTTTACCCGCAGATTGCAGATCTCGAAAAAAAGGGAAAACGGCTGACCGCGCTGGTCCCCAACGAAACCCAACTGGAACGGGCTATCCACTGCGGGGTAAAAACCATCGCGCTGTTTACTTCACCTTCCAATACCTTTAATAAAAAGAACATCAACCGGGATGTGGAGGGTTCTTTAAAGGACATCCGGGCGGTTGCGAAAAAGGCCCGGAACCACGGCATGGAGATCAAGGGTTCGGTCTCCATGGTTTTCGGCTGCCCGCACGAAGGCGAGATCGACGAGGCCCTTTTACTGCAAATCATCGAGCACTATCTGTCCCTGGATGTTTATGAAATTTCCCTGTGCGACACCATCGGGATTGCCGGGCCCCGCCAGGTCCATGAACGGGTTGACCGGATAAAGGAGAATTTCGGACTGGACAAGATCGCCCTGCATCTGCACGACACCCGGGGCATGGCCGTGGCCAATGTGCTGGCCGCCCTTGATTGCGGTGTTGCCATATTTGATTCCGCCGCCGGCGGCCTGGGCGGCTGCCCCTTTGCCCGGGGCGCCAAAGGCAATGTGGCCACGGAAAGCCTGGTCTATCTGTTTACCACCCTGGGGATCAAATGCGGGGTGGACCCGGCCCGGCTGGAAGCGGCCATCGCCTTTTTCAAACCCCGATTGCGGGTTTCCAATAAAAAACAATCCGGCGAAAAACCCGGGCAGCGGTTCCCGGAGTAAAGGCCCGGTTTTGATGCCCAGGGAAAGCCCGGGAATATGGCCGGGACCCCGACCATACATCGCTGATCCATATTGATTCATGGTTTCAAAAAAACTGACGGGCCGGGTTGCGGAAAGGCGTTTTCCGGCTGGCGCGGCCGGCTGCGGAGATTCCCCATCACGCCTTTTTCGGGGCCGCCGCTTTTTCGGCCAGTTGGGCGCGAGCTTCCGTGATCCGGGCGTTCGCGATCATGCGCATGGAAATATCCCATGTTTTGAATTCTCGGCGACCGGCATAATTATCCAGTTCTTTCCATATTTTCTCATTGATTACACGGGCCTCTCCGGTTTCCAGGGACTCCACATGCGCCTGCAGAGCAATCAGGAGAGCCCGCAACGCACAGTTTGATTTGTCCAGGGCGGACATGTGGAAATCGGCCTCGGTGGTTTCGGCGGCTTCCGTCAACCGTTTTTTCAAATCCACATCCGCAACCACGTCAAGAGCTTCCCGGAACAGTTGCCGCAGCGCCTTGTTTTCTTCAATACAGCGTTGCGCGCCGCGCTCGTATTCCTCTGCCACCGCCCCCAGAATAAACACCATCAGCCCCATATCGGTCCTGTCATTTTCCTTTTCCAGGGCCGGCAGATACCGGGTCGCCAGGTTCATGGAAAAAGCATTCAGGATCTGATCAACTTTCGGTCTCATACGACCTCCTTCAGTTGTTCAATCAGGATTCTTCTCTGCATATCCAGCGCCCACATCCCGCCATAACAGATAATCACTTCCGCATTTTCTCCGGTGGCATAGACCCGGTTCATGGAAATCCAGATGGCCATTGCCTTCACACTGGTAAAGACCTCCCACCAGAAAAGGTCCTGCGGGGCGGCGCGGAACCCGCTGGTTTCCTCCCAGATCCGGACAGCGTCATCGCGCGGCAGCATCAATCCCAGACGATCCGGTTCGTACCACGTCCATAAGCGGTTCAACGCCCAGGCGAGGTCTTCCAGGGGATCTCCCATATGCATCATTTCCCAGTCCAGAACGGCCCTGATTTCGCCGTCCTCGGTAAAGAGAAAATTGCCGGACCGCATATCTCCATGCACGATCGCGACCTTTTGGGCAGGTGGCGGCGGATGGCGGCGAAGCCAACGTATCGCCGCCCGCAGAATGGGGTTGGGCTCCTGTTCGTTTTTATCGATATCGGCCACCCAGTAATCCAGTTCCTTTTTCCAGCACGTATCGGCGGCCGGCCTTGCCAGTTTGCCTTCCAGACCGACGGCCGCCGGATCCGTGACGGCGATGGTTCCCATGATGCGGCAGAAGGTTTCCCCGACCTTTTCCCGGACAGCGGCAAAGGGCGGCTGCGAAAACAGGTCCAGCGCATCCTGGCATCCGACAATCTCTTCGATCACCATGAAAGGCGTCTCCAGCCACCGGGGATCTTCTTCGAGCCACAACAGCTCGGGTACCGGTACACCGGTGCCGTAAAACGCCCGGTAGGCTTCCCACTCGGTCCGGGTCCTGGTATCGATAATACCGGAATCAAATTCCCGGCGCAGGATCAAACGGCGCGACAGGCGTTCGCCATGCAGGGTATAATTCAGTTCAAGCCGGAACGTCTGGCGGGAAGCCCCGCCGACAATCATCCGGAATAAGCCGATATCAATATCGGACGCAGCGGGAAATTTATGGGCGACATAGTCTTTGAATCGCGCAATAAGCGCCTCTTCCTTCATGTTTCCCTCCTTCCGCTACGGAGCCGTATCAAACAGGCTTTTAAATCCCGAAGGTTCATGGGGACCCACGATGAGCTGTTCCAGTACACCACGCCCGACCCTGTTGCCCATGGTGAAGCGGCTGATGGCCTGGATGTGCAGGTGAACGGGCTGGGCTTCATCCGCCGTCGCCAGCTCGATGGTATCATAGGCCACGGTCAGCGGGCCCTGGTTCATGCCGTGTCCCCAGGTTGGATGGAGGTATCCCAGCCCGGACATGTAAAAATGGAAAAGCGGCTCCACCTGTATCGTAATCTCCTCGCCCGCGCGCGTCACCAAACGGATCTCGGCGGATTCCGCATGGCGCGTTCCGGATTTGAATTTGACCCGGCTTTCCGCCTGCGCCATCACTTGCGGGGCTCTCTCGTCCAGCCCGGCCAGCATCCCCTGGGTGTGCCATACATTCCCGTTTTCGTCGGCATTGATGTCATACAGGGCGATGCCGTCATCAAAGTTTACCGGCGCCCACAGCCAGTAAAACTGCGGCAGTTCCGGCGGGGCCGCAGGTTGCGTGTCCGGTGCCCCCACCGGTCGCACCCCCCAGGAACGATCCCGTGTCCCCAGCCACGACTCCGGTTGGACATCGATGCGGTCTTCTTGAATCTGAATCCAGCCGCTGTAGGAACCGTTCTGGGTCATGCGCGTTGCATCCATGATCACCCGCGGCCCCACCCGGCGCGTATAGCGCGGTTCCTCCAGGGCCATTGCCCGCGCGGAAAAAGTCAGATCGGCGCTGATCCCCTTGGGGTTGTCTTCGATGATGATTCTGAGGGATTGCAACGGTTCCAGAACATGAACCGAGACGGGGCCCACCCGGGTATCCATCCGCTCCATCCCCATGTGGCGGGAAGCGCGCAGATTGTGCTGAACCCCGTCTTTAATCACGCAAAACGAGGTGTCCATGATGTTGAGATGGGGATAAACGCCGAAGGCCATTGCAAAAAATTCTTCGCGTTCGCGCGCGTATCCGTTAAAAAAATAGCGATCGTAAAAATTCCGGTCGGATCCCGCATAGGCCACCGGTTCGGGCAGCTGATGAATCGGATAATCGTCTCCTTTGGATAACATCCCGCATCCTCCTTTTCCGGATCCTGTTTTTAAAGATAATCGGCAAGTACGCCTCATTAACTGAAAAATGTAAAATCCGGTTAATGGCCGGCAGGAATTTTATTAAAAGTCATCCCCAGGGCGTTGGTATAAGTGTCTAACGAACAATACATTCTATTCAGCTATGGTGAAGGCCTTGCCGCTGCTCCAAGGGCCATATCCGGCATTGTTCCAGGTTTGAATCCACCAGGTAGCATCCCCGAAGGCCAGGGCAACATCAGGGCGGACAGAACATTCGCCCGCTCCGTTTTCACAGCCGCATTGCGCGGCCGTATACCAGGTTTTAATTGTATTACCGGAGATATCGTTGACCCATAAACAATACCACGTGGCATCAGAAACTGCGTTCCACATGTAAACCGGCATCGTATCTGTGATTGTACCGGAGGGAAAAGTCAGTGATGCTGCGCCGGGGATACTCGTATCTGCTGCTTCTATTGTAAAACTCATGCCGCTGCTCCAAGGGCCATATCCGGCGCTGTTCCAGGTTTGGATCCACCAGGCAGCATCCCCGAAGGCCAGGGCAACATCAGGGCGGACAGAACATTCACCCGTCCCCGACCCACAACAATCGCACTGTGTGGCCGTGTACCATTGCTTTATCTTATTGCCGGAGGAATCATTCACCCACAGGTAATACCAGCTGGCGCCTGAAACCGCCTCCCAGGTATAAGTGACCGGATTGGTCACCAACGCGGAACTGATAGGCGACGTCAGTATGGCAGATCTCGGTGGCGCAAAACTAGACGTACCAACAGAGAGGCTCCAGAGTTGGCATTGACCATAATAATTATCGCCGACGGCAAAAACCGTGCCGTCTGTCGATAAACCGACGGTATGAAAATTCCCGGCGGCCACTTGGGCAATGCCGCGCCAGGAACCCACATCGCTTTGCCCGTAACGATTATCACCGACAGCAAGGACCGTGCCGTCCGTCTTTAAACCGACGGTATGATAACGTCCGGCGGCCACCTGGGTGATCCCGCGCCAGGAGCCGACATCGCTTTGCCCGTAACGATTGTCACCGGCAGCAACGACCGTGCCGTCCGGCTTTAAACCGACGGTATGAGAATATCCGGCAGCCACCTGCGTGATCCCGCGCCAGGAGCCGACATCGCTTTGACCATCCCCATTATCGCCGACAGCAAGGACCGTGCCGTCCGTCTTTAAACCGACGGTATGGTAACGTCCGGCGGCCACCTGGGTGATCCCGCGCCAGGAGCCGACATCGCTTTGATCATAACGATTATCGCCGACGGCAACAACCGTGCCGTCCGGCTTTAAACCGACAGTATGAAGATATCCGGCGGCCACCTGGGCGATCCCGCGCCAGGAACCGACAGCGCCTTGACCATAACCATTGTAGCCGGCGGCAACCACCGTGCCGTCTGTCTTTAACCCAACGGTATGATTCGCTCCGCCGGCCACTTGGGTGATGTCGCGCCAGGAACCGACACTGCTTTGACCATTACCATTGTCGCCGACGGCAACTGCCGTGCCGTCCGGCTTTAAACCGACAGTATGATTACCTCCGGCAGCAACCTGGGCAATGCGGCTCCAGGGGCCTACATTACATTGACCACCATTATTGCGGCCAACGGCGGCAACCACCGTGCCGTCTGTCTTCAGACCAACGGTATGATTACCTCCGGCGGTCACCTGGGCAATGCCGCGCCAGGAACCCACATCGCTTTGACCATCACCATTGTCGCCGACGGCAACGACCGTGCCGTCCGGCTTTAAACCGACGGTATGAGAATATCCGGCAGCAACCTGGGTGATCCCGCGCCAGGAACCGACATCGCTTTGACCATCTCCATTATCGCCGACAGCAACTGCCGTGCCGCCTGTCGTTAAACCAACGGTATGAGAATGTCCGGCGGCCACCTGGATGATCTCGTGCCAGGAACCGACATCGCTTTGACCATAACGATTATCGCCCACAGCAACAACCGTGCCGTCCGGCTTCAAACCGACGGTATGAGAATATCCGGCGACCACCTGGGCGATGTCGCGCCAGGATTCGACATCGCTTTGGCCATGATAATTATCGCCGACGGCAACCACCGTGCCGTCTGTCTTTAAACCAACGGTATGATTACCTTTGGCGGCCACTTGGGCGATGTCGCGCCAGGAACCCACATCGATTTGACCGTAACGATTGTCGCCGACAGCAACCACCGTGCCGTCTGTCTTCAGACCGACGGTATGATAACGTCCGGCGGCCACCCGGGTGATGTCGCTCCAGGCCCCCACATCGCATTGACCATAATAATTGAAACCGACAGCAACCACCTTGCCGTCTGTCTTTAAACCGACGGTATGAAGATATCCGGCGACCAACTGGCCAATGCCGTTCCAGGGATCTACATTACACTGGCCATCATCATTGCAGCCAACGGCAGCAACTACCGTAAAATCTGTCTTTAGGCCGACGGTATGATATGCTCCGGCGGCAATCTGGGCAATGCCGCTCCAGGAACCGACATTGCTTTGACCAAAGTTATTTCGGCCGACAGCAACTACCGTACCGTCCGGCTTTAAACCGACGGTATGAAGATATCCTGCGGCCACCTGGGCAATGCCGCTCCAGGAATCCACATCGCTCTGACCATAACGGTTGTCGCCAACAGCAACTACCGTGCCGTCTGTCTTCAGACCGACGGTATGATTCGCTCCGGCGGCCACCTGGGCAATGCCGCTCCAGAAACCGACACCGCATTGACCATCACCATTATTGCCGACGGCAACCACCGTGCCGTCTGTCTTCAGACCGACGGTATGATTTGTTCCGGCAGCAACCTGGGCAATGCCGCTCCAGGAACCGACATCGCACTGCCCCTCATCATTGTCGCCAACAGCAACCACCGTGCCGTCTGTCTTCAGACCGACGGTATGATTTGCTCCGGCAGCAACCTGGGCAATGCCGCTCCAGGAACCGACATTGCATTGACCATCACCATTATCGCCGACGGCAACCACCGTGTCGTCTGTCTTCAGGCCGACGGTATGATTTGCTCCGGCAGCAACCTGGGCAATGCCGCTCCAGGAACCGACATCGCACTGCCCTTCATCATTATCGCCAACAGCAACCACCGTGCCGTCTATCTTCAGACCGACGGTGTGAGAATATCCACCACTTACTCGCGCTGTAGCGGCATAGACTGTCACCGTTGTTGTCATCAGACCAAACAGGGCCGACAGTACCAAGATTAAAATTATGCCTTTCGCTTTCATATTTACCTCCCTGTCTGGGTATCATTTCATATAATATTTCGAATAGTTGCCGTTTCTAATGTTACCAGGGATAAAAAAAGCCGGACGATCTTTTGTCGAAGACAATCCGGCTTAATATCTCATCATGGTGAACCAGCTGTCTTCCTCTCAAAAGACCGCAACTTTCCGCTCTGAAGTTTCCCAGAAATTGGCTTTGGCATGAAATAAATTGAGCGTGAGTGTGAATATCGTTTATGTTTACACTTATAATCACAGCTTTTTTATATGTCAAGAATTTTCAAATGATGCGCCCGCCATAAATAAAAACAGGGGGTTAAAAAGAGTTCTCAGGCCCTCTTTTTACTGATAACGGTGAGCGGCGGTCCCCGGGCCCGAACAGTGTGGTGGCGGGTATAATAATCAACAAAAAAACAATTAACCTAAATTTTTTACTTCATTGAAAAGCTCTTTTTAGGTCAACCCTCCCATCAGAAGGGTTACGCCTATATCCCAGTCCGCGATGTTGTAATAAACGGCCCCGCACAGCAACAAGCTCACAGCCAGAAAGAACGTAATCAGTTTCCAGGGCCTGATGAGCTCTCTGGCATATGCTCTATCCGGCAGAAATGTATGGTTGGTTGTCATTTTCCCCGGCGTTAATGATTCTTCAGGAAACCGCCTCCGAAAGCGCATGTTTCCATCTTATCCTTCATAACCTGATAATACACGGAAAAATTTGAAATAGACAATTCCAGACGCGTTTTCTTCGATGCACTGGAAAAATTTCCTGGTGCACCGCTATAAAACCGGGAAACGATTGACTCACCGCGCCGATCCTACTATAACGATTTAAAAATCGTCTGGTCGAATTCTGCTGCTCTTTTGAAATCCGCAAACACCTGAATATTGACACACCCGGCCGATTCTGATAGAAAAATCGATTATGAACCCCACTTTTGATTCATTCCCGGAGGCACCCGGAACCCGGGAAAACACCTAACGGACCGATAAAAATAAAGGAGAAACCATGACAGAAGAAAACAAGGATGCCGGATACAAGGCACTGATCAAGGCGATCAACCGCGACTATCCGATCAAAATCCCGTTTCATCAGGATGTGGTTGATTATCTGAAAATTATTTTCACGCCGGAACAGGCAATGTTTATCGGAACCGTTTTTGAAAAGCCGTTTTTTGACATGGTGAATCTGCCCCAGCTTGCGGAAAGGGCCAAAGAACATGGCTTTGATTACAGCCCGGAAGAGATTACGGCCCTACTGGAACCGCCGGTGACCAAGGGGATACTAATGAAAATCGGAGAAAGCTATGCCATGCTGCCGTTTGTTCCGGGCCTGTTTGAATTCTATTTCAGTGCCCAGCAGGATACCCCGGAAAATATGAAAAAAGTTGCCGAACAGATGGAAAAACTCCGGGATGGACCGGTAAAACTGCTGTATGAGCTTATCGCATCCGACACGCCGGTTTTCCGGATTCTGCCCCACGCCGAACCTGTACGGAAAACCATTGAAATCAATAAATCCTTTGATGCGCAGACCGAAATATTGCCGCTGGAGATCGTGGAAGAGTATTTAAAAGAGGCGGTCAGCTACTCCCTGGTGGATTGTTCCTGCCGCCTGCATTCGCGCTATACCGAAGATGAGCCCTGTAAAAAAACATTGGAAAACGGGGATATCCGGGTCTGCATGGCTTTGGGGCCGGTGGGCTTTGGCGGCATGGGATCGGCCGACAGATCGACAAGCCTGACTTATGAAGAGGCGGTGGAATTTCTGAAAAAAACAGAAAAAGCCGGCATGGTTCACTCGGTCATGAACACCCACGGGTTTCCCATGTTTATCTGCAATTGCTGCGAGTGCCACTGCGGCATTTTAAAGGCCGCCAAAGAAACCAAAAATCCACGGGCAGTGGTAAAATCCAACTTCCTGCCCCGCATCGACCATGAAAAATGCGTACTCTGTGAAGAATGTATTGAAATCTGCCCCATGGATGCGCTGTTTCGGTATTTTCCCAGAAACGAAAATCTGGATGATGACCACATTCAACTGATTGAGGAGATGTGCATCGGCTGCGGGGTTTGCGCCACCAATTGCCCGGCGGAGGCGATCGCGCTGGTAAAAGTAAAAAACGACGTGCCCGAAAACGATCTGTTTTCCTTTTTTACAAAAAGCAATGAAAGCAGAATTTTCTCAAAAGAGTAGCGCAGAAGACGTGCCGGGACGGATCAGTTCATAACCAGATCAACCGCCGGGTGAAGTTTTTTGAGATTGGGCAGCGATTTGCCCTGCCAGGGGATGCCGCGGTTACCGCAGACCGTAAGGGCAACTTCATTTCCGTTGCGCACGGCAATCACAAATTTGGCGATCACGTTGATACCGGAACTGTTCAAAAATTCCAGGCCGGTAAGATCCAGTTTCAACCTGTCCGGTTTTTGCGCAAGAACATCATTGAAGACTTTCGTCATTCCTTCGTATTGATCCATATTCAGGCGGAAGGTACCTTCCAGAAAGATGGTTCGGGTGTCTGCATCATACCACATTCTGGCATCATTATGCGTGAATTCCATGACGTACTAACCCTTTCTGATCTTTAATCTGGCCATTGTATGAAGCGCCGCATTGTTTTCATACATGCTGTGCTGAAATTTCCAGCCCAGTTTTACTCCATAATCATTCATCAGGGTGAGAAACCCCAGTCCGGAAACTTTCTTATTACTGTTCAGCGCGTTTTCCTCCATTTTCCTGACCAGCAATTCGCCCGGGTCCTCCGCCGCGGTCAGCTCTTGGAGAAGTTCCTGAAATTTCTGCACACGTTCGGAAAGGATATGATTGCTGATCAAAAAAACAATCTCATTTTTCAACAACCCGGAAGAAAGAGAAATATCTCCAACAGATCGAAACTTAATGGCGTTTTCCGCCAACTCATTTATAACATAATTTATGCTGTGTGTCATATCTTTTCGATCCACCAGATTTTCGGCATTGTCGGCGTCTTCGGGGAAAAAAACGGCATAATAATCGGCCAGAACAGCAGCGAGCAGATCACATTGCCGCCATCGCAGGCTCACATTCTTGGAATGAATGGATATGCAGAAGCTGTCCAAATCGTCCAGAATCTCTTCCGGGTAGTCCCCAAACCGTTTCGGATCCATAAGCCTTTTATTTCCCTTTTATTACAACTACGGATATATCATCATATATTTTCTGTCTGCCGATAAACGCCAGGACATCTTCGATAATGCCGTTCTTGATCGCTTCCGCGGATTCGGATTTTCGCCGGGTAATACTTTCACAAAGGCGGTCCATACCGTACTGCTCGTTATCCATGTTTTCCGCTTCCGTAATTCCGTCCGTGAACAGCACCACCAGGTCATCTTTTTCGATCCGGAAACTTTCGGTGGCAATAAAAGTACTGACATCCGGTTCCAGCCCGATCGGGAAACCAAGGTCGATAGTGTCGATAAGCTGAAGGGTGCCATCTTTCTTGACCACAATAACTTCTTCGTGCTGTCCGGAAACCGTTACTTCCCCGTCCTTATAATCAATAAAAGAGAGGGTCAGATTCCGCTCCGTATCAATTCTTTTGATATTTTTGTACAGCACGTGATTCAAAAGTACAAGAAAACGCACCGGATCATAAAGCCCGCTTTCCAGCAGGGTTTGTGTTATGGACTGCACCATGAGCATGATAACACCGCTGCTCAAACCGTGTCCGGTCACATCGCCGATGCCGATTTTAATTAAAGAGCCGGCTTGCAGAACGTCGTAATAATCCCCGCCCACTTCATCGGCCGGAGACATATGCCCAGCGATTTCCAGGCCGGTAACCGCCTCCAGCTCCTGGGCCTTCGGAAGCACCATCAACTGGAGCTTCTGAGCAACCTCCATCTCCGCCCCCAGCCGCACGTTTTCCGCTTTCAGCATCTTATTCAGAGAACTGATTTCCTCATTGGCTTTGACCAGTTCCCGGGTTCTCTGCTTCACCATATTTTCCAGGTTGGTGGTATATTCCTGGATGTCTCCCGCCATGGCATTGAAGGCATCGCCCAGTTGCGATATTTCATCCCGGGTTTTTATGTTTACCCGGACGGTGTAGTCTTTGTCTTTAATTTTGTCGGCGGCGCCGGCAAGGGAAATAAGACCGGCGGTCATATGTTTGGCCACCCACAGAACGCCGAGCATAACCAGCGCCAGACTGGCCAGAGCGACAAATATCTGACTGACGAGAGTATTGGCCACCGTATTTTCCAGGCTTTTCTTGGTTTCAATCAGGGCTTCATAGATTTCGTTTTCCGGCACGACGAAACCCAGAATCCAGCTTTCCTGTTTGATGCTGTTGCCGGTATAGGTCAAAAAGGGCGGCATGCGTTTCATCACGATCACATGCTCCTCCTGGCCGCCGCCGGTTACCGCCAGATTAATATTGCTGTGCATGTGGATTTTGTCGTCCCGGGGCAGGGGCAGAGGCAACGACCGGATGGCGGCCTGGGCGCTTTTGTTCAGGTTTCTGTCGAGCAGATTGACCCCCTCTTCTTCGGCCGTGCTCCCTTTTTCATTCTCGGTTTTGAGGGTTACGCCCAGAACCTTTTCCCCCGCCTCGTGAACGGCCAGTACGTTGCCTTTCGACTGCGCAATAAAGGCAAAACCGGTTTTGGCCAGCTTCACGCCTTGGATAAGATCAACAATATTGGAAAGGGAAAAATCCGTTGCTGCGGCGCCGCCGAAAGCGGTGTAATTTTCTTCCCACAGGGGATGAAAACAACTCACGATGATACCGCCGCCGGCAGCGTCCAGATAGGGCTCCGTCAAGGTTATCCGGCCCACCAGTTCCTCCTTGCTCATCCCCCACTGGGGCCATTTGAGCCAGCTGTCGACCAGGCCCGGAAAAAAGAAATCCCAGAAATCTTTTTTATTGTGCCCCGGATATAACTTGTCGAAATAGGAGGCCATGTCGCAATAGGGCGTAAGCCGCAGATAAGACTGCCCGCGCGGCCCCACCATATACATGTACAACTTGTCGGCGCCGTTATTTTTGATGGCCGGCAGAATAAAATCAAGAACGGTGGTGTCCCGGATATGTTCGGCGATATCCGGCCGAATTTGCCCGTTGTCGAGCAAGCAGTGTCCCCATACACTGACAACCGCCTGTTCCGAGGGACTGTTCTGCCACCAGTTGGCCTCCTCATTATACGTCAGCTTGTCGGTAAAGGCGTCCATCCGGGAAAAGGTTTCGCCGATTTCCCTTTTTTCTTCCGGGTGGTCGATCAGCCATTGCATCAGGGCCCCCAGCGTCCTGACCTCATCAAAGGCCTGCTCCAGTATCAGGCTGATCCGCAGCGAGGTGGTTTCAATATAGTTTTCCAGGTACTCCTTACTGGCTTCACTGAGCCCCTGCTCGATTTTCCCGGCGGCATCCTCCCCCAGCTTGGTAATGTTGAGCAAGGCCACCGTACTGCTCAATGCCAGGGCCAAGAGTACGCTGACTACGGCAAAAAGAATAAATTTGGTTTTAAATCCCATACCCTTGCCGGATGCGGAAATATTTTCGCCCATATGTTCCTGCCTTTATTGTTTTCGTCAGACGATTTTCCCAACCTCAAGACACTCAAGACAGCGGTTTGGTACCCGAGGCAACCCATATCGGCCAGCCGCCGAAACCCTTCGGATGCATTACGGCCCGGATATGATCCTGAAACCCCTGCCGCAGCTTTTTGCAGTAGTCTTCATCTCTTCCCTCATCAACAGCCAGTTCTTCCACCACATAATCTTCCCAGCTCTGTATGACGGCGGCAAAATCTTCTCCCGGGCAATCCAGATTGGTAATAATCATCGGTTCGATTTTCAGCGCCGCAAAACCACTCTCCTGCAAATAGCGGTTCATTTTGGTACCAAACTCCAGATTCATACCGAAATTCGCGAAAAGCCGGGAGGCTTCCCGATAGGTCCAGCTGACCGATTCCGTATTGGGATCACCAAAGCATTTGGAATAGGTTTCATTGGTCAGATAAACCCGGCCGCCGGGTTTGCAGATCCGGTACAGTTCTTTTAAAATGCGTTCGGGCTGATCAAAGATCTGCAAAGACAGTCTGCAGGTAACAAAATCAAAACGATTGTCCTCCAGCAGCAGATGGGCGGCATCCCCATAAATATAGTCGATCGCAGAAATTCCGAATTCTTTGGCCACCTGGCGCGCATACTGCAGGCTCGACTTGGCGTGATCAATCGCCACCAATTCCGCCGGCGCATAAGCTTTGTAAACCAGCACGGCAAAATCGCCGATGCCGCAACAGATATCGGCAATGCGCATCCCGGGTTTCAGGCCATGGTCCTTGAGAATTTTCTCCTCCTTTTGCCAGATAATCTTGGTTTGCGTCCGCAATACCGGTATAAAACTTTCATTTTCAATTGCGCTCTGGCCGGGATAAAAATCCTTATCATATTGTTCCAGAAAAAAGGAGGGGCTCATATTGGCCAGCAGGCTGAACTTTCTGTGACTCCAGGCCACCACACTGGTGGTAATTATTTTTACCTGTAAATCCGGTTTGTTGGATTTTATCCAGCCGAGATAGGCCACCAGCTCTTTGAACCCCGTGTTATTGATCTTGCTCAATTTTTTAAAATCCATATACAGGGTTCCCGAAACCGTTTCCGCAACCTCCATGAGCATTTTTATCGGCTCCAGAAGGTCCTGCCGGTTCCGGGGGCGGATGCTTCCGGAAAAAACGATCGTTTGATTGTGTTCCTCGTATGCAATAGAAAAACTGTCGGTAACTGCCTTCATTCGAGATACCCCTCAACAAATCTGTCCAGCTGCACGCTCACACATAATCGCAACACACCGCTTTCGAACTGCTCCTTCACACCAATCCGGGCGCCATAATCGGCTGCCAGCTCATAAAAGCCGATGGCCCGGGAAACCTCTTTTTCTTTTATCATTTCCCGCCGGTACATTTCCGAGGCATCGCCTTTTTCAATATCGGAAGCCGTGGTCACATAAAACGCGTTGGCCTCCTCATCCACAGGGATATCGGAAATAATCACCGTATCTTCGCCGCTCTGATAAAGAGACAGGACAATGGAACCATCATTGGCATGATTTAAGAAAATGGCTTCCAGAATTTCATTAAGAACCGTGGAAAGGAGGTTGGAAAAAATAAAAGTATCGGCCCGGTCAAAACCGACAACGCGGGCCAGATAGTTGGACAACTGATCACAATGGGCCCAGTCCATGGAAAAACTGTCTGCAGATACCGCCAGCCTGCATAACAGCAGATCATCATCGGTGATGGGTACGGTTGTATGGGTCTCCATATTTTTTACTCTGATTTTATCCTCTGATTTTCGGCTTCTGAAAAAGTATTGTTACAGGTTCACCAGAAGAATCGACAAATCATCATTAAATTCTTCGCTGTTCTGCATCTTTTTCAGCGTCTCGACAATGTCTTCCAAAATATTTGTGCTTTTTTTGTTCATGCCCGCCACAAGAGCCACAAATTCATCCAGGCTGAGCATACTCCCATCGGGTTTCACGATTTCATAAGCGCCGTCACTGTACAAAAAAAGGCCGGCGTTTTCGGGGATATGGCATGTCTCGGTGGCGTATTCGGTGTCCGGGAAACCGCCTATCATCAGGTTGGGAGTTGATAACAGCCCGAGAAGATCGCCATCCTTGCCTGTTAAAATCGCCGGGGGATGCCCTCCGCTGGAATAATGCAGCGTCCGGGCAGACCTGTTAAAAACGCCGTACCAGAAGGTAAAATACATATCATGATGTCTGGTCATGTCGAAGGCTCTGTTCAGGCTTGTCAAAACCTGGCCGGGATCCAGAAAATCCGTATTGCTCAGCGCCCCGGAACGCATAACATTAATAACCGTTACCGAAAGCAATGCCGCGCCCACGCCGTGACCGCAGACATCCAGCAGATAAACACCCAGATGCTCGTCATCCAGCCAGTGATAACCAAAGGAATCCCCGCCCAACTCCGATGACGGCGTAAATATCCATTTGGTTTGAATTTCCCCTTCCAGCGGCTCCGGAAGAATCGACTGCACATAACGGGCCGCTTCATTCAGTTCCTCCACCAGCCTTTTCTGAATCTTCTCAAGATCCTGATTTCTTTCCGCAAGCTGATCTTCTATCGCCTCCCCGTGCGCCATGAGATAGTCGTACATCAGCTTCATATCGGAAAGCTCGCTGCTCAGCTTCTGATTCTCCGCGGTGAGCGCGGCGATCTGCTCTTGTAACGATGCCGAAAAATCGTTATTGTCGTTTGATTCTGAAGCGCTCATAAGCCGGAAATGCCTTCATTCCCTGTATAGCGGGGAATACCCTGGGGACTGCCTGTATAAAAAACGGCGGAAAAACGAGCAATCATTAAAAAGCAAAGGATATGCCGATGGAACCGACCACGGTATCATCGTCATTATAGTAAACCGCTTCCGCAGCCCGTTCCAGATCCGATTCCAGAAGCGTGCTGTAGGTCACCGAAGCGGATGCGGAAACCGTATCCGTAATCTGATACCCCGCATTTACACCCACATTCAGGTCCGCCATCTCACTGTCATCGTATCCGACATAGTAGGTATTGTAATCACTGTTTGCCCAGCCAACGGAAGCATAGGCACCCAGCGATATTTTTTCATTCAGGTCCAGGCCATGGCTGATCTTCAAGTTGCCGTAAAGACCGCCGTCATTGTCATCAACATCATAGTACAGGCTCAGGGTGGGCGAAAGAAAGGTCGCATACGAGGCCACCAGATATAATTCGCGCGTGGGCGGAGCGTCAGCCGCCCCTTCGTAGGTGGGATCGGGATAAAGGTACTGGGCACATCCGATCGAAAAACAAGCATTTTCAAGACCAAGATTGTGGGAGTATTCAATAATCAGATCCACCTCGGAAAATTCAAACGCATCGTCATTGTCTTTTCCGAACATATTCTGGTCGGTCAAAGGCATATTGGCCCAGGTATAAAACGCAAAACCATTGGCGGCAGCCACCGTGACCATCGGCTGGAACACCGGCTCATCATTGAGCAAAAGCCCTCGGAAAAGATAGCCGGACACAACCGGGGCATCAATACTGGCGTCGGCAGCTTCTGCTTGACGTACCGCCCCGGTTATCATCAACATTGCGATTACAACGACAACACCAATTGCTTGTTTCATACCAACCCCCAAAGTTTGTTTGTTGAATACAGCAATCCAAAGGCTGCTTGCGATACGGATAAAAAGCGGTTTATATAAACGTTTTTTTTAACAAAACCGCCTTGCAGTGTCAATATTTTTCGTGGAAAGACCGGGAGACGATAAAGGGGTTATTCTGCTGCCGGCTCGGCCACATGCTCCCTGATGCGGTTGCGGACCATTTCTGCCGCGGCCTCATCGGAAAGATGGGCGAATTCGGCAGGGGGAATCTCATCCAGGATGGTCACCCGGATTTTGTGCCAGCCATGGAAATTCATGCTTTTTTTGGGCAGCGCGTGGGTCGTGCCACTGATGGCAATGGGCAGTATGGGCTTTTGCATCTTTTTGGCCAGATGAAAAGCACCCGGCTTGAAAGTACGCACCCGGCCGTCAGGTGAGCGGGTCCCTTCGGGAAAGAAAAAAACAGAGCTTCCCTGCTGTAAAGCCTTACCGGCTTCGTCCAGCATCTGGCGGATACTCTCTTTGTCGCCGCGTTTCAGCGGAATATACCGGTTCAGTGTCATGTTCCAGCCGATAAAGGGAACCTTGAACATTTCCACCTTGGAGACCCATTTGTAGTGAAAAAAAAGGGTGAAGCAAACCAGGATGTCGAGCTGGGACTGATGGTTGGCCACGACCACCCGGCTGCCCCGGCGGGGAATCTTTTCCCGCCCGAAAACCTTCACCGACCAGGCGGGCATGACCCAGATGTACAAAGAGCCCCACAGGCAGGTAAATCCGTGCAGAATCACCAGGCGCCGGTCAAACAGCACCGTCAGCAGCCAGATGGCCAGGGCCACCAGAAACAACAGGGCGCAGGAAACCCCGATAAACGCGATAAACAGCCAGGAAATCGTCCTTCTGAACATGTCTGCCACCTCCCGCCTATAATTTGATAAGGACAGCTTCAGCCTGTATTTTTCTTTTATAGAAAACCTGGTACCGGATGGCAATGATAACCTGCCGGCAACCGCTTTTTTTGCGGCAGGCAGTCTCCCGGGCGGTCCGGCCGCAAGCGTGCACCCGCAGACGGCGACTGCCGGGGAACCCGCCTGTTTCTTTCCAAAAGACCGGGAGCCTGCGTCGATACAATCGTTCTTACTTTCCAAAGAGCTCTTCGAAAATTTTTTCCGCTGACTTTTCCAGGAGTTGCTCCGCCTCTTCGGGCAAATCGACCTTTTCCCTCAGTTTCTCCATGCCCTTGTCCACCGCTTTCTGGCGATACTGCTGCGCCAGCTTGCGCAGTATATATTCCTGATCCAGCACCGGCACCGGCTGGTGAAGGGGCCCCTGGACGGTAACCGGCAAAATCATTCGTTTTTCCGAATCCAGCAAAGCCTCCAGAGCCGAAGCCTTTTCCACCAGTTCCTGCGAGTGCGCAGGAGACAGAAAAATTCTGCCTTTCAAGTCCAGCGTCTTTTTTTGCAGAAAACAATTGCCCGTAAATTCCGCGCGCGCGTCAGTAGCCCGGGTCGTCCGTATGTTTTGTAACTGCAAAGCGTTAACATGCAGAGTGGTCCCTTTCACGGCGACCTCGCCCTGTAAAGCGTCAAAACGCGTGGTATCGTGCCGTTTTATTTTTCTCTTTTTTTCCGCCAGGTATCGGGCCAACCCCTTTATACCCAAGAGCTCGTCCAGAACCCGTTCGACCAGATTCAAATTCTTCAGGGCACCGTCCACCAGAGAAAAGCTTCCTTTTACGGCCGGAGACGATTCTCCCGCTGTTCTGGTACTTCCCCGGGCCTGGAACGTGCCCGAGAATGTCCCGGAAAAATCATCGCCGTAGTCTGTAAAAATATACAGGGGCCGGCTTACCGGAATTTTCTTTACCACCGGCTGAAAGGTCCACTCGCTCTGGGTGATGTGATATTGCCCCGTGCCCTGCAGGGTGCCTTGAAACACCTCCATATCCAGGTCGACAATGTCCAGGCGGTCCGGAATATAGTCCAGGCGGACAAACAGCTGTTGAAAAGGCACCGAACATACCTCCCCCTGTTCGACATTGATCCGGCACCGGCCGGTAATCTGGCCGGCCTGCCTGCTTCCGCCGGCGTCAAGGCGGACCCCGTCCACTCTTCCCTTACGGGGCGGCGCAGACGATGGCCGGTTTTCCGAGACCGGACAGTGAAAATGAATACGGTCGGAGGTGAGCTGCATGTCAACGGAGGCATCCTGCGGCGTGCCGCCGAAATCCCCCCGCAGCATCAGACTCCCTTCGAGATCACAACCGGACAACCCGGGTACCAGGGCATCCCAGCCGGAAAGAGAGGCCACCCGGATTTCCGCCGCCCCGTCAAATTGCAATTTTTCCAGATTCATCAACCATGGCTCCGGGGCGGACAAAGACAGATTATGAAGAACCAGTTCCAAGGCTTTCCAAGTGATTTGCGGGCCCTCTTTAACGCCCCGGCAGGTGAGCGAAAGCGGTGTTTGCACCGGTTTCCGCAACAGGTTTTTGTATTGGATTTCCAGGGCCTTCATATCAGCATTGACGGCAAACTGAAATTTTTGCGGCCTCCCCGCGGAGGTGACCTTCAGCTCCACCGGACCTTTCATGTGTGTTCCTTCGGGCAATCTGCTTTCCAGTCTGTCAAGGGCCAGCTTCTGCAAGGTCAGCTTACAATCAAAGGGCATCTCTTTCATCCGGAGCGCTTCTCCTGCCGGCCCCAGGGTGCCTTCTAAATGAAGGTTCTGTCGGCCGGTCGCCATCAGATCTGCCGCCAGCGTAACGGCTATCGGCTGCACCAGGGAGACATCTTGCAGCGTAAGGTCACAGGAATCAATGGTGAGGGGACCGGCGCCGGGGAAAAGGGTTTCATCCCGGTAAAACATCTTTCCCTGCCGGATTTGTATTTTGTTAACGAGCAGTGCCGATAAGCGGCCGGGGCCCTGCTCCCCTGCTGATTTTTCCCGGGACTTGTCCGGCGGCGGTGCCTCTTCCGGCGGCATCTTTTTTCCAAAAGCAAATACTGCCGCAGCATTGAACCGTCCATCCGGGGTGCGGACCAGACGGACTACCGGTTCGTTGACGATAATTTCCGCCACCTTGATCTGCTTTTTGAGCAGTGGCAGCAACTGTACCCGAACCAGCAAACTATCCAGGCGCAAAAAATCTTCTTCGGAAAAAACCGGGCTGTCCGCTATGCGAAATCCATGCAGCTCTGCGCCAAGTCCTCTCCACAGGGTCAGTTCCAGGCGCTGAAAATCCACTTCCGAAGCGATATAGGGCTCCAGCCCGGCCAGAATGGTGTCCTTGTGTTTATTCAGATCGATAACAAAGGGAGCAATAATTGCGAGAACCACGCCTGTTATCAAAATTGCAGCCAGGCCAGTCAATACTTTTTTCATTGGCGACCTCCTCTCTTGACGGCTGCCGCAGAAAGCGGTGCCGCTGCCGGTAAACAGACTATCATCCTTTGCCAACGTTTTCAAAGCAACCGGCCTTCAGCCGGCAGACCTCACCCCGCCTGCCTGAAAATCGTCAAGCGGACATTACGCATCTTGACTTTACCGCCGCCTCGCGGTAAAACCATTACAGCTGATTTTGGGGAAAGAAAAGGACATGACCGAAACTGTTCAAATAGGCGATATGACGATTGGCGGCGGCGGACCCCTGGCGCTTATTGCCGGCCCCTGCGTACTGGAAGACGAGGCCACCACCTTGCACATTGCCAGGGCTCTGAAAGAAATCACCGACGAACTGGCCCTGCCGTTTCTGTTTAAAGCCTCTTACGATAAGGCCAATCGCAGTTCGCTCCAATCCTACCGGGGACCGGGCCCGGCGGCCGGACTCCGGATCCTGCAAACGATAAAAAACAGGCTGGGAGTAAAACTGCTGTCCGATGTCCATCTTCCGGAAGAAGTGGAACCCGCCGCCGAAGTGCTTGATGTCCTGCAGATTCCGGCTCTTCTGTGCCGCCAGACCGATTTTATCCTGAGAGTGGCTGCAACCGGCAGGCCCGTCAATATTAAAAAGGGGCAGTTCCTGGCGCCGTGGGATGTCGGCAATATTGTCGACAAGGTTGTTTCCACCGGCAACCACCATATTCTGCTTACCGAACGGGGACATATGTTCGGCTACAACAATCTGGTGGTTGACTTTCGCAGCATCCCGATTATGCAGCAACAAACCGGCAAACCGGTCATCTTTGACGCCACTCACAGCGTTCAGCTTCCCGGCGGGGAAGGCGGACATTCCGGTGGACAGCGCGAGTTTGCACCGGTCCTGGCCAGAGCGGCGGTGGCGGCCGGAGCCGACGGCATATTTATGGAGGTTCATCCCGATCCGGACAAGGCCCTTTGTGACGGACCGAACTCCCTTTATCTTGACACCGTCTATGTGCTTCTGCAAGAACTGCAGGCCATTCGAAACGTCCTGCACTGATATCGACCATGAAACCCGATCAAACCGACATACCGGAGGCGTTACTGGAACCCGTCAGCCTGCTGTTGCTGGATGTGGATGGCGTGCTGACCGACGGCAAACTGATTTATCCCGGCGCCGCTCCGGAAATCAAAACCTTTTGTGTAAAAGACGGGCTGGGCATTAAAATGCTTCTCAAAGCCGGCATCGAGGTCGGCCTGGTCACCGGCCGCTCCTCCCCGGCGCTCTCTCGAAGATGCCGGGAACTGGGCATTTCTCTGGTGTATGACAACATCGCGGAAAAATCTTCCGTTCTGGAGGACATCCTTCAAAAAAGCCGGACTTCTTCAAAGGACAACATCGCTTTTATGGGAGACGACTTGCCGGACATTCCCCTGCTGCAACAGGTCGGGGTCCCCATTGCCGTTGCCGATGCCTGCTCCGAAGTCCGCCGGACAGCAAAAATCATTACCGCGGCCCGGGGCGGAGAGGGCGCTGTGCGGGAAATCTGTGAGGCCCTGCTTCGCGCCCGGGGCCTGTGGCCAGCGGCCCTGTCACCCTATATGGGACCGCAGCCAACCTGACCATGGCGACCGAAACGGGGCGGCTCCGATGAATCGTCCCGTTTTACAATCGCTTCCACATAATATAGCATTAGATGGAGACACCGCTGAAAGCGCTTCCAGAAACAGATTGCCGCCGATAACATGATGAAAAAACCGAAATACAGCCGATTTTGGCTTCCCCTGCTTTTGACGGTTCTGGCCGGAAGCGGCCTCTACCTCTTTTCCCGGCAGCCTTCGGCGGACCGGATAAAACGTGTTGCCGGGGCCGAAAAAGACGCTCCGGCCCCCCGAATCAACATGGCCCGGATTCATCAGACACATCTCAGCCAGGGGAAAAAGCAGTGGACACTCACCGCGGACATCCTGCAAATCACGCCTGACGGCCGCACCGGTATTCTAAAAAACCTGGTGGCTACCCGTTTTCCAACCGCCGGTGAGCCGGTGCAAATCACCGCCGATAAAGGCGTTTTGAACATAAAAAGCAATGATTTAACCATTTCCGGCAACGTCGTGCTGGAGGACGGAACCTATAAAATCTGCACCCCCGTATTGCATTATCAAAATGCGGCCAATATAATTTATACGAATGCGGGTGTTACCATTAATGGCGACAACCTCCACTTGCAAGGAGAAACCATTCGATATCATCTGACATCCATGGAAGCCGTGCTGACGAAAAATGTTCAGGGTGTCTTGAAAACACCTCCCGCCGGAAAGCAATATTTTTAACCCCACAATTGTATCGTCCCCATGCCCATTGCCATCCTTAAAAAAACCGCCCCAATACTGGTAATCATCTTGCTGACGGCACTGCCGCTCGGAAGCACGGAAACCGGCCTTGGCCCCGAAAACAGCGACGACATTCGCATTTCCGCGGATCGAATGGTTGCTCACGGTCAGGAAGGAAGTGTCGAATTTACGGGCCAGGTTCGGGCAACCAGCGACGATTTTGACATTACGGCCGACAAACTGAAAATCTTTTATGAAAAAAACAAGGCCGGCACACAAAAACCCGGCCTCTCCCGCAGCACCTTCCGCGAAATTATTGCCACCGGCCAAGTAATCATCCGGTCGGCCGGAAAAATTGCAAAAACCGAAAAAGCCGTGTATAATAAAAGTCAAAACCGGATTACACTCACCGGAGAAGGTTCCCGGGTTACCAGTAAAGAAGGTTTTATCAGTGGTGAAACCATAATCATGTATACCGACAGCGAAGATGTTACCGTGGAAAGCGGCCGCCAACAACGCGTCAAAGCGGTGATCAATGCCGGAAACAACAACGGCGATGACAGTGGACAGGATACGCCCCGGCCATGACGACAACCCTATCGCTTCGCAATCTGGTGAAAACCTTCAAAGGCCGGAATGTTGTCGATGCCGTGAGCCTTGATCTGGAAGGCGGAAAAGTGGCCGGTCTTCTGGGCCCCAACGGCGCCGGGAAAACCACCACCTTTTACATGGCCGTCGGAATGATCAAGGCCGACAGCGGCAGTGTGCTGGTCAATCAGGAGGACATAACCAACCAACCGATGTACCGGAGAGCGCGAAAAGGACTTGGATATTTGCCCCAGGAAGCATCTGTCTTCCGTAAACTCACAGTGGAACAAAACCTGAAAGCCGTTTTAGAATATCTGGGCTTTCCCAAAGTAAAGCAGGCCGAACGGACCGAATATCTTTTAACGGAAATGGGAATCGCCCACCTTTCCCGGCAGAAAGCCTATAGTCTCTCCGGCGGAGAACGGCGACGTCTGGAAATTTCCCGGGTACTGGGAACCGATCCGGCTTTTATCCTTCTGGATGAACCCTTTGCAGGCATTGATCCCCTGGCGGTTGCCGATTTACAAAAAATCATCGCGGAACTGACGGAGCGCGGCCTCGGCATTTTAATTTCCGATCACAATGTCCGGGAAACCCTGGGCGTATGCGATCACGCTTATATACTGAATCAAGGAAAAATCATCGAGTCCGGTTCTCCGGATCATATTGCCCAGAGTCCGACTGCCCGGCGCATATATCTGGGGGATGCCTTTACGTTTTAATCCATCATGGCAATCGATTTACAACAAAACCTGAAACTGAGCCAGCAGCTGGTCATGACGCCGCAACTGCAGATGGCCATCAAGCTTTTGCAGTTAAACCGCCTGGAACTGGCGGAGATGGTGCAACAGGAGTTGGCGGAAAATCCGGCGCTGGAAGAGCGCCTTGAATCCGGGGAAAACACCGCGGAAGAAAGGGAAGAAGCGAAAGAAGATACCGCCGGCACAGAAGAAACGGAAACCGAAGTTTCTATCGAGGAAAAAATTACCGACCAGATTGAATGGGAAAATTATCTCAATGAATACAACTCTTACGGTGGTGTTCATTTTGAAAGTGAGGCCCGGGAAACCCCGCAGTACGAGTCTTTTATCGCTTCCCAGGCATCCCTGAAAGATCATCTGCTCTGGCAGTTTCTGATGACCATGCCCTCCGAAACGGAAGAGCATGTGGCCAGCCTGATTATCGGAAGTGTCAATGAAGACGGTTATCTGGAAGCAAGTATCGAAGACCTGGCGGCGGCCGCCCATGTCTCTCCGGAAAGAGCCGGGGGGGTCTTGAACGTTCTGAAAACCTTCGATCCCCCGGGGGTCTGCTCTTCCACCCTGATTGAATGCCTGCTAACCCAGCTGAACTATCTCGGTATCAGCACCCCCGTGCTGCGGGACATCATCGGCCACCATCTGAAAAACCTGGAAAGCAAAAATTACAAAAAAATCGCCAAAGACCTGAAAATCAGCCTTCAGGAGACGCTGGCCGCCGTGAATATCATCCAGCATCTGGATCCCAAACCCGCCCGACGATTCAAACAGGACAATCCCACCTATATTACGCCGGACATTTATGTCTACAAGTTCGAGGACGACTTCGTGGTTATGCTGAACGATGACGATCTGCCGCGACTGTATATCAGTCCGTACTACCGCAATGCCATGAAAAAAAATGCCGGAAAAATATCAAAAGAAACCCGGGAGTACCTGCAGGAAAAAATCCGCTCCGCTTCCTGGCTGATCAAGAGCATTCAACAGCGCCAAAAAACGATCTACAATGTTATGAACAGCATTTTGAAATTCCAGCGGGGGTTTTTTGAAAACGGCGTTCAGTTTTTAAAGCCGATGATTCTGCGCGATGTGGCCGAAGATATCGGAATGCACGAGTCCACCATCAGCCGGGTTACTACCGGAAAATACGCCCATACGCCGCAGGGCCTGTTTGAACTGAAATATTTTTTTAACAGTTCCATTAATCGTTTCCAGGGGGAATCCCTTGCCTCCGCCAGTGTCCAGGAAACAATCCGGCAAATTATAAAAAATGAAGACCCCCGCAAACCCTACAGCGATGATAAAATATCCGCTATCCTGAAACAGTCGAACATCGACATTGCCAGAAGAACGGTGACAAAATACCGGGAAGCACTGGGACTCCTGTCTTCTACAAAACGAAAACAATTTTAGGAGGATGGCTATGCAAGTATCGGTGACCTTTAAAAAACTGGATTCCTCGGACCATCTCAAATCCTATGTCATGGAAAAGCTGGATAAGTTTGACAAGCTTTTTGACAGCCCGGCCGAAGCCAATGTGATTTTATCCGTGGAAAAATTCCGCAATATCGCCGAAATAAACCTCACCGGAGACAAATTTACCGTTAACGGCAAAGAAGAAACAGAAGATATGTATTCCGCCATTGATCTGACCCTGGATAAAGTGGAAAAACAAATCAAAAAAAATAAAGAAAAAATCCGGGATCGCCGGAGTGGCTCCCGCAAACCGAAAAACAAAACACTGCCCCCGGAAAATGACTGATCATGTAAAAAAATAGCGTTCATTTGACATCGGGCAACAAGTTCAGTAACGTATGGACCGTTTCCCCGATCTGGGGCAGACGGTATTTGTTTGTTCCCATGGTTCAATCAAACAGAAGAAGATAGTAAGCATTCTGCTTGTTGGTAAGGCGACCGAACATGAAAATTCTTGACGTATTACACAAAGACGCAATTCTTGTAAACCTGAAGGCGCATGACAAAAAAAGCGTTCTGGAAGAACTGACCGCCCCGGTTGCCGAGACGACCCGCATCAATCACAGTAAGCTGGTACGAATGCTGATGGAACGGGAACAACTCGGAACCACCGGAATCGGTGGCGGTATTGCCATTCCGCACGGAAAATTAAAGGAACTGGAATCGGTCGTCATCTGCATCGGGCTGAGCCGCAAGGGCATATCTTTTGATGCGATGGACAAAAAGCCGGTCAATATCTTTTTTTTGCTTTTCACCCCGGAAGGTGCTACCGAACTTCACCTGACCCTTCTTTCCCAAATATCAAAATTATTGAAAAACAATATCTTCAAAGAAAGACTGCTGGAAGCATCCGATCCGGAAACGGTTTGCGCGGTAATCGAAGAATTTGATCAATAACGACGGCCTGGCCTTTTTCGGCATGTTGGCGTCGCGCAGCCAGACCGGTTTCCGCTGTTTCCGGCGCAAAACGGCAAATCGTACCTGCAAGTCAGGATCAAAAAAAGGTTCCGGAATCGTCGGGCGAAGTAATGAAGCATCTTGACATAAAAATTATTACCGGTCTGTCCGGGTCAGGCAAAAGCACGGCGCTGAACGTCCTGGAAGACGCGGGGTTTTACTGCGTAGACAATATGCCGGTAGCCCTGCTGCCGAAATTTCTGGAAATGCCGGTAGAAACCATCTCGAACATCAACGGCCTGGCCTTTGGCATGGACTTGCGGGAAAAGGAGTTTCTCGCCGCATACGCCGCGGTTTTTGCACAGCTCCGGGAAAGCAGTTACAATCTGGAAATCCTGTTTCTGGAAGCCGACGAAGAGGCGTTGATACGACGGTACAGTCAGACCCGCCGGCATCACCCCCTGGATGAAGACAAAGGCATTCTTCACGGCATACGGACCGAACGGGAAAAGCTGGAGGATCTGCGCCGTTTTTCAGACAAAATCATTGACACGTCCACCCTCAACATCCACGAGTTAAAAGCCCTTCTTCTGCAAATTATTCAGGACCGTGTTAAACCTTTTCCCATGCGGATTCACATTCTTTCCTTCGGTTTTAAATACGGAATTCCGAAAAACGCGGACACCATTATTGATGTACGGTTTCTGCCCAACCCGTACTTCACGGAGGAACTGAAATATCTTGACGGAAAACACAAAAAAATTCATAATTATGTTTTACATAATGCTATCGGCGCTGCTTTTATTGACAAACTTTTTGATTTTCTCAATTTTTTGCTCCCGCTGTACAAAGCGGAGCCCAAAGCCTACTGGACAGTGGCCTTTGGCTGCACCGGCGGACGGCATCGAAGCGTGGCGGTGGCCACCGCGGTTTATGATTATTTATTGGAAAAACACCGGGAAGTTGAGATTACCCACCGGGATATATGGCAAAATTGACCGGCACCGAAATCCGGGAAAACCATGCAGCATTTTCCCAGACACAGAAAAGGAGTTGCGGAATCGACGGTTGAAACATTTTACACCAATCCGCAAAGCTGATAAAATATGATTGGTATACTCATTGTTACCCACAAAGAACTGGGAAGTGCGCTGATCGATGCGGCCGGTTTTATTCTGGGTACAGAACCGGAGGCGGTAGTCGCGGTCTCGATTGACCTGAATGAAAAAACGGAAACGCTTCGAAAAAAAATCGCCGAGGCGATCAAGGCCGTTAACACCAAGGAAGGGGTTTTAATCCTTACGGATATGTTTGGCGGGTCGCCCTCCAACCTGAGCTACTCCTTCCTGGAAGAAGGCCGTGTGGAAGTTTTGTCCGGCGTGAATCTGCCCATTCTTTTGAAAGCGATTCGGGCGCGCCATCAAATGAACCTGCGGGAAATGGCCGCCACCATCGAAGATTACGGGAAAAAAAGTATTTCTCTGGCCAGCGGAATTCTGAAAGGCAACAAAAGCAATTAGCCTGCGCCCGGATTACCGGTTACCAACTGATTCATCCGGCAAAACGGTTGCGGTCGGCAATTGCTGTGCCGCCGCCGCATACCGGTTGCGTTTTCCCCCAAATCGCCGGCACCAAACCCTGAACCGGATACCCGGAGAAAAACGTTTTCTGCCGGGATCGGTTCCGCCGATAGCAAGCAGCATCCGTGTGAAAACGGAAAAAGCGGTTTACGAACCGAATACAACCCCAAGCAACACAAGGAGGGAACCATGACCATCAAACTGGGTATCAACGGATTTGGACGAATCGGCCGTATGGTGTTTCGGGCCGCCTTGAATCATCCGGAGATACAGATCGCAGCCATAAATGACTTGACGGATCCGGCCACCATTGCCTATCTGACGGTCCACGATTCCGTACATGGAAATCTGGAGACCGAGGTAACGGCCACCGACCACGCCATCCAGGTAAAGGGGGAAACCATACCGGTTACGGCCATCAAAGATCCCGCCAAACTGCCCTGGAAGGAGACCGGCATCGACATCGTGGCCGAATGTACCGGACTTTTTCGGGACCGCGATTCCGCAGCCAAACATCTGGAAGCCGGGGCCCGGAAGGTGATTATTTCCGCCCCGGCCAAAGAGCCGGACCTTACCATAGTCATGGGGGTGAACCACACCACCTATGATCCCCGCAACCACCACATCATTTCCAATGCTTCCTGCACCACCAACTGCCTGGCCCCGGTGGCCAAGGTGATCCATGAACAATTCGGAATCGAGCGCGGCCTGATGACCACCGTTCATGCCTATACCGGGGATCAACGTCTGCTCGATTTTCCCCACAAAGATCTGCGCCGGGCCCGGGCCGCCGGGCTGTCCATGATTCCTACCACTACCGGCGCTGCCAAGGCGGTGGCGCTGGTACTGCCTGATCTTACGGGCAAGCTGAACGGCCTGGCTATCCGGGTGCCTACGCCCAATATCTCCATCGTTGACTTTGTGGCCACCATCGGCGCCGACGGGCTTACCGCTTCCGAAATTAATCAGGCTTTAAAAGAAGCCTCCGAACAGGAACTGGCCGGTATTCTCGGTTACAGTGATCAACCGCTGGTCTCCATAGACTACAAAGGTTCACCGCTGTCGTCCATTGTCGATTCCTTGACCACGGACGTAAACGGGAATATGATCAAAATTCTGTCATGGTATGACAACGAAGCCGGATATTCCCACCGCATGGTGGATATGGCCGCCATGATCGGCCAGCAGCTCTAAGCAAGTATTACCCGGGAGCCAACAGGAGACAGAGACATGACGCAGCGAACACCGCTTATTGCCGGCAACTGGAAAATGTTTAAAACCGACGAGGAGGCGCGCCAGACCGCCCGGCATCTGGTAGAAATCACCACCGGCACAACCGGCCGGGACATCATGATCGCGCCACCCTTCACGGCCCTTGTGCCGGTTTACCAGGCCATCCGGGAAAGCCGCCTTCGGTTGGGCGCCCAGAACCTCTACTGGGAACCGGAAGGCGCCTTTACCGGGGAAATTTCCCCGACCATGCTGACGGCGGCCGGATGCCGGTATGTCATTATCGGACATTCGGAACGCCGGCATTTGTTCGGGGAAACCGATGCCGGCGTCAATAAGAAAATCGAAGCCGCCGCCGCCGCGGGGCTTATGCCGGTGATGTGTATCGGCGAAACCGAAGCCGAACGTGACGAACAAAAAACATTTTCCGTACTTGACAAACAAATCAAGAACGGGTTACAAGGGATAGCTTCAGACCGGCTGGAACACCTGGTTATCGCTTACGAACCGGTCTGGGCCATTGGCACGGGAAAAACAGCAACCCGGGATCAGGCTCAGGAAGCCCATGCCTTTGTCCGTTCGGTGGTTGCGGAAATGTTTGATGAACCATTTGCCGCTGCCCGCCGCATTCTTTACGGCGGAAGCGTGAAACCGGGCAATATCGCCGAACTCATGGCCATGGCGGATATTGACGGCGCGCTGGTCGGCGGGGCCAGCCTGGATGCGGAAACATTCGGGCAGATCATAAATTTTTAACGGGTAAACGAAAAATGACGATATTGATCACTTTAATCCATATTCTTGTCTGTATTGCACTGATTGTGATCATTCTGCTTCAGACCGGCAAAGGGGCCAGCATGGGGGCGGCCTTCGGCGGGGGTGGAAGCCAGACACTTTTCGGCAGCAGCGGCGGTTCCAGTTTTCTGAACAAAGTAACCACCGTCGCCGCAGTGGTTTTTATGCTGACCTGTCTTTCTCTGGCCTATATTTCCACTCACCAGGGGCCTGCCTCGATAATGAAAGAGGAAGCGGCTCCGGCGGCCACGCAAACGGCACCGGCCGAAAAGTCACCGGCCGTACCGGAAGAAGCCCCTCGTTGATATGTGCCG
>CAZWCS010000014.1:0-45724 GCA_964632805.1 uncultured Desulfobacterales bacterium
CAAAAAACAAATTGTGATCCGGCCTCCCCGAGCCGGGTCCCGGAATAAAATGGAAGACAAGCCATTCGTCATTCCGGCCAGTGGAGCGAAGCGGAATCCTGGATCGAGTCCAGGACAGGCTTACGCCGGAATCCGGAATAAAATGGTTTTATTCCCTGTTAATAAGGTACAGGTCAATTTTACACTGGGCTCCGGGTCAAGCCCGGAGCGACAATGCCGGTGATGCACGGCCAAGCTGTCGCTTTGGCCGTGGCACCCGGCGGTCGAAAGCGGAAGGCTGAAGTCTTCCGCTGCATTCAGAGGGCGGAAGGAAGATTGGGTGCGATGATTAAAAATGAAAAATGGCCATGAAATGTAAACACTGTGGAAAAAAGATGAATGTTCTGGACAGGCATTGCCCCTCCTGCGGCCGTTCCCAGAGCATTCTGGATGACGAGGTTGCCCGCGATTTTGGTGATGAACTGCTGGAAAAGGCGTCGCAGGCGATCGAATCCGAACTTGAAACCGCCTGCAATGATATTCCCAATAACCGGTCCGCGGGCGGTCCGGGTCTGTCCCGGCGAAAGGGTGGTGGAAGCTGCTGGAAACTGGGGCAACTGGCGCCGCAGGCCGAAGCGGATCTTTTCGATTTTGCCGGTAGGCACGCGCTGGACACCCCGGTGGCCGAGATCCAGCAGATGGCCCAGTTTGTTTTTTATTCCAGCCATGTGCAGTCCAATTTGCTTTATCGCGAGCGGGCCGGACGGACGACCCTGCATTACTTGCCCGAAGCGGACACTGTTAATGCCTTTGCCACGGATGCCCGGATTCCGGAATTTGATGCCGAGCCCCCATTAATTGGCATTCTGGGCGGGATGACGCGGGTGAGCCGCTTGATGGCTTTTGCCTTGGCGGAAGAAGTTGAAAGCGACAAGGCCAATGCCCGGCAGCGCCTGAAGAGAATTATCCGGCAGGTGGGGCAAAAGGTGGTGGAAGGGGAGGGCAGCCTGGCCTTGGCGGATGCCGAAGAAATATTTGAGGGATTGGCGCCCTCTGTTTCCCCCGGCAAGGCCCGATCGTATAATGCCGCCCTGAACATGACGGTGATTGCCCACGAATTGGGGCATATCGCCCTGGGACACACCCTGGGCAGCGGGCCGGCCTGCCTGGAAATTTCTCGCAATCAGGAGCGTGAGGCCGACTCTTTTGCCGCCTCGGTGGCCGGCTCCAGCCCTTTTGGGGACTATATTGTGGCGGGCGGCGTTTTTTTCTGGGTGATCATGGCCTGGATTGATGCCGCCGCCGGTGATGCCGCCCAGACCACCCATCCCCACGCCAGAGAACGCCTGTTGGACTATATCCGGGCCAATCAGGAGCAGGCCGCAGCCATTGGTTTTGATGCGGAAAATGTAGGCGCTTTTCTGCCCTTTTGAACAAGACGGACAGGGGATATGAAAGTACTCTTGGTATACCCCGGTTTTCTGGAACAGCGGCGGGATGACGCGGATGTGAGCGCCATGCCCATGGGCTTGTACTATATGGGGGCGCTGCTGCAGGAAAACGGTTATGCGGTACAACTGTTGAATCTGTATGAGCCGGGCCGGCCTGCGGACCGGATCGACGCCTATCTGCGAAAAATTCAGCCGGATTTGTTGGGGTTTTCCATTGTGCACGCCAACCGCTGGGGCGGAATCGAGATGGCGGAGCGGGCCAAAACGATTGCCCCTGAAGTGGTCACGGTTTTCGGCGGGGTCGGGGCCGCCTTTTTGTGGGAATACCTGTTGTCCCGGTTTCCGCAGATTGATTATGTCATCACCGGGGAAGGGGAATATTCCCTGCTGGAACTGGTTTGCTGCCTGGCCGCGAATGAACCTTCCCGGATTGCCGGTATACCCGGACTGGCCCGGCGGGAAGACGGCCACCCTTTGCTGGCGGCACCGGCGGTGCGGATCGATGATCTTGACGGCCTGCCCAATCCGGCCCGCTGTTTTTCCTATCAACATCTGGCCCTTTCCCGGGGGTGTCCGGAAAACTGCGTTTTCTGCGGTTCGCCCCGGTTCTGGGAACGGCAGGTACGGTTTCATTCGCCGGAATATTTTGTGGAGCAGATGGCGCTGCTGTATGCGCGGGGCGTGGCCTTTTTTTATGTCTCGGATGACAATTTTACCCTGGAAAAAGAGCGGGCCATCGCGGTCTGCCGGCAGATCATCAAGCGGAAGCTGCCGGTAACCTGGGCGGCCATTTCCCGGGTAGACCGGGTGGATGAAGAGATTCTCTACTGGATGCGCCGGGCCGGCTGTATCCAGATCAGTTATGGGGTGGAAAGCGGCGCCGATACCATTCGACGGCGGCTGAACAAGCGCATTACCCGAAAGCAGATCAGACGGGCTTTTGACTTGACGATCCGATACGGCATCATGGCCCGGGCCTATTTTATATACGGCTGCCCCGGAGAAACCAAGTCCACCATTCAAGCGTCCGTGGACCTGATGCAGGAGATCAAACCCCTTGGAATGGTCTCTTATGTGCTGGATATCTTCCCGGGGACCGCCCTGTATGCGGACTATCTCCGGCGGCAAAACCAAACCGATGCCATCTGGGACGAGCGGGTGGAAGATATTCTTTATTTTGAAATTGACCCGGAACTGACCGCGGCGGATGTTCAGGCTTTCGGCCGGACGCTGCGAAAGGCCTTTTACCGGCATCTTCCGGGTTTTACCGAAAACCTGCAATTGCTCGATGCGCCCGAGCTGTATCCCGCCCACGCCGAATTTTATTCCCGCCTGGCGCTGACCTTCAGTCACGGTGATTATGCCGGTCATCCGGATATTCCGGAAGCCCTCCCCTTGGCCGGGCGGCTCTATAAGCAGGCCCTGGACTGGCATCCGGATGAGCGGGCCTACCTGGGGCTGGGCATGATCTACCAGCAGCAGGCCGCCTGGGAGCAATCCCGGAAAATTCTGCAGGCCGGGCTCCGCCATTTTCCGCACAGCGAATCCCTCCATACCTGTCTCGGGGTTACCTGGATGAACATGTCGCAGGTGGACCGGGCCGTGGACTGTTTCCGGCGTTTTCCGCGTTCCCGGCAGGCCCTGGAGTTTCTGGCCCGGTGTTACGAGATACAGGGAGAAAGGGGCCGCGCCGAAGAAACCCGGCAAAAGATCGCGTTGTTATCCTGACAGTCCGCTTTTTTATCAGCCCTCAGGGCCCCTCATTTTCTGATAACTGCATTAAGGAATAAAGCCGGTGGCCGACACAGCCGGGAAAATCCTTGTCATATCATCTTCTTTTTGATAAACTGAAAGGTTTTAATGCCGGAAAGGAGTTGTTTGCCGATGCTGACACACATTACCGCAGAAGAATCAGAAAAGCTGGAACAGGTCCGATCCCGTATCCATAAATATGACAACCACCGGAGCAACCTGATCCCCAGCCTGCAGACCGTACAGGAAGCAATGGGCTATCTGCCGGCGGAAGCCGTGGAACTGGTGGCCGATTTTTTCGCCCTTTCGCCGGCGGAGATTTTCGGGGTGGCCTCGTTTTACAACCAGTTCCGGCTCAACCCGCCGGGAAAATATCCCATCAAGGTCTGCATGGGCACGGCCTGCCATGTTCGCGGCGGGGATATTATCCTGGAAAATTTTGAACGGAAGCTGGAAATCAGTGAAGGCGAGACCACCGAAGACCGGGAGTTCAGCCTGGAGCGGGTAGCCTGTGTGGGCTGCTGCGCCCTGGCGCCGGTAACCCTGGTAGGGGAAGCGGTGCACGGGTACATGTCGCCCAGCAAAGTGGAAGGAATTTTTACCCAGATTCAGGTGCAGAAAGATATTGAGGCGAAGAAAGCACAATGAGTGAAACCAGCGCCGAAAACAACAGCGGCAACATATCCGCGGCTTTTTCCGCGTTGCGGGAAAAAGCGGTGGAAAAACGGGAGGCAAGGGCCCAATCCACCACGCCCACCATTTATATCGGCATGGCCACCTGCGGGCTGGCTGCCGGCGCCCGGGAGACCAAAGCGGCCTTTGAAGAACATCTGGAAAAAGAACAGATCGAGGCGGTTATCCATCCCGTGGGCTGTCACGGCCATTGCTACGCCGAACCTTTGGTCATCATCGATTTTCCCGAATCCGGGTATCCGCCCCTGATGTATCAGCAGGTAGACGCCGGCAAGGCGCGCATGCTGGTAAAAAGTTTTCTGGGCAACGGGGATCCCTGTTTTGAACATCTTTACGGGGCCACCGAAGAGAGTGAAGTGGTTCCCCCGGTAACCCTTTTTCCCCGCTTTAACCGGGAAAAGCGGGTTATCATGGACAAGTGCGGCCGGATCAATCCCGCGGAAATTGACGAATATCTCGCTCTGGACGGCTATGCCGCCCTGGCCAAAGCCTTGCAGATGGCGCCGGAAGAAATCGTGCAGGAGATTGCCGATTCCCGGCTGCGGGGACGCGGCGGGGCGGGCTTTCCTACGGGGAAAAAATGGGCGCTGGCCGCGAGTCAGAGCGATCCGGAAAAAGTGGTCATCTGCAATGCCGATGAAGGGGACCCCGGTGCCTACATGGATCGGACCATCCTGGAAAGCACCCCTCATCAGATCCTGGAAGGTATGGTGATCTGCGCCCGGGCCATCGGGGCCCAAAAGGGGATTGTTTATGTCCGGGCGGAATATCCCCTGGCCGTGCAACTGATTCAGACGGCCATTGATCAGGCCCGGGAAAAAAATCTTCTGGGCGCAAATATACTGGGCGGCGATTTTTCCTTTGATATTGAGATTTTTCAGGGCTCCGGGGCGTTTGTGTGCGGGGAAGAGACTTCGCTTATTCGTTCCCTGGAAGGATATCGGGGCCTGCCCCAGCACCGGCCTCCGTTTCCGGCCCAAAAGGGGCTCCACGGCCATCCCACCGTGATCAATAATGTCAAAACCCTGGCTACGGTGCCGTCCATTATTGCGCATGGTGCCGCGTGGTTTACCGGCATCGGCACGGAAGCCAGCCCGGGTACGGCCATTTTTTCCATTGTCGGCCATGTCTTGTTCGCGGGGCTGGTGGAAATTCCCATGGGCGTGACCCTGCGGGAACTCATTTTCGATATCTGCGGTGGTATCCCCGATGAAAAGAAGTTCAAAGCGGTGCAGATCGGGGGGCCCTCCGGCGGCTGTCTGCCGGAATCGTTTCTGGACACCCCCATCGATTTTGACTCCCTGACCGAGGCCGGGGCCATGATGGGTTCCGGCGGCATGGTGATTATGAATGAAGATACCTGTATGGTCAATGTTTCCCGGTATTTTCTGGATTTTACCCAGAAAGAGTCCTGTGGCAAATGCACCTTCTGCCGCATCGGCACCCGGCACCTGCTGGATATTCTGGATCGCATCACCAAAGGCGAGGGACAGGAGGCGGACCTGGAGACCCTGGAACGCCTGGCCCGGGCGGTCAAACAGGGTTCACTGTGCGGCCTGGGAAAAACCGCGCCCAACCCGGTCTTGACGTCACTGGCCTATTTTCGCGAGGAGTACGAAGCCCATGTGCGCGACAAAATCTGTCCGGCCAGGATGTGCCGGGAACTGATCGCCTATTATATTGATCTGGATCTCTGTGCCCGGGGCTGTGATGCCTGTGTGGGCTGCTGCCCCACGGAGGCGATTTTCACCACCGCCAATCGCAAAAAAGGCATTGATCAGGAAAAATGTGTCAAATGCGGGGAGTGCCTTAACGTCTGCAAACCGCTGTACGACGCGGTGAAAAAGGCCACGCCGCCGGAGGCCGTGCCGGTGGATGTAAAGCCCGATAAGCAGGGAGCATAATTTCATGGTAACCTTGACCATTGACAACTGGGAAATTCAGGCCGAGGAAGGCATCAGCGTCCTGCAGGCGGCCCTGGATTGTGAAATCTATATTCCTCACCTCTGCTGGCTGCGGGAAATGACCGATCCGCCGGCCTCCTGCCGGCTCTGCCTGGTGGAAATTTCGGGCCGGAACCGGCCGGTTACGGCCTGTACCACCCCGGTGGAAGAGGGGCTGGAGGTGTTTACCGATACCGAAACGGTGCGGGAACTCCAGCGGACGGCGCTGAAACTTCTGCTTTCGGTGCATGATGTGAACTGCGGCAATTGTCCGGCCAATCGTCAGTGCGAGCTGCAGGACCTGGCCAAATTTCTCAAGGTCAAGCTGAAACCGAAAGATATTCCCGTGATCAAACCCGCCCGGGAAATCGACCACACCCATCCCCTGATTGTCTATAATCCCAACCGGTGTGTTCTGTGCGGTCGCTGCATCTATACCTGCCGGGAAAAAAATGGTCATTCTTTTATCAGCTTTGCCAACCGGGGGTTTGAGACGGTCGTTTCTTTGCTGGGTACCGAGGGGCAGACAGCGACGGATTGCGCCGCCTGTCTGGCCTGTGTGGAAGTTTGCCCCACCGGTGCTCTGACCCGGAAAGCGAAATAATTTTCGTCTTCTGCGTCAATTACGTATCGATATGGGGGAATTATAACGGCAAATAACTATTGTCTCCGGTTGTTTTTTGGGCTATACTGCAAAAAATCAAGGGGATATCGCGATATGAATGCTATTACAGCAGTGTTGGGTGCCGACCGGACCGGTTCCGGCAGACGTGCGCTGTATTGACATTAAGGAGCAGCATGACCGGGGAGAAGTTTTATACCTTACCAAACCTGGATAATGTCTATCGGATTCACTCCAAAATTTCCGAGACCCAGAATTCTATTATTTTTGAAGCGGAAGATGCCGGGGGAAGATTCGTTACCTGTAAAGTTTTGAAGCTCGAAAATCCGACGCCCACGGAGATCGGCCGTCTGAAACGGGAATACGAGCTGATTCAGAAAATCGAGTGTTCGGGGGTGCTCACCAGTTATGACATCGGTGAATTAAAGGGGCGTCCGGCCATTGTTCTGGAGCATTTTCAGGGAGAAACCCTGAAAGCGGTGATCCCCGGAAAACTGGGGGATTATCAATGGTTTCTGCGCATTGCCAAGAGCCTGGCCGGTATTCTGGGGGAGTTGCATCAGCATAAAATTGTTCACCGGGACATCAAGCCCGATAATATCCTGATTAACGCTGATCAGGTAAAAATCACCGACTTCGGTATTTCCGCTGAAATTACAAAAGAGCGCCGGGAAATATACAGTCCGGACCTGATTGAGGGTACCCTGCCGTATATGTCGCCGGAACAGACCGGCCGCATTAATCGTTCCGTTGATTACCGGACGGATTTGTATTCCCTGGGGATAACGTTCTTTGAAATGTTAACCGGGAGGCGTCCGTTTGAGTCCGATGATCCCGTCGAGATCATCCATTATCATATCGCCAAGCAGCCCACACCCTTGAGCAGCATTAACGCGCAGATTCCGCTGGCAATTTCCGATATTGTCATGAAATTGCTGGCCAAGATGGCCGAAGACCGGTATCAGAACAGTTTCGGTCTTCTGGCCGACTTACAGCGCTGCGATGAGCTTATCGTGCAAAAAGGCACGCAGGCCCAATTTACGCTGGGAACCAAAGATATTTCTTTGCAATATAACCCGCCGCAACAGTTGCTGGCCCGGGATGAGGAGCTCGGGACGCTGATGCGGTCGTTTCGCAAGGCGGGGCAGGGACACAGTCAGGTGGTTCTGCTTCACGGGGATGCGGGCCTTGGTAAATCGGATTTAATCGAAGAGCTGCGCAAAAGTATCATTGAAACCCGCAGTTGTTTTATCTCCGGAAGATACGGCCATCATAAGCAGAATGTCCCTTATAACTCTATTATTCAGGCATTCAAGGAACTGGTCCGGCAGATTATAACCCAGAGTGAAGAACGGATTGCGGCCTGGAAAAAGAAAATTCAGGATGCAGTGGGCGAAAGCGGCAGTATTATTACCGGAATTATTCCGGATATGGAGCTTCTCCTGGGTCCTCAGCCGGCCCTGCCCGATCTGGAGACGGAAGCGGCCCAGAATCGGTTTATCATGGTTTTCAAGGAGTTCATCCGGGCGGTGGCTACCCGGGAACACCCCCTGACGTTGTTTCTGGATGATTTTCATGTGGCGGATGCGGCCAGTATCCCCTTATTAACCGCCTTGCTGCGGGATAAAGATATACAGTATCTGATGCTTATATTCGGCTATCGCTGGAAGATGGTCGAAGCCCGGCCCAACCTGAAGGCCTTTCTGGAAAATATCGATCAAAGCGGTTTTGGCATCAATCGGATTGTGCTGAAGCCGTTTGATGTAGAAACCACCAATTTGTTTATTAACAATTTTATGAAATGCGATCCCGCCCAGACAAAGTCTCTGGCGGAGTTGATTCATAAGAAGACCGGCGGCAATCCCTTTTTTATTAACCAGTTCATGAAACGGCTCTATGATGATACCGGTTTGCTGCGTCAGGATCCGGAAACCGGCTGGCACTGGGATCAGGAGCAAATCGCCCAGATGCAGGTTACGGAAAACGTGGTAGTGTTGCTGGCGGAAAAAATTCAGAAATATCCGGAAGACACGCGCCAGATACTGAAGGTATGCGCCTGTATCGGAACCTGGTTTGAACTGGAAATGGTTGCCGCGGTGATGGATCAGCCGGTGGAAACCGTTCTGTCCGGAATCTCTCAGGCGATGGATGAAGGTCTCATCACGCTTCGGGAAAATCTCTACTGGTTTCATCACGACCGGATTCAGGAGGCCGCCTATTCCTTGATCCCGGAAGAAGAACGGCAGCAGTTGCATTATCGGATTGGCTATTATCTGCTGGAGACCACCAGCGAGGCGGAATTGCCGGAAAAATTGCTGTATCTGGTAAATCAACTGAATGCCGCCAAAGAGCTGGTAACAACACCGGAAGAAAGACACCGGTTTGCTGCAATCAATGCCCGGGCAGCCCGGAAAGCCAAGGATTCCGCCGCCTTTGATTCCGCTTACAGGTATTTGCAGACCGCCCTGTCCTTTATTGACGATTCTTTCTGGGATAAGGATCATGCCCTCTGCCTGGATATTTACAACGCCCTGGTGGAAACCTCCTTTATTACCCATCGGCACCAGGAAATGGAAGACTATGCCGCCGTCCTGCTGCAATACTCCCGGCAGCCCACGGAGTTGCTGACGCTGTATGAGACCCGGATTCAGGCCTATATTGCCCAGGACAAAAAGGCGGAAGCCATTCAGGCGGTACTGGAAATTTTCCACAAACTCAATTTCCGCTTTCCGGATGACCCTTCGCGGCTGGATGTAGCCAGGATGCTGATCCGGTTAAACATCGCCCTGATCGGCAAAAAACCCCGGGACCTGAAGAATATGCCGATGATGACCGATCCCTACGCCATTGCCATTATGAAAATGACCATGGCCTACAGTTCGGTAGGCTACTGGGCCAAACCCGAGTCGCTGGCGCTGCTCAGTTTCAACAGCGTCCGTTTGACTGTAAAAAAAGGGCTGGCCGATTCTTCCCCCTATCATTATGCCGGTTACGGCCTGATTCTCTGTTCTCTGGGACGGTATAAGAAAGGGTATCAATTCGGCAAACTCGGCCTGGAATTGCTTGATAAACTGCAGATCAAGGAGCAGGAAGCCCGAACCCGCTTTCTGTTTCTGACCTGGATCAAGCACTGGCAGGAGCCGGTTACCGATATCACGCAAGAGCTCCAGGAGGTTTACGACAAGGCTATGGAAGTGGGCAATCTGGAGTTTGCCGGATATGCCTTGATGGTACAGACCTTTACGATCCTGCTGATCGGATCGGACCTGTCGGCCGCCGAGGAAGTGATCGCCCGGAACGTGGAAATACTCGAAGATATCCGCCAGGAATCCCAGTTACATATCGCCCGCATCAGTTATCAGAATCTCCACAATCTTCTGGGACGCTCGGCCAATCCGACCCGTCTGATCGGCGATATTTACGATGAAGAGACCATGCTGCCGGTGCATGAAGCGGCCGAGGACCACTTTGTGGTTCATTTTCTCTATGTTTCCAAGTTGACCCTGCAACTGGTTTTTAATGAATATGAAAGCGCAGTGGAAACAGCGGATCTGGCCTATACCTGTCTGGATGAGGCCACCAAGGCGACTACCGGTTACGTCGCTCTGAATTATTATGATTCTCTCAGTCACCTGGCGCTGTGTAACGAGGTTTCTTTTTCGCGGCGACAGGCCTTTCTGCGACGGGTGCGCATAAATCAGCGCCAGATGCGGCGTTGGGCCAAAATAATGCCGGCGAATTTTCTCTACCGGTATCTGATCGTCCGGGCGGAGTATCTCCGGGTTCTGGGAAAGTATGAGAAAGCCCTGCGTTTCTACAACCGGGCCCTGGAAGAGTTGAAAAAGGACAGCTATCTGCAGGAGCTGGGGGTTTATCATGAACTGGTCGCCCGGTTCTGGTCGGAACGGGGCAATACGGAATACATGGAATATCATTTAAAAAAGGCCTTTGCCTGTTTTACCCGGTGGGGAGCTGTGGCCAAAGTACGGCAAATGGAAAACAAGTACAGGGATCTGCTGGTGACGGTTACGGAAAACGATCAGTTCCCGAAGGGGACCATTACCTTTTCCTCGACGACGACCAGCGGTACCGACGAAGTGGGCATTGATCTGACCTCGGTTATTAAAGCTTCCCACGCCATTTCCGGAGAAATCGAGCTGGACAACCTGCTGCAGAACATGATGCGGATCGCCATTGAGAACGCCGGCGCCCAGCGCGGAGTCTTGCTCCTGGAACAGGACGGCCGGTATTATGTGGAAGCGGAAAGCGACGTGGACGGAACCATTCAGGTTCTCAAGGGCATTGCCTACGAAGAATATGAATACCTGCCCAGAGGCATTATCAGTTATGTAGACAAGACCGGTGACAACGTGGTTTTGAACAATGCTGTCGAAGACGAGCAGTTTTTTTCGGATCCCTATATTGTCGCCCATAACGTCAAGTCTATTCTGTGTGCGCCAGTCATGCATAAAGGAAAAAAGAGCGGCATTGTTTTTCTGGAAAACAATCTGACCACCAACGCCTTTACGCCGCAACGCCTGGAAATGTTGCGATTTCTTTCCGCCCAGTCCGCCATATCCATTGAAAACGCCCGCTTGTTTGAGCTGGCCCGGCGGGACGGTTTGACCCGGTTGATCAATCACCGCTATTTTAAATATTCCCTGCACAACGAGCTGGTTCGCAGTGAGCAGGAAGGAAGAGATCTGTCGCTGTTGATCCTGGATATCGATTTTTTCAAATCCTTTAACGATAACTACGGCCATCAACTGGGCGACCGCGTGCTGGAAGGCGTCGCCCGGATATTAACGGACAATGCGCCGAATAAAGATTTTGTGAGTCGCTATGGCGGGGAGGAATTTGCGGTGATTTATCCCGGCGCCGGAAGGGAAGAGGCCCGCAAACTGGCCGAGAGCATTCGTCTGGGAGTGGAGAACTGGTCCCTGGAGCATGACGAGGAGATGCTCCGGGTGACCATCAGCATCGGGGTGGCCACCTATCCCCATGATGCCGGGGACAGTCAAACCTTGATCCGCAACGCCGACCGGGCCTTGTATTTTTCCAAGGAAAACGGTCGCAACCGGGTTACGGCCTATGATGTTTCCCGGGATTGACGCTTGCCGTATGGCCGCGTTTTATTTTCAATGACTTTCCAGGAAGTCGGCAATA
This sequence comes from uncultured Desulfobacterales bacterium, assembly GCA_964632805.1. Lineage (GTDB taxonomy): Bacteria > Desulfobacterota > Desulfobacteria > Desulfobacterales > Desulfosudaceae > CAZWCS01. Next base: position 11,607 of record CAZWCS010000014.1, read on the forward strand.
CAGGCCTGCTGGGGTTTGGTCAGCACCGTTACCGGCCGCAGTTCCCGTAACCGCTGGACGGCTGCCGGGCCGTCAATTTTTTCCGTAAAACCCAGCCAGGCGGCCAGGACCATGCCGGTCCGGCCGCGTCCTTCCAGGCAGTGCGCCACCACCGCCTGCTGTTTCTCCAGACAGCTATTAATGAAGGTGACGGAGCGAACGAGTGCTTCCAGGGAGGCGGGTTCCCCGTCATCCAGGGGTTCGTGCCGGTGCCGCATACAAGCCTGTCGGTAATGATCGGCGTAAAAATTGTCCTCGGTCAGGGTCAATACGGCCCGGATACCGGCCTGCTGCAGCCGCGCCAGGGTTGGTGCTATTTTAGCGCGCCAGGGCTCGGCCATGCCGGCTACGGGATAATCCCCCAGAAAACCGAAATTCAGTTCCAGCAGCATTTTACCCGGTCACCGGTCCCATGAGCATGTCCGCCAGACGGGCCCGGTGCCAGGCGGCATCACCGTATAAAACCTGGCTGTGAAGCTGGCGTTTGAAATAGATATGCACCACGCTCTCCCAGGTAAATCCGAAGCCGCCGTGAAGCTGAACCGAGCGCCCGGAACAGAAGGCGGCCATGTCGCCGGCCGCGGCCTTGGCCATGTGGGCGTAACGGCGGCACTGCTCCGGTTCATGGTCCCAGGCGCAGGCGGCGTTGTACATCAGGGAACGGGCTTCGTCGATCATCATCATCATGTTGACAAGGGGGTGCTTAACCGCCTGAAAGAAGCCGATGGGCCGATCGAACTGATGGCGCTCCCGGGCATAGGCGGCCGTCGTCTGCAACTGCCATTCCGCCGCCCCGCACATGTCCGCCGCGGTCATGGTCCAGATGATCGGCAGGGCGTTGTGCAGAACGGTATTTCCCTTTTCGGGGGGGGCGGCCACTTGTTCGGCGTCCAGGCGGACTTTTTGAAAATGCACCCGGGCCTGATCCCGGGTCAGATCCACAATGGCGTCGGCAACCACCGTCAACCCGGCAGCGTCCATGGGTACGATATACAAGCCCACCCCCTTTTCGGAGCGGGCAGCCGCAATCAGACAGTCCACTTTGCCGGCGTCCTGCACATACCCGGCGGTGCCGGTGAGGATGACGCCGGTATCGTCGACGGTGGCGGTGAGGTCGGGCGCTTCCTTTTCCGGGTTGGCGGCTTCTCCGGCCAGGGCCAGGCCCACGGCCTGTCCGTTGGCAATCTTTTCCAGGATCCGGCGGGCGGAATCGCTTTCACAGCCAGACAGCACATAAGCGGCGTTGATGGTGGCGTTCAGCGGGGAGGGCAGGGCGGCCCGGCCCACTTCTTCCACCAGGGCGGCCACGGTCACGGCACTCATGCCCATGCCGCCGGCCGCTTCGGGAACGGCCAGGGCGGGCCATTCCAGTTTCCCCATGTTCTCCCACAGTTTTCTGTCCCACAGGCATTCCGGCTGCCGGTAAGGATCGGGAGTGGCCGCCACCCGTTCGTGGAGGGTGCGTTCGTCACAGTTGTCCTTGAAAAATTTGCGGGCTTCGCTTTTCAGCATCTGCGCTTCTTTGCCGAAGCCGAAATCATTGGGTTGTGCCATGGAGAGTGCCTTTTTTATTTGGATTTGGGCAGGCCCAGGACCTGTTCGCCCAGAATGTTGCGGTGAATTTCACTGGTGCCGGCGGCGATGGTGGTGCCGTAGGAGTTCATGTACAGCAGGGGCCACTGCCCGTCGTCCGGGGCGTTTTCATCCGCCAGGAAAAGGGTGCCGGCCATTCCGGCGATTTCCAGGGCCAGGGCGCCCACGGCCTGCATGTTTTCCGTCATCAGCAGTTTATATTGCAGGGGCAACCGCATGGGGTGCTCGCTCATTTCTTTGACCCGGGCCCGGCGATCGGTCTGGCGGAAGCCTTCCTGGTGGATGACCTGCTGCATGATGCGGTCCCGGATGACCGGGTCGTCAGCCGCGGTTTTTCCGTGGCGCGGCGATTTTGCGGCCAGCTGCATGAGCTGCCGGGCGTCAGCCAGCATGGCCGACCCGCCGGCGGCCCCGCCGCCGGATCGGGGGGGCACCAGGCCGCCCGCACCCCGCTCGTTGAGCAGCGTGGTCATGGCCACCTGCCAGCCTTTGCCCACTTCGTCCAGCCGGTATTTGTCCGGAAGTTTCAGGTCTTTGAAAAAGACTTCGTTAAAGCCCGCTTCCCCGGTCATTTTGATCAGCGGCCGGATTTCCACGCTTTTGCCCACGTTTTCGGCAATGGGGGCCACGAAATAGGTCAGCCCCTTATGTTTGTGGGAATGGTCATGGCGACAGATGAGGATCATCCATTTGGCGAACTGGGCCAGGGAGGTCCAGATTTTCTGGCCGTTGACGGTCCAGGTGTCGCCCTTTTTTTCCGCAAAGGTCTGGATGTTGGCCATGTCCGAGCCGGCATCGGGTTCGCTGAACCCCTGGCACCAGATATCTTCACAAGAGAGGATGCCGGGGATCAGCGCCCGCTTCAGTTCCTCGGAGCCGTGATGGAAAATGGTCGGCGCGGCCATGGAAAGTCCCACCAGGTTGGGGAAAAAGGGGGTATCCACCTTCTGCATTTCTTCGTTGGCAATGCGCTGGCAGTCGGTGCGTCCCCCGCCGCCGTACTCCTGCGGGTAGTCGCAGCCCACCAGGCCGCCGGCATAAGCGGTTTTCTGCCAGTTGCCCAGATACTCCATCTGTTCCCGGTGCATGATTTCCAGGGGTGACTGGGGCAGGTGCACGGTGGGCGGGGACGGGAGATTGTCGGCCAGCCACTTCCGGCAGTATGCCCGGAATTCCGCCTGTTCCGGGGTGTCGATCTTGTCCAAGGCTTCGTTGAACATGGACTTTTCTCCTGTTATTTCTCTTTCAAGAACTTGGCCGGAATTTTGATGCCCAGTTGTTTGGCCACCTGCTTGACGGTGGAAATCGCCCGGGTGCCGCCGGCAAACATCATGCCGAAGTATCCCATGCGGAACATGGTCATGATGTTGGTGCACAGTTTGACTTCCACATAGCGTTCTTTGGTGGGGTTGAGAACGCATTCGCTCATCCGGGCCACGTATTCTTCAATGGCTTCCTTGCCTTCTCCCTCCACGTCCATCATATATTCCACCGCATCTTCGCTGTATTTGAAATACAGCTGGGGTTTTTCCGGAACCCCCTTGCGGAAAAAGCTGCGCCCTTTTTCCTTGATCATCATGTAGGTGTCATCATCGTTTTCAAAATGGACTTCCGCCACCGCGCCGTTTTTCAGGGATTTGGTCACTTCCTGGGGAATGGGGCTGGTTTCCCAGAATTCGTTCATTTTGTTGAACAGAGCGTCACTCATGTCTACCTCCCGCAGTTATGGTTGTGAGTATATCGTAAGGACATCATCATTGGTTATTGGGGCAAAAGTCTGTTTTTCAGGCGCAACAGGAAAATGGGGTAAATCATGATTACCAAACCTCCGGCAAAAGCGACCACGGCGGTTCCGGATGTCAGCACGCCATCCTGGTGAGCGCCCAGGAAGGTCCAGGTGCCCACGGGGATGAAAAAGACCACCGCGGTCAGTGTGCCCGGGGAAAACCGGCGCTGCACCAGGGTCGGCCCCAGGTGAAAAAACAGACCGTTGATCAGCATCAGGGCCGGAAACATCAGGCTCACCGCCGGACAGCGCCAGCCGATCTGGGCGCAGGAAACGCCCAGGACAACTACGGCGGCGTTGGTCACGAAAAAGGCTTCCCAGCCGATGGTCAGCCCGGACAGCGCTTCCGCCCAGTTTTTCCAGTCCCAGGTATACTCCTCCATGATATGCGCCACATAGGCAATTACTGCGACCCAGAGAATGTATTCGTTGTTCAGCGATATTTCCATGGCCGGAAGCCTTTTCCCGGTTTACCCGGCCGGGACGGGTTGATTGTTTTTGCGTAACATCATCCCCGGCAGCCGTTCATATTTCATCTGGTTGTCTTCTACTACCAGGTGACCGTTGATATAAACCTTATCCAGGCCCTCCGGGGGACGGGCCGGATCGGTAAACCGGGCCGCGGTGCGGAATTTTTCGGGTTCCAGTACCAAAAGATCGGCATAATAGCCTACTTTGATCAACCCCCGGTATTGAATACCGAATTCCCGGGCAGGCAGAGAAGTGCAACGGGCAATGGCCGTGGGCAGGTCCAGCAGGTTGAAGCGGTATACATAACGATCGATGAATTTGGGATAACAGCCGTAAAACAGATAGGACGGCCGGCCCATACCCAGCAGGATCGTATCCGTCGTAATCATTGTCCGCGGGTCTTTCAAGGCGGGGAAGGTATATCGTTCGGTAAAGGCATCATCCGGGTCGCTGATGGATTCGAATACCAGGACCTGGCCGTCTTCTTCAATGAGCAGATCGCACATGACATCAAAGGGGTGCTTGCCCTGTTCCGCGGCGATATCCGTGAACCGCCGGCCCTCCAGCGGCTTGTTTTTTTCGCTGTGGACCGCCATGACGGTCAGGGCGTCCCAGCCCATCTGCCGGATCAGGTTCAGGGACCAGTCGTTTTTCCCCCGGTGCGGCCAGATGGGGCGGCCACATTGAATGTCGTCCAGCATCTCCGTGCGGGTCGTCCGGTCGGTGGCCCGTTGCAGTACGTCCGCTTTCGTTCCGGTCAGCGCCCAGGGCGGGAAAAAGGCCAGCAAATGCGTAAATCCTGCGGTGGTGGGCATGACATCCATGGTCAGACGACAGCCCTGTCGGCGGGCGGTTTCCACCTGCTTTAGAATTTTATTCATCTCCATGTCCAGCAGGGGCTGGGGCAAAAGTTTAACCGCGGTTTCGCCGTGGCGGGCCAGCCACTTAATAACTTTCAAACTCAGATTATGAATGGGGCCGGTCCAGGGAACGGAAAAAATGTGGGAAATATGGCCCTGGATTCCGTTTTCCCGGGCGACCTGGGCGACTTCCGCAATCGCCTTATCCAGGGTAGTGCTGGTATAAGAGCGCAGGTGGCTGGTGAAGATACCGCCGTGCAGCGCCAGGGGAGCAGCCACTGCCGCCAGTTCCGCAGTGTCGGATTGCAGGCCGGGGGCGTACTGCAGGCCGGTGGACAAGCCGAAGGCGCCCGCTTCCAGTGATTCTTCCAGCAGGCCGGTCATAACTTTGATTTCCTCGGTGTTGGCCGGACGATCATTCATTCCCGAGGCGGAGATCCGGATGACCCCGTGCGGCACCAGCTGAGCGGAATTTAATAGCAGCCCTTTTTCATCCATGTGTTCCAGGTAGCTTCCCATGGTGTCCCAGTGAATGTCCTTGTCAAAATTCATCTGGGTAAACACTTCCAGGTAGGTTTTGATCCCGTCCCGATTCTCCTGCGTAACCGGGGCCAGTGCCATGCCGCAGTTGCCGCCCACAAAGGTGGTGATACCCTGTTGTACCAAAGGCGAAAGCAGCTGATCATGATCCTGACGAAAAAAGGCCAGATCCGCATGGGAATGAACATCAATAAAACCGGGACAGACGGTTTTTCCATAAACATCAACCCGATTCGCCGTTTCCGCTTCTTTTAAATCTCCAATGGCGCTGATGCCTTTTTTGGTAATCCCCACGTCACCGCGATACGGCTGACCACCGGAGCCGTCGATGATGGTGCCGTTTTCCAGAATGGTATCAAACATGTTTTTCCTCTGCGAAAATATAGGTGTTTACCCCGCGGGACCGTGTTTCCCCTCGAGTTATTCTGTCATTTTGCCAGTATCCCTTTCGAATCTCAACCATTTTATTGGACAGCGGGAAATATTGACACTCCCGTCCGGACTTGATAGTGATAGGAACCGGCCCTGATTTTTCAGGAGGCCTTTATGGAAGATAGAAAAGGAACATACCGTCATCATGATGCCCTTTAGGCCCGAGATTGTCCGCTGTATTCCCGGCCGGGTGGATCCCGGCCAGCTGGAAAGGGATTTGCATTACCTGCGGGACAAGGCCCTGGCGGCCGGCGCCGGAGACTGTACTGTTGTGGGGGGGGATGTTATTGCCTGGAACCCGGATATTCCGGCGCAGATGGCGGCCGACCATCGTCTTCCCTCGATTCACTGGCCGCTGGATTATCCCCGCGATGATTTGCGTGAAGCCATGGATTGTTATCAATGGGCTGTTTTTTTTCAATTGCCGATGGACAATACCGTGCCCGACTACGGCGGTGGGCCCATAACTGATCCGGCGCATCGCCGGCGCTATATCCAAACCTACGAAATTGTTACTGTTATCGAATCTGCGGCCTTTTATATGGGCTATCATCTGGCTTTGGGCCTTGCCTCCGGCAACTGCCGCAGTGTTTTCTGCCCGGATGAAAAACGCTGTCAGGCCGCTTTGAAGGGACATACCTGTATTCGTCCCAACATCGGCCGTCCTTCCATGGAAGCTGCCGGTATTGATGCCCGGGCCATGGCGAAGGCGATAGACTGGGAACTGCCTGCGGAATCCGCCCCCTTTCTGGGAGGGCTGGTTATGATCCATTAAAGAATACGGTGAGGAGCAGGGTGTGAAGTCCGGCCTGGAAAAAGAAAAAATCGCTTTTTTGCAAAAAACCGCCCTTGAACGCGGAGCCGATGATGCCGTGGTGATTCCGGCTGCTGAGGTGATTGTCGACCCGCGTGTCCGGTTGAAATGCCTGATACCAAAATGCTATATGTCCGGCGGATGCGCCCATTGTCCACCCCACGGTCTGTCTGTACAAGAAGTCCGAAAACTTGTGGGATCCTATGAATGGGGGGTTTTTTTCCGGGTCCAGGTTGACAGCAAGATTATCGCCGCTCCGGGAATCCATGCAGGCATCGAACAGGGCATTGCCGACAGCCAGGGCAATGTCATGAATCTCGGCGGTCATTACATCCTGGTGTTTACCATCGTCAAAGTGATCGAAAAATATGCCCGGCAGGCGGGTTATGAGACTTTTGGCTTTGGTGCCGGCAACTGCAAAGATCCTTTCTGTTTTTTACAGCCTGTCTGTCGGCTCCTGGTGAGCCCTGAAGGCTGCCGGAATCCGGACCTAAGTTCCTACTCCATGGAGTCCTGCGGTATGGACGTTTATACTATGGCGGCCCGGGTGGGCTGGAAGCATTATCCCATCGGCGGCACATGTGAACCGGACACTGTTCCCGGTGGAAACCTGATGGGCATTGTCCTTGTCAAAAGCGGAATCAACCAGTGAAGCAAAAGCGCCACGAGTTCCGGAAAAGCTGGCAGGCACTGCGACAGGCCAACGTGAACCTTCGTCAATTGCCGGGAATACTGAGAGAATTTCGCCTCTGGTTCCAGATCACGAAAAATTTAAAGGAAATTGAAGGTTCCTGGCCGGCCGCCATTCGAAAATATTTCTGGATATTCAAAGGCGTACCCCGCAAACAACGTGCGCGGGTGCCCGAATATTGTCCCGATCAAGATATTTCAGCAGAGACCGAAAAAGCAAAAGCCTCCTCCCCGGATATTTCACGAGTTGATTATACTTGATCCCGCAATAAAAAATTTGGACTGCTCCAGTCGCCTGGAAATCATCAATCTCCCCCATTATTTCCGGCCGGTAGCAGCGGGCTGGTTTCTGATATTGCGGGTGGTCAGGAGAACATTGGCGGAAAAGAGCAAGAGGGCACCGATCCAGCCGCTTATCGACAAAGGCGGATCTGCTGCCACCAGCGGGCCCAAAAATGTGGCCAGCATAATCCGGGTTGAAGAAATGATTCCTCCTTCTACGGCGCTGACGTACCGGAATCCCAAGGTCAGCAGATACTGACCGCCCACGCCCAGGGCTGCGCACATCGTCAGGTAATATATTTCCAGCTTGTTTGGTACAGAAATTTTTTGGAAAAACAGGAGATAAGTAATTACCGTGCCCAGACCGAACATATAAAAAAGGACGGTTTCCGAATCGTGGTGCAACCGGCTCAGATTGAGGAAAAGGATGGCCCCTGCCGCACTGATGCCCGAGGTCAGCCCCCACAGGCTTTCCCAATGGAACTGCATTTGTCCCGGCGAAAGAATCAACCAGATACCGGCCAGGGCGACGATCACCATTGCCATTGCAAGCGGGTCCCGCTGATCGGAAACCAGAATCCAGGAGAAAAGGGCCAGAAACACCGGATAGGTCATGTTCAGAAAGTTGCCCTCGGCCAGCGAGGTCAGGGCCACCGCCTGATAAAAACAATAGACCGCCAGACAGTTAAGCAACGCGCGCCCGACGAGCAGGTCCAGGCGCCTGACATGCGGTTTTTTCCGCTGCAGCACCAATACGCCGCTGATAAAAAAAAATCCCAGTAAAAAACGCGTAAAGGCGAAATAGGAGGGATCTAAGTCCACCCGGTTCTGCGCCCACCGGATTACCGCTGTAGCCAGATAAAAACAGAAAGCCGAGGCAAGAATGCTCAAACTGCCCAGAAGTCTTGTTTTGCGGGAAGCCTGTCGACGGTCGTAGGGAAGGTTTTTATTGGTGGCTTTCACTGGCTTTTTCCGGCGGTACAGCCGGACCGCTGCCACCGCCCAGCACCGCATACAGTTTTACCTGGTTGGAAAGTTCCCCCAGTCGAATGGCGATAAGTTCCTGCTGCGCGATAAAGAGAGCCCGTTGCGCATCCAGCACGGTAAGATAAATATCAATTCCTTTCTTATACCGGAAATTGGCCAGCCGACAGGTTTCCGCAGCGGCCTCGACCAAAGATTGCTGGGCAGCGAGTCGGTCCTTTATGGTTCCATTACGGGCAAGGGCATCTGAAACTTCCTTGAATGCATTCTGGATTGCCCCTTCATATTGAACCAGCGCGATTTCCTTGTCTATTGTACTGACTTCCAGAGCCGACCAGGTTCGCGGATCAAATATCGGTAACAGGGCCTGGGAAGCGAGCATCCAGGACCGCGAGCCGGCCTGAAAGAGACCGGAAAGCTCGTTGCTGGTTGTTCCGTAGGCGGTCGTCAGACTGATACGGGGAAACAACATGGCCCGGGCGGCCCCGATATTGGCATTGGCCGCTTTAAGACGGCATTCCGCCTGTTGAATGTCCGGGCGATTCAGCAGAATCTCGGAAGGGATTCCCGCGGTAATCGCATTTATGGGTGTCAGTCCCCGCAGGGAGCGGGGACAAATGTCTGCCGGGATCCGGGTTCCGGCCAGAAAATTCAGGGCATTCACCGCCCGGGCGACCTGTTCGGTGCGTCGGGCCACATTCCCCCGGGCGGTATCCACCCGGGTCTGGACCTGGCGAAGATCGAGTTCAGTGGCCAGCCCCGCCTCATACCGGCACCGCATCAGGTTATAAGCCTCCTGCTGAGATTTCAGGGTGGATCGGGCCAGCCCAAGTTGTTCCCGTTCTGCCGCCAGGGCCAGCCAGGCCCGGGCGATCTCGGATATTAACAGAATCTGTGCACTGCGGCGGGCTTGTTCCGTGGCCAGATATTCTTCCAGCGCCCGTTTTTGTAAACTGCGAAGGCGGCCGAAAAAATCCAGTTCCCAGGAACTGATTCCCAGAGAGACGTCGTATTCTTCGATGGTCAGTGAACCGATATCCTGGCCGATATCTCCGAAAGTAGTGGCGGGAACGTTTTGTTTGCTGGCGTTGGCGGCGGCATGAACCGTCGGCAACAGCTCGCTGCGCTGAATGCGATACATGGCCCTGGCCCGTTTTACATTCAAGGCGGAGGTTTTCAGGTTCCGGTTGTTTTCCAGAGCGATTGTGATCGTTTTCTGAAGACGGTCATCCGTGAAAAATTTTTGCCAGGGCAACTCTTCGGCCCGGGGAAGATGCCTGTCTTTCCCGGTGTCATGGTAGGCCGGCCCCTGCGGCCAGTTTTTCGGGACCGGCGCTTCCGGACGGTGATAATCCGGGATCATTGTGCAACTATTGAAAGAAATGGTTATTATGAGAAGGGAAAGGATTCGGTATCGCATATCACTTGATCTCCGATTTTTTTGCAACTTCTGCCGCGGCCTTGCGATCTGACCGGTTTTTTCTGCCGAACAACTGGACGATGGCCACATAAAACAGCGGAATAAAGAAAATTGCCAGAAAGGTGGCGGTTATCATCCCGCCCAGTACGCTGGTGCCGATGGCGGTTTGCGCCCCGGCTCCGGCCCCGGCAGCAATCGCCAGCGGTAAAACACCGAAGCCAAAAGCCAGGGAAGTCATGACAATCGGTCGCAACCGCAGTTTGGCGCCTTCCAGAGTAGCGGCCATCAAGCCCATGCCTTCCTCCTCCCTCCGGTGTTTGGCGAACTGAACAATCAGAATGGCATTTTTGGTTGTCAAACCCAATACCGTCAGCAACCCGATTTGAAAATAGACGTCATTGGGAAAGCCCCGCAAGGAAGAGGCGATAATGCCCCCGATGACGCCCAGGGGCAGGGCCAGCATGACCGAAAAAGGGATGGTCCAGCTCTCATACAGGGCGGCCAGACAGAGAAAAATGACGATCATGGAAAAAGCGTATAAAAGTCCGGTCTGGGATTTGGCCATGCGCTCCTGATAAGAGATGCCGCTCCAGTCATAACCAATATCGGCGGGAAGGCGGGCCACCAGTTCTTCCATGGCGGCCATGGCTTCCCCGGAACTTCGTCCCTGCGGGGCCTGGCCCAGGATGTTGATGGAAGGGAAGGCGTTGAAGCGTTCCAGCTGAGGCGATCCATATTCCCAATGCCTGGAGGCAAAGGCGGAAAAAGGCGTCATGGTACCGGCCCGGTTGCGCACATAGAGGGTTTTCAGGTCCTGGGGAAGCATACGGTAGGGGGCATCCGCCTGGACATAAACCCGTTTGACACGTCCGCCCTGGATAAAATCGTTGGCATAGGCGCTGCCAAAAGACGCGGATACGGTCTTATGAATGGTGCTGATGGGGACGCCCAGGGCACCCGCCTTTTCCCAGTCGACATCCAGCCGGTATTCGGGGACGTCCTCCATACCGTTGGGACGTACCCGGGTCAGACGTTCATCACGGGCGGCCATTCCCAGAAGCTGATTCCGGGCCGCCATCAGCTCCTCATGTCCCGCTCCACCGCGGTCCTGCAATTGAAAGTCAAACCCGGAGGAGTGTCCCAATTCCGTGATAGCTGGCGGAGCAAAAGCATATACCCGGGCGTTGCGGATCTGAGCAAAGCGCCCCATGGCCCGGCGGGCCAGGGCGCCGACCTTTAAATCCGGACGCTGGCGCTCTTCCCAGTCCCGGAGACGAACAAAGCCGAGCCCCATGTTCTGTCCGGAACCGGCAAAACTTCGGCCGGCCAGGGTCAATACGGACTGGACCGCCTCTTTTTCTGTTTCCAGAAAATACGTGCGGACTTCCTTCATAACGGCTTCCGTCTGCTCCGTGGTGGAACCGGTGGGCAGTTGCGCCTGGATGAACATGATGCCCTGATCTTCGTCCGGAAGATAGGCGGTGGGCATGCGTTGAAAAAGGACGCCCAGAGCGGCCACAAGCAGCAGATAGATGAAAAAATAACGGAATTTTCGGCGAAGTATGCGGCCCACCACGGCCTGGTAACGATCCCGTAAACCGTTGAAGCGGCGGTTAAACCAGCGGAAGAAGGGCTGAAACAAAAAAAAACCGGCAGCCGGCGCCGGCGCTTCCCCGGCTGCCGGTTTTAGAAGCGAAGCACACAAGACCGGTGTCAGAATCAGGGCGACCAGGACGGAGAGCAGCATGGCCGAAATGATGGTCACGGAAAACTGGCGATAAATTACCCCGGTGGAGCCGCCGAAAAAGGCCATAGGCCCGAAAACGGCCGCCAATACCAGGCCGATGCCGATCAGGGCGCTGGTAATTTCCTCCATGGATTTGCGGGTGGCTTCTCTGGGGGGGAGCCCTTCATCGTGCATAATCCGTTCCACATTTTCGACCACGACGATGGCGTCATCCACCAGCAGTCCGATAGCCAGTACCATGGCAAACATGGTCAGCATGTTGATGGAAAAGCCGAAAATTCCCAGGACGGCAAAAGTGCCCAGAATCACGACCGGCACGGCCAGGGTGGGAATCAGAGTGGCCCGGAAATTGCCCAGAAACAAAAACATGACCAGAAATACCAGGATAATGGCTTCCAACAGGGTCTTGATCACCTCGTCAATAGCGACTTTCACGAAGGGAGTGGTATCATAGGGATAGACCACCTTCATGCCTTCCGGAAAATAGCTGGACAGTTCTTTCATTTTGGCCCGGATGGCATCGGCCGTATCCAGCGCATTGGCGCCCGGCGCTTTCCTCACGGCCAGGGCGGTAGTGGCGTGACCGTTGTAAAGGGCTTGGGTTTCGTAACGCTCGGCCCCGAGCTCCGTGCGGGCCACATCGCCGACACGGATGATGGCGCCATCCGAATTTGTGCGCAGGGGGATGGCGGCAAACTCTTCCGGGGTTTTAAGCAGGTTTTGCACAATAATGGAGGCATTCAATCGCTGCCCCTCCACAGCCGGTATTCCTCCGAACTGACCGGCGGAGACTTCCACATTGTAAGCCCGGATACCGGAGATGACCTCGGCCACGGTGAGTTGATAATCCACCAGCTTGTCCGGGTTTAACCAGATGCGCATGGCATACTGGGAGCCGAAACACTCCACTTCCCCCACGCCCGGCACCCGGGCCAGCACTTTTTCGATATTGGACTGGGCGTAATCGCTCAGGTCGTGGCTGGTGGTATCGGGGTCTTCCGAGATCAGACCCACCAGAATCAGATAATTCCGGGTGGACTTGCTGACTTTAACCCCCTGGCGCTGGACCACGTCCGGAAGGCTGGACATGGCCAGCTGCAATTTATTCTGCACCTTGGACCAGGCCAGATCGGGATCCGTTCCCGGAGCAAAGGTCAGTTCGATCCGGCCCGCCCCGGAGGAGTCACTGATGGCGCTCATGTAGATCAACTTGTCAAAACCGGTCATTTTCTGCTCGATGATCTGTACCACGCTGTTTTCCACCGTTTCCGCCGAGGCTCCGGGATAAAAGGCCTCAATGGAAATGGAAGGGGGGGCAATGGGCGGATATTGAGAAATGGGCAGATTGTAAATAGCCAGACCGCCGGCCAGCATCATGATGATGGCAATAACCCAGGCAAAAACCGGCCGATCAAGAAAAAATCGGGACAGCATTCTTAGCTTCCTCCATCATCGTTGTTTTCCGGTTGGGGTCTGGTTGTCGCATCGACAGCAACGGCGCTGACCCGGACGCCGGGACGGACATTTTGCCGCCCTTCAATAATTACCCGGTCTCCGGGGGAAAGCCCCTTGGAGACCAGCCACTGGTTGCCGATCGCCCGTTCCACTTGCAGAATTTTCTGCCGGACCGTTCCGGACGGATCCACCACCAGAACTTCGGGCTCCCCTTTAGGGGTACGGCTGACCGCCTGTTGCGGTGCAAGCATGGCGTCCCCAACAACTCCTTCCGTAATCACGGCTCTCACAAACATGCCCGGCAATAGCAAATGATCCGGATTGGGCACCACAATGCGCAGGGTATAAGAACCGGTGCTCGGCTCCACGGTAACATCCCGGAACTGCAGCATACCCTTAAGAGGGTAGCGGTCGCCGTTTTCCAGGAGAATCTGTACCTTCTTCGTATCTTTTTGGTCAGCACTGAGCCGACCGGCCGCCAGATGCCGTTTCAAACGCAGCAGTTCGTCGGCGGACTGGGTAACGTCCACATACGCGGGGTCAAGTTGTTGAACGGTGGCCAGGGCCAGGGGTTGATAAGCCGTCACCAGGGCGCCTTCCGTCACGCTGGATTTACCAATGCGGCCGGAAATAGGCGCGGCAACCCGGGTGTAGTCCAGATCAATGCGGGCTTTTTCAACTGCTGCCCGACCGTATTCGATTTCCGCCAGAACTTGATTCAGCGCGGCGGCAGCGTCGTCGTAATCCTGCTGGCTTACAGCTTTATCGGCCAGCAGTTCCCGGTATCTTTCCGCACGAGAGCGGATGGACGGCAGGTTTGCTTTGGCCATCTCAAGCGAGGCCCGGGCGGAATCATAAGCAGCCTGAAAAGGGGCGGGGTCAATCCGGTAGAGCAGCTGGCCGGCATTGACATGTGTGCCCTCCGTAAATTGCTGCTGAAGGATAATGCCGTTTACCTGCGGTCTGATTTCCGCCATACGATAAGCACTGATGCGGCCGGGCAATTCGGAGATCAGTTCGACTTCCCGGGGAAAAATGGTGACGGTGCCGACTTCCGGGGCAGACCTTTCTGACCCGGCCTGCTCTCCGCCTGCCTTTTGACAGCCGCTCAGTCCCCCCAAAGCGGTCAGAATCACCAGAAACGCTGCCCACCAGTAATTTTTATGCGTAATCGTATTGTTTTTCATCAGCAATCTCCCAAACAAATAAGTAATGAAGAAGATGTATTGGTAATCCGAATTGTGATTTCATTACGGGCCGAGTAAAGATTGAAAAAAAATGTTCAAAATAACGTCCGGATCTTCCGGGTAGGGGTGGCGCTCGGGGGACTCGATCCAGAGAAGCTGAAAGGCGTCGATGATGCTGTCCAGGGCAATGGCCAGCGCATAGGGATCGGCAATGCTCCGAAATTTCTTTTTTTTCATCCCGCTGTCAAAAATCAGGGCAAGTTTTTCCATAAAATTATCAATTTTCCGGCGTAAATCAGCGTCCAGGCCCGCTTTGAGGTTATAGCTCGCCCCTTTGCTTTCGGCAATAAAAAGACGGACAAAGGGCAGATTGTCCCGGCATAATTCGCCGCGGACCCGGACAAAGTTTCTCAGTTGATCGATTTCATCGTCCGGTTCCGCCAATGCCTCCAGAAGAATCGCCTCAAACCGGTCCGCCTGTTCCAGAACCAGGGCTTTATACAGATCTTCCTTGCTCTGAAAAAATTTATACAGGGTGCCGATGGCAAACTCCGAGGCTTCCGCGATCTCCTGCATGGAAACACTGTGATATCCTTTTTCCGAAAAAAGGCTGAGCGCCGCCGTAAGCATCTCCTGACGCTGTCGCAATTTTTCTCTTTCCCGCCTGGACGGCATTTCGGTTTTCATGTTTGCCTTTCCTGTCCCGCAGATGATTTCTCCGGGCATATATGTGACGATATATTACAAAAAATGAATATCGCGTCATATTATTGAATTATTCTTCACAATGTCAATGAAAAATCTGAAGGGCGGCTTCAGGAAAAGGAATATAAAAACGAGGTATCATCCGGAACCTGATCAGCTTCCAATCATGACGAAGTTTTTTCTGCGGTTCCCGATTTTATGGTTACTGGGTGAAATGATCTCAAATTTTTCCGGTCAGTTGGCACCGACCGGTGTTGGCGGAAAATAATAAAATAAAAAAAGGTTGGGCCCGGATTCATCCGGATCCAACCTTTTTGAAAGCATAATTCTGGTATCAATAAATGAAAAAAGCACCCCGTTCAATACTTATTTACAGCATCCATAATGATAGGAATCAGGCGCCTGTTTGTATCCTTTTACAACACAGCCTTCTCCTTCCACCGTAGCAGAAACTTCTTTATATATCATATAATCTTTTATTTTCAATGTGTAGCGGGGGTTCAGGATATAGTCGGCCCCTGAATTTTCCAGGGCCTTATAGGCGGCTGCTGACTTACACGCACTTATGGATTTTCCCAAAACATTAAGAGCGGAAGTTATCTGTTGAAGCATTTGTCCGCCCCCGCTCTGAGAACTGGCCGAAAAGCTTACACCGTCCGCATACTCAGTCTCACCGCCGAGGGTGATAAACCAGAACAAGACAGCCTGTGAAGCGGATCCGCGGATTTCTCCAGTTGTTTGAACCTCCGCGATCAATTTTGAATCGATTTCCGGTGTAAAGCAGTTCGACCCCCATTTTTTATGAAGTGAAGAACAACCAACCACCATTGGAATGACCATGAGCGACAGTAAAAGTGCAATTTTTTTCATAGCTATCTCCTTTTCATAATTTTGTGGTGCAACAACAGTTTACCAACAATTGATGTATTTAAAAGTACCAGCCTCGTAAAAAACCATTTTGTTCACTCAGAGATCATTATCGGGAAAAAGGTGCCACCCGGTCCAGACTCAGTGTGAACCCTTTTTAAAGATAATATCGTTTTTATGCAGCCACCCCTCGTAAGGCAGAACGCCATACCAATTCCCCTTGATCTGGATAACATCCAAAGTCTCCCCCTTTTCCACAGTGGCCAGAATTTTCCTGCCCTTCCTGACATGAGCTTGCTGCACCTTTATCGTAGCCGTTCCCAGGATATTCCTGTCTGTTTTATCCCTTTCATGAGCCCCGGTCTGACGAGACATCTCTTTTTTCTCTTTACGGACCTCGTCGATTTTATTCGATTTTTGACAGCACTCATAATGAAAGCAATCGGGCGCCTGATGCCTTTTTTCAACAACACAGCCTTCACCTTCAACTTCGGCCATAATTTTTTTATATATAAGATAGTCCGTCGTTGTCAGCGTATAGCGGGGGTTTAAGATATAATTGGCCCCGGAATCCTCCAAAGCCTTATAAGCCGCGGCCATCTTGCAGGCCAGGCCAGGGCCGAAACCGGGAACAGCCAACGCTCCTGCAGGTGAGAAGCTTACACCATCAGCATAATTACTGTCACCGCCAATCGGAATAAACCCCAATAATACAGTCCGGGAAGCTGAACCGCGGATTTTCCCAATGGTTTTCACCTCCGTAATCGTTTTGGCATCCATTTCCGGCGTAAAACTGTTGGTTTCCCATTTTTCATGGAGTGAAGTACACCCCATCACCATTGGAATCACCATAATAAACGCCGTCATCAGTGCAATTTTTTTCATACTGTCCTCATTTGACCTGGGTTGGAGTTCAACAGATAACGTCCTTGTTTGATCGCTTGTCTCTTTGCGCTCTTCGGTTTCCCGGAGTCTGGCTCTGGCATGTATGCAATTGAGCGCGCATGTTGTATATATTTCAATTGAAAACCACAGCTTTTTCAATGTGTCAAGGATTTTCGAATTCACTGAGCCGTATTTTCCCCCAAAAAAAAGATTTTGTTTTTTTCCGGTCAACCTTTTAGACTGTCGATGAACAATATTTAAAGCCGTTTTTTCAACAACAAACAACGAGACAGGACAGAACATGCGTTTTCACAAGGTGTACCAAAGACAGTTATGGTGGTGCCGGGTTTTTTGTACCGGTGGGCTCATTCTTTCGACCCTGCTCTGGACGGCTTGCAGCTTGTCCGGAGGGATGAAACTTTTTTCTGATGCCCCGGAACCGTTGACAGAAATAACGCTGTCGGGATCCGGTAAAGAAAAAGTTGCCGTAATTTCCGTAAGCGGAGAAATTTCCGGGCAAGCCCGGAGAGGGCTTATCGTTTCTCCCAAATCCAGTATGTTACAGGAAGTGGTGGCCCGTCTGAATCTGGCGCAAGCTGATTCCGACGTGAAAGCGCTGGTGCTGAAGGTGGAATCTCCCGGCGGCTCCATAACGGCCAGTGATATTTTGTATAATGAACTCGTGAATTTTAAAAAACAGACAGGGGTGCCGGTGGTGGTTTCCATGATGAATGTGGCGGCTTCCGGTGGATATTATGTATCTTTGCCCGCAGATTATATCATGGCTCATCCGACAACCGTTACCGGAGCGGTCGGCGTAATTTTTTTCCGGCCACAGGTCCAGAATCTGATGGAAAAGGTGGGAGTGGGCGTGACGGTTTACAAGTCCGGGTGTTATAAAGACATGGGCTCGCCGTTTCGGCCGATTGCGGAAAAGGAGAAGGAAATTTTTAGCACCATGATTGACCTTTTTGCCGGGCGTTTTTTAAATCAGGTACAAAAACACCGAAATATGACGGCAAGCGATCTGGAAGAGATTCAAACGGCCCGGATATACAGCGCGCAGGAAGCGCAAGAAGCAGGCTTGATTGACGCCATTGGCTATCTTGAAGATGCTTTGTCCCGGGCCAGGCAATTGGCCGACCTGCCTGAAAATGCCCGGGTCGTGGTGTATCGCCGCACAGATTATCCCAATGATAATATTTATAACTCTCTGGAAGCGTTTTCTCCGGAAAACGGCGGCCAGTCTTTGATTCATATTGATCTGTTGAATACCCTGCCTGGCTGTCGAACAGGGTTTTATTATTTATGGTGGCCTTCTGTAACCGAATGAAAGGTGGTTACAGAAAAGAGGCGGTTACCTGCGGCTCCTGGAAAAAATCCAGCCGTTTCCGGATTTCGCCCTCAAGAAAGGGAAGTACGTTGCTGGTAATCGCACCAAATTCACAGCAGCGGACACAGTTGAAACACATTACACATTGATTGCCGAATACCGGCAGAAAATCAAGGGTGATATTTCCCGTGGGGCAATTGCTTACGCAGACACCACACTGGGTACACAATTCGGCATTGATATTCATCGGCAGGAGCAATGATTGTAAGACCGCCAGACTTGATTCTTTGGCGTGATTATGTGCTTCTTCGTTCTGGTAATACAGATTTTTCAAGGGGAAAGCCGGCGACGCGCTTTCCGCAGCTTTTTTCAGTACTGTCTCCATGAACCGTTCCACTTCTCTGATATCTTCCGCATGGGGACGGCCCTGGCCCACAGGGGTTTCAAGATGCCATGTCATGGAATGTTCCGCGACGACTTTTATCCCGCCCAGCACCACTATGTTTTTTTCTGTCATCACCTCGGCCATTTCGGCCAGGGTTACCCCGCTGCTGACCACCCCATAGGTTGTAAAAACAGCTCCCATCGGTCTTTTATCTGCCGGTAGTTTCTGCAAAAAATTCATAACTGCCGGCACCGGGTGATTGGCATAGGTCGGCGATCCGGCCAGTAAAAGGTCCTTTTCGGAAATTGTTTCGCATAAGGTGGATACGCTCGAACCCGCAGCATGATCAGCAAGGTCGATGCGGACCACGTTATACCCCCTGTCTTTTGCTGTTTTCGCCAGGGTTTCTGCTACCCGGCGTGTGGATCCCGCAGGGGAAAAATAGACGATCCATACTTGGGTTTCTTTTTCCATAATGTCGTTCTCCAAAAACCGATATTTCTCAGGCCGCCGGTTCTGTCTGTGACCAATTTTTCGCATCCGGCAACCGGTCGCAGACCTGGTTTCGTCCCCGGGCTTTTCCCAGATAAAGCGCTTTATCTGCAATGTCCAGCGCCAGCAGGGGGTCATTGGCATCATCCGGTATGGTGGCCACCCCGGTTGTTACGGTAAGATGACAGGGAGGAAATTTAGGAGAATCCGCATGGTAGTCAATGTCTGCGATGGCTTTGCGCAGCTTTTCGCCAACAATCACGGCGTTTGTTTTATTGGTTTCCGGAAGTAAGACCAGAAACTCTTCGCCGCCGTAGCGGGCGACAACATCAATTTCTCGCAGATTTTTCTGAAGAGCGCGGGAAATTTGTATAAGCACTTGATCACCGCGTAAATGCCCGTAACTGTCGTTATATTCTTTAAAATGATCGATGTCGAGCATAAGCAGGGAAATGGTTCGCTGATAACGCCGGGAACGATAGACCTCCCGTTCGAAACGCTCGAAAAAATAGCGCCTGTTATAGAGACCGGTTAACTCATCTTTGCGCACCAGTTCCTGGGTCTGTTCAAATGTCATGGCATTGGTGACAGCGATGGCAACATGTTCGGCAACTGCAGTGAACAGGCGGTAATCCGAGGAGGAAAATCCATTGGTAACCGGCTTATGTGCGTTTAACACGCCAATAACGGAATCCTGGGAATTTTTCAAGGGGACGCCCAGGTAACTGCCCTGGTCAATACCGCTGTTGTGGTAATAAAAAAAGTCGGTTTCAGCACTGACATCACTGATGAGCAGGGGCTTTCCGCTGGTAACGACCCGGCCGGAGATGCCGTCGTTCACCTTTATTTCCCCGTGCATCAGAATATTTTCCGGCATACCATGACTGGCCCGGATCTGGAGTTTCTGGTACTCCGTGTCCAGAATCATCAGGCAATACTGGTCCACGTTCAAGGCTTCACCGATTAATCCGACAATCAGATCGAAAAGGTCGGATACTTGAAGCGAGGTACTCAGGGTGCGGCTGATATTATAAAGCGTGTAAAGTTCCAGAACCCGTTCATTGAGCTTGTTGTTCCGGGCCTCAAGCGCTTTATACTTTTCCCGGAGCTCTTCTACATTTTCCGGAAGCTTTTCGTTTTCAGGCACGATCTCAGTCATTGATTCCATCTCCCACCCGGCACAAATTGTTCTTTTTTCATTTCATGTGCCTAGTAGCTATTAGCAAAACCTGAAAAGATGTCAAGAAAATAATACCCGGTTTTTTTCAGATTTTCAGAAAGTTGGTCACCTTTCCGGAAGCCGTGTTGACGGAACGGCCGTTTTTTTTCGTTCGGCTTGAATACACAGAGAAACGGAGTCAGAAAAGCGGATGCCAAGGAGAAGGCGTGGTGAGAAGCCGGTATATAATGCGGAGTAACCTTTCTTATTCTGCTTTTATTCTGCCCGAAAAACAGACACAGCGGATTGCACGCCGGCAACCGCTGTGTCTGTTGAACGTTTTTTCTAAACCCGTTCAAAAATTACGGCCGGGGCCATGGCCGCACCCGTGCAAAGGGTTTCGTAACCGTAGCGAACCCCGCGACGCTGCATTTCGTTAATCAGCGTGCAGGCGATACGGGAACCGGAGTTGCCCACCGGATGACCAAGTGCCAGGGCACTTCCGTTCACATTCAGCTTTTCCAGAGGAATATCATAGGTTTTGGTGAATGCCAGAGGAATGGGGGCAAAGGCTTCATTCACCTCAAACAGATCAATGTCGTCTTTATCCAGCCCGGAAACCTCTTTCATTTTGGGCCAGATATCCACCGGGCCCGTAAGCATGAGACGGGGCTCGGCACCGATCACGGCACTGTAAGCGACTCTGGCAAGCGGCGTCAGGTTCAGTTCTTTGACTTTTTCTCCGCTCATCAGGATCACGGCGGAAGCGCCATCTGTCACCGGGCTGGAAACACCGGCGGAAATCCATTCCGTGCCCGATACCGGCGGCAGTCCGGCGATTTTTTCCTTGGTCGTTTCCGGCCGGATGGTTTCGTCCTGTTCCATGACAATTTCGTTGCCTTCTTTGTCCTTACCTTTGGTGGGGATGATTTCATTTTTGAAATACCCATTGACCGTGGCCTCGTGGGCTTTTTTATGGCTGGCTACCGCCAGATCCAGGCATTCATCCTGCGTGATACCGTATTCTTTGGCGATCTGCTGAGCGGACTGCATTTGATCCCGGAATTCGTTGTTAACGGCTTTCATGTAATAACCGTGGTAAGGTACTCCCATGGCTTTGCCGTTCATCATCGTGCCGCCGGTGTCGGAGGCGATCCCGTATTTGGTCATGATTTCGCAACCGCTGGCGATAACCACATCATGCACCCCGGCTTTAATCAGGGAATCCGCCAGGGTTATGGCGGAAAGGCTGCTGCCGCATTGCCGGTTAATGGATAAACCGGGAACCTGGTAGGGAAGTTTTTCCGAGGCATAAACCCCCATGCGGGCCAGTGTCAGGCCTTGTTCACCAACCTGATATACACAGCCGGTAACCACATCTCCCACCAGGGCCGGATCCAGATCAATTTTTTCAATGGCAGCATCCAGGGCGTGGGCCAACAGTTCCGGAGCAATCCATTCCCGTAAATAACCGTTTTTTTTGCCGACCGGTGTCCGTGCGGTACTGACGATAAAAACCTCTTTACTCATAGCAATTCCTCCTTAAAAGATAAATTAACATAAATTCCGAATGCTTAGATAAATCTATGGGAATCTGGAATAACTGATTAACAATCGTTTTTCGATATCCGTTTTCTGGTCCTGCTTTTTTGTATTGTTTTGCGAATTGTCGCGCAACAGGGCCCATCTGTTGTTTCCATCATTTGCTGGAAATGATAGATAGAGCGGTTCGGGTTGTCAAGTTTTTTTTCCGCATGGAAAACAAAATCCGGAGGAGGGAAGCAGCGCAAGATAAAGAACGGGCCTGGGGATTTGCATAGGGTTGTGCCCCATCAAGTGCGGGGAAGATATTTGACATTCAGAGAAAAAAAATACTATTATAAAAAACAGCGCCATGATTCTTACGGCTTACTTCGAATGGGAAATACCACAGAGAAAAGGAGAAGGTGAAAATGAGGTCAATCATAACAATTTTTACGGTATTTTTGGTGGTTTCGGTAATGAATATCCGCGTATTCGCGCATTGTGAAATTCCCTGCGGCATTTATGATGACCGGATGCGGGTGGAAATGATTCGAGAACACCTTACAACGATTGAAAAATCCATGAAGATGATACAACATCTGGAAAAGGACAAACATCATCATAATGCCAATCAACTCATCCGTTGGGTGGTCAATAAGGAAAACCACGCCGGCATGTTGCAGGAGATTGTCAGTCAATACTTTCTGACCCAGCGGATCAGCCTTGATGCCGATCATTATACCAAGAAGGTCTCTTTGTTGCATCACATGCTGATATTTGCCATGAAATGCAAGCAGACGACAGATGAGAGCCATGTGGAAAAATTACGAAAAATTATTGATCAGTTTGAAACGCTGTATTTTGAAAACAAAGCCGAAGAATAAAAAAGGGACCCGTTTTCCCCGGCCCGGCAGGTTGTTTCTGCTGGCGCTTGTGATGGGCTTCTGTTTTGTAGCCGTGTGCCAGTCAATCGCAAAGGAATCGAGTGCCATGTCTGAGAACGGATATACCCTGCGGCGGGAACAGATGGTGCAGACGCAGATCAAACGACGAGGCGTGACCGATGAGCGGGTGATCGGCGCTTTCCGGCAAGTCCGGCGCCATCTTTTTGTGCCGGATAAATATCTTGATTTTGCGTATTCCGATCAGCCTTTGCCCATCGGTTATGATCAGACGATTTCACAACCGTATATTGTGGCCTTTATGACGGAGGCCCTGAATCTTTCAGACACGGACCGGGTTCTGGAAATTGGTACCGGTTCCGGTTATCAGGCGGCGATTCTGGCCAGAATCTGCCAGCAAGTATATTCTATCGAAATCATCCCGGAACTGGGTAACGCCGCCCGGAAGCTGCTGCAGGAACTGGGCTATCGCAATATTCACCTCAAAATCGGCGACGGTTATCAAGGCTGGGCCGCTCACGCCCCTTATGATGCTATTATCGTTACCTGTTCACCGACCCGGGTGCCGCAGCCACTTGTTGAACAGTTGGCCGAAGGCGGACGTCTCATGATTCCGTTAAGCATAGAATATGCACAGCATCTTGTACTTCTCCGAAAAAAAGAAGGGGAACTGGTAAAAGAATCCGTACTGCCGGTCCGGTTTGTCCCCATGGTGAATGAAGATGGACGGCAATACTGACGAGATGGCGTCTATTCGCAAGCCCCTTACCCGAACACTGCGGAACCCTATGTACGGAACCCTATGGATTAATTAATTAATTGATAAACGAAAAAATGCAACGTGCGTCAAACGGAGGAAGTTTGCGACAGTCCATTTATATGACCCGTGAGATTCCGGATGCAGCCCTTAATCTGCTGCAAGATGATTACAATGTAATCGTATATGCCGAAAAACGTCCGATTGACAGAGAAACCCTGAAAAAAGGGGTGGAATCAGCAGACGCTTTGATCTGTCTGCTGTCAGATAAAATTGATGCCAGGATTATGGACCAGGGCCCGCGATTGAAAGTTATTGCCAACTATGCGGTCGGCTATAACAATATCGACATAGAGGCAGCCCGGCAACGAAAGATTATGGTCACCCATACCCCCGGTGTTTTGACA
Source organism: uncultured Desulfobacterales bacterium (assembly GCA_964632805.1). Taxonomy (GTDB): domain Bacteria; phylum Desulfobacterota; class Desulfobacteria; order Desulfobacterales; family Desulfosudaceae; genus CAZWCS01. The sequence goes on from CAZWCS010000014.1 coordinate 35,323, forward strand.
AACGCTACGGCGGAGCTGGCTTTTGCCCTGTTGATCGGGCTGACCAGAAGGATTATTTCCGCCGATCGTTTTACCCGCCAAAAACAGTTTATCGGCTGGGATCCCCTTCTGTTTCTGGGAACGGAACTGTCTGGAAAACGGTTGGCGATTATCGGCATGGGGCGTATTGGACAGGATATGGCGGCCAAGTGCCGCGTCTTCGGCATGACAATTGGGTACCATAATCGGCGTCCCTTGGAAAAATCGGTCGAAGAGCGGCTGTCCGCCACCTACTACGGCTCACTGGAAGAATTGCTGGCAGTTGCTGATGTAATTTCCGTTCATGCCCCCTTGACGGAGAAGACCCGCACTCTTTTTAATAAAAATACGTTTGACAAGGTAAAGCCGGGAGCTTATTTCATTAATACTTCCCGGGGGGAAATTGTTGATGAAACGGCTTTGGTCGGGGCTTTACAATGCGGAATCATAAAAGGCGCCGGACTGGATGTTTATGAGAACGAACCGGTTGTTACCGAAGCGTTGCTGAATATGGAAAATGTTATCCTGCTGCCGCATATCGGCTCGGCCACTACGGAAACCCGGCAGAAAATGGCCACCATGGCAGCCAGAAATGCTATGGCGGCCCTGGCGGGAAACCGCCCGGAAAACCTGGTACCGGAAATGGCAAATGATTGGTAAAGGATTGCCGTGTGAATAAAGTTATTGATATCATTCGCTCTTTGCCGCTGTTCCGGGGTCTGGCGGAAGATCAGTTCCAAGCACTGACCGGTATTGCCCGGGAGATAGAATACAGCAAGGGCAACCTTATTTTTTCCGACGGTGATGTCAGTAGCGGTTTTTACATTGTAAAAGACGGTAAAGTAAAAATATTCAAGTTATCCCCGGAGGGCAAACAGCAGATTCTTCATCTTTATGGGCCGGGCCATCCCTTTGGGGAAGTTCCGGTTTTTTCCGGCGAAAATTTTCCGGCCAATGCTGTAGCCGTCTCCGCGGTCACGTTACTGTTTTTCCCCCGGGACGAATTTGTCCGGCTGATTACGGCCCATCCGTCTTTAGCTTTGAATATGCTGGCGGAATTGTCCCGGCGGCTGCGGGAATTTACTGATATGGTGGAAAATCTGGCCTTAAAAGAGGTTCCGGCCCGAATGGCCGCCTATTTTATCAGCTTGTCCCGGGAACAAAAAAATCAGGGCATGGTAACGCTGCCCATGACCAAGACGCAGCTGGCGGAGCTGGTGGGCACAACGCCGGAAACCATCTCCCGGGTGTTCGGCAAAATGGCCGCGGCCGGGATGGTTGACGTCAATCATCGAAAAATTTCCATTCTTGATCCGGAAGGACTGGCGGAAATGGCGGGAAAAGAACAGGCCTCATAATTCGGATCAGGAGGCCTTTTTCTGTTTCCAGATTTTCCCGCCGCGGGCAGTAATGACAATTTCCTGGAGCGGAATATCCACGTCGGCCGCTGTCATGGCTTTTTTCAGCAATCCCGGCAGACCGGAACAGCAGGGTACTTCCATAATCAAAACCGTTACGCTGCGAATATTCGCTGTTTGGAATATTTCCGTAAATTTTTTCCGGTAGTGTTCTGTATCGTCGAATTTGGGACAGCCGATCATGACGACTTTTCCCGGCAAAAAATCGGCATGAAACGACGGGCAGGCAACGGGTACACAGTCGGCTGCTACCAGCAAATCGGCCTTTTTCAAAAACGGTGCCGCCGCAGAAATAAGCCGGATCTGCACCGGCCATTGTGCCGGATGCGATTGGCAATTACCGGCGGGGCCGGTGGCGCTGGTTCTGCTGCCGGCGGCAAAAGTCTTCATCCCCTTGCTCGGGCAGGCGCAGGCCGCAATGCTGTCAGCAGCAGATTCCATGCGGCGACCTTCTTCCCGGCCATTTTGCAAATACGCTTCAACCGCCTCGGCATCAAACTCTTCCGCTTCCCGCTCAACAAGTTTCAGGGCCCCGCGGGGACAGTCCCCCAGGCAGGCGCCCAGCCCGTCACAGAAGCGTTCATTAATTACCCTGGCTTTGCCGTTTATCATTTTTATCGCGCCTTCGGCACAGGAAGGGACACAGTTGCCGCAGCCATCGCATCGCTCTTCATCGATTGCAATGACTTTTCGTTTTACTTTCATGGTTTTCTCCTGATTTCAAAAGGACCTGTCGTGCTTTTTTTTTGCCGGCATTGGTAAAAAAGTCTTGTTCGATGATGGCAGCCAGTTTTTCAGGATTCAGCGGGCTTTGCCGGTTGCTTTCCTCCAGGTTGGCAATATGGTCGGCATCGTAGAGGACTTGGAAAGAAAGGGGTTCGGATGCCCGGGGATGGTGATGGTGTCCCACGATATCGCAGACTTCGTCCGTCAGTTCCGGATCGGCTCCCAGCTCTTCCAGAATATGGCGGGCGATGGCCGGGCCTTCTTTCTCCTGGTAGCGGGCGGCGCTGGAGTTGTATTTCCGTTCAGCTTCTTTGATGCCGATATCGTGGAGATAGGCGGCGCAGAGAATAACCGCCAGGTCGCCGCCTTCTTTTTGCCCGATATCGCCGGCATAACGGGCGACCTTTCCGGCATGGCCGATGCGTTTGAAATCGTTTGCAAAATAGCGTTTTACCGCCACCGCCACCCGATCTTTAAGCAGGTCCCGGCGATGCCGGAGAAATTCTTCCGGAAGAGTTCCCAGGCACTGCTCGGCATATTTGCAGTAGGCAGCACACCCGAAATCCATCCGGGGGTTCACCATTTTATAGCCACAGTGACCGCATTTGCGGGAGGTATCGTCTTTGAAAAATTCGATTGTCGCTCCACAGCCCGGGCATTTTTCTTCAAAAATGGCCCCGGGTTGCCAGTATTGCGTATCCTGCCCCGGACATTTCATGATAGCCTCCTCTTAATAACGGTGAGACGCCTCTCCAAAAAGTAACGATGAATATGTTTTTGTCCATCCATGGTTTCATCATAGTCTCTTTGCCGATGAAATCTTTGATGCAGATCAAAAAAAACAATTTTTTCATACTGCCCGGAGAAAAAAATCTGTCCATCTGCTAATGATGTGACTGTATCGCCTGTCTTCTCAAAGTGCGGGAACTGCCGGCCGGCCGTTTTTCAGAGGATAAAAAAATCTATGACAGATCGTTTGCGCGTTTTGTCCGGCTGGTAAATGACGGAAAATCTAATATTGACCCGTCCTATGGCGGCCTGTTACAGGTAAATCTGGCACCTGATTTTTTGTCAAAAAATTCGGGCGATAATTTGAATCAACCATGAAGGAAACGAGGTGCATTACATGCTTTTTTTTCAAGCTTTCTGCCGGAGATCGGAATTTTCATCAATTTTTCAATTTTCAAAACTGCTGGCGCCGGCTGCTGTTTTCTTGCTGTTGGGAGCGCCGTTGGTTTTTGCCGAGGAGACCCCCTCGTCTGCTGCAAAGGATAAAATCCCTTCCGCCGTATCTGAAGAAGACAGTGAAACTTCCCGGATGACCAGGAAACAACAGTTGCGACAGAAAATCATGGAAATTCGACAACTTCAGCAAAAACAGCAGAAAATTCACCAGGAAGTGCTGCAAAATAATCCGAAATTGAAAAAACAGGGAAAAAATTATTCCAATCTGGTGCAAAAAACCCTAGCCGGGAATCTGGCCGCAGAGGGGGTGGATATTCAGCATCTGAAAACGCTCCAGAAAAAACTGCAAGGCCAGGATCTGGTTCAGGAAGAAAAAAGTGCACTGAGCAAAGAGTTCCGGCAGAAAGCAAAAAAATATCAGCAGATTCGCCGGGAAACCCTGAACAGTCCGCAAATAACAGAAAAACGGGAAGATCTGGTCGCCGGGATCGAAGAAAAGAGCCCCCGGGCGGTCGAAATCAGCCGGGAAATTGCTTCTCTGCGGCAGGAAATACGGCAGTGCTATGTCCAGCTTCAGCAGCAACAGCAATAAAAACAGACATCTGTCTTATCAAGCGGCGTAGCGGTGTGTCAAAATCGGATTCAGGCCAACCGTTCATTCACCAGCTCGGACAATTCCCTGACCTGTAGAACGTTGTCGAAGGATTCGCTTTTAACGGCGTCCTCCAGCATAAGGGCGCACAGGGGACAAGCCACTACCAGAACCTCGGCGCCGGCCTCCCGGGCCTCTCTGACCCGGGCCCGGGCCGGTGAATCCCCGTCCCCGGCAATCAGATCCGTAAACAGATTACCCCCGCCCCCGCCGCAGCAAAAGGCGTCCCGGCGGTTTCTGTCCATCTCCACGGTTTCGATTCCGGGCAGAGCCGCCAGCACGGTCCGGGGGGATTCATAATCCTGCTGGTGCCGCCCCAGATAACAGGGATCGTGATAGGTCGCCCGCAAGGAGGTTCCGGTCTCGACAAAAGTCAGGCGGGGAAGGGCCAGCGCCAGCATCTGGGTGTAATGCAAAACCTGGTAATGACCGCCCAGTTCGGGATACAGCGTTTTAAATGCGTGTAAAGAGTGGGGCGAAAGGGTAATAATCCGGGTAACATTTTTGTCGGTGAAGGTCTTGATATTTTTTTGGGCCAGTTCTTCAAACAGGGCGCTTTCCCCGGCCGTATACACATCGTTGCCGTCGGACTGCTCCTCGTCCGTCAGGACCCCGAAGGGAATGCCGGCTTTTTTCAGGGCTGTAGCCACATTCTGTGCAATCTCCTGTCCCCGGGGATCATAAGAGCCCACGTCGCCGGCGAAAAACAGGAAGTCATGGCCGTCAAACGGCTCCAATCCGGCTGCCAAGGCCCAGTCCGCCCGTTTTTTGGGAGATTTGCCATACGGGTTGCCGGAGCGCTGGACCCGGGTCAGATAATCCCGCACTGCCGCGGGCACCGTGCCGGTCTCCAGCAGGGCTTCCCGGCCGGCGGTAAAAGCTGCCAACAGCTCTTCCCGGAAGCCGGGGAAAGCGCAACACTCCACACAATTGCCGCAACCGGTGCAGGAAAACAGGATTTCTCCCAGCCGGACGCTCTCGGCGAGCTCACCCTCCAGCCAGGCCCGCAGCAGCCACATCCGGCCGCCGGGGGAAAAGGTTTCCAGGCGGCAGGTGTAATAGGGCGGGCAGTTGATATCGATGTAATTGGACGGCAGTTTGCAGTAGCCGCAGCGAAAACAGCGATGCAGGATTTCCTGATGCTTCATGGCGCTTGTCTCTCCTTGGCCGCACCGGGCGGCGGGTTATTCCGTTTCCCAGTTGCCGGGATTCATTATATGGTTGGGATCCAGACTGTCCCGGACCCGGTTCATCAGGGCAAAAGTGCCGGGATTCATTTTATTGATGATCGCCTGCTGCGCCGGCTGCTCGGCTTTCCAGGGAATGCCGCCCAGATCCAGGCAGGCCCGATTGGTTTCTTCCAGCGCAGCGGCAGCCCGTTGGATGTCTTCCGGGTCCGCCCGGTTAAAGGCGTAGGCGAAGAAAAACATCATGGAATGACCCGCCCCTACGATGCGGGCGCCCAGCGAGTAAGACACCTTATGTTTTTCCGCCATACGCAGGCCGATCTCATAGGCGTCCGGAAATCGCTCGATGGCCATGATGGCGCCTACATATTCAAACCCACCGCCTTTGCGAACATCTGCAAACCGAACCAGGTCCGGGGCGGGGATCTCCATAAAACGGGCTTTTTGCGGTGGCGGAATGGGCAGAAACCCGGCGATTTTTTGATCGGCATACTCTTTTACCGCGGCCTGCAGCAGGTTGCGTTTAAAATGCAGTTCTTTTTTGCTCTGGCCGCCGTAGGCGATATTGATGTGGAAAAATCCCCGGGCCCATTCCGGTTTGGGCGTCATCCAGGGCGTCATGTCTTCGGCCACCTGGGTGGCGGTCAGCCGGGAAATTGCCTCGGGCATAAGAGCGGCGGTTTCACAGACAAAAATCAATACGTCGTTGTAGCGGTAACTGGGAAACAGCTGGACTCCCAGCTTGGTGATGATGCCGGTGGTGCCGGACCAGCCCAGAAACAGGCCGGACAGATCCGGCAGGGGAGATTTGGCAAACCAGCCGTCGGAGACACTGCACGAGCCGGTGCGGACCACCTCTCCGGTGGGGAGAACCACCTCCAGGCCATTGAGCATATCCGAATGATAGCCGCCCAGAACGGACAGGTGGCCGGAACCGTGAATACAGATATTGCCGGCCAGGGTAGCGGTGGGGGGTGCGTCCGGCATGGAATGCTTCAGCTCGGGATGGTGTTTTTGCAACCAGGCTTTAAGCATGCCCTGAGAGACACCGCCTTCCACCACGGCGTACCGGCTGTGCGGATTGACCGCAAGGATCCGGTTCATGCGTTTCATGTCCACGATCAGGCCGCCTTTTAAGGCCCGGGTTAATCCGGACAGCACCAGCCCGCCGCCCATGGGTACCAGCGGTATATGCATCTCGTTGGCCAGCCTTACGACTGCCTGTACTTCTTCGGTCGTGACGGGCATAACCACCGCATCCGGTTCCCGTGGCGGCATGGTGCCCTGATCCCGGGAATAAAGGTACCGTTCCTCGGGCTCGGCCGAAACATGGACCGGGCCCACAATTTTCTGCAAACGTTTCACCAGCTCGTTCATGGATTATTCTCCCAATGCCTGCAACACCAGATCACTGACCAGGATCGGCATTAATCCGCAGTCGGCCACTTCTTCGGCCATGGTGGCCAGGCAGAAGGGGCAGTTGAAAACGCAGTAGCCGGCGCCGGTGGCCAGCATGTCCTGAATATTTTTTTCCACCAGTTCATCGGCGTATTCGTCCCGCTGATGCGCCCGGGGCACGCCTCCGCAGCACAGGGCGTTTTCCCGGTCATAAGTGCGGGGCACCCGGTCGGCGCCGATTTTTTCAAAGATCCGGTCCAGTACCGGCTCGGTTTCCGGGATGAGCCGGCTGGAACAGGGTCGCTGATAGGCGATTTTAACGTTCAAAGGGGTGATATCCGCCGCCAGGTCATCCAGTCGCCGGTCGATATAATCAAACAGGTGGATTGGCGTAAACGGCACCTCGATGCCGAAGGCTTTGGCCAGGCTGGTGTAGGTGCCGTAGCATTCGTCGTGGAAACAGATCATTTCGTCGATGCCGTTGTCTTTCAGGTAATAATGCCGGATATTGTCAATCATCTGCGGCACCCGCTCCCGGATGACCGAATTGCGGGCGAAATGCAGCCACATGATGTTACAGAAAATGTCCGTGCCTTCGATGATCGAGGCGTTTTCAAACAACTTGCCGCGAATGGATCCGGTCAGCATGGGGAAGGCGCACATGTTTATCACCGGAGCGGAAACGATCTGGGGGGTGATGCGGCCTTTGGGCGCCATCATTTTGAGCTGCTCCGTGAGGATGGGCCGGGGGGCGGGCCAGATATCGCGCTCCTCCTGCCGGTCTACCAGCAGAAAGAAGGGGTTGTTATGGTTGGGGCAGTATTCCTGGCAGGCGTAACAGGTCAGGCATTCGTGCAGAACCCGGCTGTCTTCGCCGGCATTGATTCTGGATTTTTCGGCTCTGGCCTCGGCCGGATCGGTAAAAGAGATGTGCTGGCATTTCATCAGGCAGTCAACCGTCTGGCAGGCCTCGCACAGTTCGGGATCAAAAGCGATGGAAGTCACGTTGGTTCCTCCGTGAGTCTAAAGGTTGAGCGGTAAAGCATTCGCAATCTTATATCCCCACCCACTCGGCAGGCGGTCCGATCAGAATAAAGGGCGCGGGATTGAGGGTTCCGCCGCCGGGGGACAAGAAGGAGGCCCACTGCTGGGTGCTGTACCCCATGCAGACGAAAAGATGCTCGTTAATCTGCCGGACCTCATCATGCATAAAATGGGCGGACAGGGCGGGGGAGAATGTCAGGGGATTGTGCGGGGCGTACTCCAGGTGATAGGAATCCTTTCCATCCAGATCGGAGGGCCCCACATAAGTCTCCATTTTTTTGATCCGTTCCACCACCTCTTGGCCCGATTTGTCCCGGGTGACAAACAGATTGTATCCTTCGCCGCGGTTGCTGTCCAGGGGACGGAAGGCCTTGCCGATCCAGTCCCCGGTACCGAAGCCGAAAACGTGATTGGTAATCACTTCCGCCACAGTCCGGTGCGCTCCGGTGCCCGCGTTTTTGGCCCGGTACTCTCCTTGCAGGCTGGTCAGTGAAGGCGCCGGGGCGGCCAGAAAAAGCTGCATCAGTTCCGCATCAGTTAATTTTTCCAGGTCTTTTTCCGTGGCTTCTGCGGCGGCTACCCCCAGAATATCCGCCACCGACCGTCCCTCCCATTGACGGCGGAAATTTTTCAATATTTTGTAAAAATTCAAAAATATCAGACTGGCAAGCAGGGAAACAGCGATTTTGAAAAATCTCATGTTTTTTCTCCTTTATAATTCTCCTTCTGTCTCCAAACGGCTGAGACTGGCACGAACCTGCCCCAATACCTCCCGGGGCGTAAGCCTTTTCGTGGAGAGCATCTGCGGCAGCCCCTTGAAGGTCATGCCTTTGAAGGTCCGGACGGCCATGCGGCGATGGTGATGGGCCGGTACCTCGCCGGCGGCCAGTTGCACCAGTTCGATCAGGTGATAAATATCCATGGCGGTGGGATAAAACATTTTCGTTCCGGCCAGAATCAACAGACAACCCGGACAATAGGTAAGCAGGAGGTCCGCCCGGCTTTTTCCGAATCTGCGCCAATGCTTGACACCGTGGGCAATCATGCGGAAGGGGTTGAAGAAAATGCTGATATCCCCCATGCCGCAGCAGTTGATGGCCGTGTCACTTTTTTCAATGGCCACGATTTCTACTCCGATGGCGTCCAGAATGTTTTTTACCACCGGAAATTGCCCGGCGGCTTTGCCGTGACAGGCTTCTTGAACTACTGCCGTTTTCCGGACTTTTTGCCGGATGGGAATGGTTTCGTTGTCAATATTTTCCCATAGCCATTCCACCATCGACTGCATCGAAAAATCAAACCGGGCGTCCAAATAGTTCGGCATGATTGTTCTGAACATGAAATTGCAACTGGGGCAGATCATGACAAATTTCTGGATGTCCAGGTTCTGCAGGGTGTTTTCGATCCTTTTGCCCAGAAATTCCACCACGTTCAACAGACCGGCCTGGTAATGCATGCCGCCGCCGCAAAACCCCAGAGAACCCATGATATCCAGATTGGCAAACAGGGAAGAATCAAGAAGATAGGGAAAAAGGCGGGCGGCACAGCCCGGATAGAGGACGTCCTTTCCCTGCGGCAGTTTTGACCAGGTAGCCAGAGCGGCTTTCTCCGTTGGGGAAAGATAGCTGCTGGTGGCTGTCCAGACGCTGTTGGTCACCAGGGGCAGGGGAAAGAGGCATTTGCGGGGGAGTCCCTTCTGCTGGTGCTTTTCATACTGGCGCATTACAATCAGGGTGAAAATGTCCATCCTCTGCGGGCAGTAGGCGTTGCACCGCCCGCAGGAACGGCAATGTTGCAGAACGTAGCGGGTTTCTTTGCCTTTTACCAGCCGCACGATTTCCTGTTTGGCCTCTTTTGCGGACAGCCTCAGAAACTCGCATCGCTGCAAACATTCCCCGCAGACCACACAGGCATTTTTTCCGATGAATTTTTCCGGGTCCGGCCAGCCCATTTTTACGGCATTTTCCTTTCCCGTCTGTTTATCGTTTCAATCCTTGGTTTTTTCCGGTTGGACCGCTGTTGCGCAACGCTCCAACAACCCCGCGGCAAACTGCGCTGCCTCGGATTCGTCTTTTTCATCGGGATGGTCGGGATAGGTTCGCATGATCTGATGAAATCCGTGGCATTTAAACCGGCCCAGACTGGTTCCGCCAAGTTTTTTCTCCATTTTATCCAGGCAAAGATTGGCGGTAAAGGGGCCGAACCCCGGCGCTCCGAAAGTGACAAACACGGCGGACAGGGGCGGCTTCTCCAGCCCGTCGAGAAATTTGGCAATTCTGCGGGTGGGAAAGCCTTCATGAACTGGAGAGCCCACCACAATAAAATCGTAATCCGCCAGCTCATATTCGCCGGTGTCCATCACATGCACCGCCGGCGCCCGGAGTTTGTCCGCGATCACTTCGGCAATCAGCTCGGTATTTCCACTCCAGCTGTCATACACCACAATGGCTTGGGGATACTTCGGAACCACCCGGGTCACTGCGGGCGCATCCAGGTGGAACGTAATCGCGGTGTAGCCGCCGCAGCCGATCAAAAATCCAGCCAGCAGGAACACAATCACAAACTGTTTGAAAGATTGATTTTTTGTTGTATTCATTACTTTCTTCAGACAAGGGTAAAATTCAATTCGATTCTTGACGATTGTTTGCCACATGGAAAAATTCCGGCCATTTTTGTGCGTTTATTATATCTAATATTTTTTCCAGTTGACACCATTATATTTTCTTACATTTCTTCTTTTTTCCTATAATGTCCGATAAGATATATTATGTAAA